>NZ_JBHVOL010000007.1:0-54983 GCF_042887925.1 Kitasatospora sp. NPDC057904
ACTGAACGCCTTCGAGATCACCTTCGACGGCCGGCTCTCCATCGGCCGCCGGTAATACAAATCAACCTGAGTTACACCGTTGGCTGGACACACCCGATCGGGGTCATGATCGGCGCGCTGCTGGTGTCGCCGGTCTTGCTGGTGGCAGGCAGTCCGCTGCGCCGCCGGTGCGTGCGGCGCCTCTACCGGGATGGTGCGCGTTCGCCGGTCGATCGGGCGCGGGTTCGAGGGATCCGGGCCGTCGGGTGAGCCGCGGTCCGGCGGTCGGGGTTCTGGTGGGTACGCCCCGGGCGGTGATGTCACGGTGAGCGGGCCCCGGGGGCCGCGTGCGAAGATGGCAGAGCTGGTGGAAGCGATCTCCGGACGGTTCTCTGGCCATGGTGAACGAGAACGAGCCGCACACGGGGGAGCCGCGGCAGGACGCCCTGCTGATGGTCCCGATCGCGACGGCGCTGATCGAGGCCGACGGGCGGATCCTGCACTGGAGCAGCGACGCCGAGGCACTGCTCGGTTACACCGCCGCCGAGGCGGTCGGTGCGAAGGCCGCGCAGTTGCTGACCTCGGACGAGGAGCGGCCCGACGTGCTGGAGCTGTTCCAGCAGATCCTGGACGGGCGGCCGTGGTCCGGGGTGTTCCCCGTGCGGCACCGGGACGGGCATCCCGTGAACCTGGAGTTCCGCACCCATCCCATCGCCGGTCCCGGCGGGCGCCCGCTGGTGCTGGCCGTCGCCTCGGACGTCACGACGCTGCGCCGGATCCAGGCGGACCTCGCGGTCCTGGACGGGTTCTTCACGCAGTCCCCGGTCGGCATGGGCGTCTTCGACGCCGATCTGCGGTTCGTCCGCCTCAACGAGGCGCTGGCCAGGGTCAACGGCCTGTCCGTCGGGGCGCACGTCGGCCACCGGCTGACCGAGCTGCTGCCCGGGATCAACGGCGCCGAGGCGGAGGCCGTGATGCGGCGGGTGCTGGAGACGGGCACGCCGGTCGTGGACACGCGCTCGCACGGCCGCACTCCGGGCGATCCGCAGCACGACCACGCCTGGTCCGCCTCGTACTTCCGACTGGAGGAGCCGGGCGGGCGGGTGCTCGGGGTCAGTTCGACGGTCATCGACATCAGCAAGCAGTTCCACGCCGACGCCCGCGCCGCCCGCGCGCAGGAGCGGCTGGCCCTGCTCGTCGACGCGACGGCCTCCATCGGCACCACGCTGGACCTGCGGCAGACCGCCCGCGAGCTGGCCGACGCGATGGTCCCGAGGGTGGCCGACATCAGCGGCGTGTTCGCCCTGGAGGCGCTGGTCGCCGGGCGCAACGTCGAGCCGACCGACCGGCTCGTCCCGCTGCTGGTGCGCCGGCTGGCCCTCGCGTCCACCGATCCGCTGTACCCGGCGGAGGCCCTGCCCGTCGACGCGGTGTACGAGCTCCCCCACGACTCCCCGTACGCGCGGGCGCTCGCCACCGGGCGGACGGTCGTCGTGCCGTCCTGGGAGCTGCCGCTGCTCAGCGAGGGCATCACCGAGAGCCGCCGCCAGGCCGCGCTCGGCGACCGGCCGCGCTCGGTGCGGATCACCCCGCTGGTGGCGCGCGGCACGACGCTCGGCATGATCGTGTACTCGCGGCGCGGCGCCCGGGAGTCCTTCGCCGAGGCGGACATCACGCTCGGTGACGAGCTGGCCTCGCGCGCCGCCGTCGCGATCGACAACGCCCGGCTGTACCTGCGCCAGCACCAGACCGTCCTCGCCCGCCAGCAGGCGCTGCGGGAGGCGAAGGCCGCGCAGGAGCGGCTGGCGCTGGTCAACGTGGCGTCCGCCCGGATCGGCACCACGCTCGAAATCGACCGCACCGCGCAGGAGTTGGCCGAGGTGGCGACGCCCAGGCTGGCCGACACGGTGGTCGTCGAGGTGCTGGACGACCTCGTCCGCGGCGAGCGTGAGGCCCGCCCCTCCGGGGACGGCTCCGCGCTCCTGCGCCGGATGGCCTTCCACTCCGTGCACGGCTCCACCCTGCGCCCGATCGACCGGACCGGTGGCGTGCAGCGCTTCCGGCCCGGCTCGCCGTACGCGTGGGCGCTGGCGAACCGCAAGCCCGTGCTGGTGCCGCGGATGGACGCCGAGGGGCTGGCCTGGTTCGCCGACGACCCGGTGCGCACCGCCGCGGTGCGCGAGCAGAACGTCCGTTCGTTCATGGTGGTCCCGCTGATCGCGCGCGGCACTCCGGTCGGCGTCGCGGGCTTCTACCGCACCCTCGTCGAGCGCCCCTACGAGGACGACGACCTGGCGTTGGCCGGGGAGTTGGCGGTGCGGGCGGCCGTGTCCATCGACAACGCGCTGCTGTTCACCCGCGAGCGCGACGCCGCCGCGGCCCGCCAGCGCGCGCTCGACGAGGCATGGGCCGCGCAGCAGCGGCTGTCGCTGCTCAACGAGGCCAGCACACGGATCGGCACCACCCTCGATCTGCACAACACCGCACGGGAGTTGGTGGAGGTCGTGATCCCGCGCTTCGCCGACTTCGTCACCGTCGACCTGCGCGACGCGGTGCTCGGCGGCGAGGAGCCGGGGCCCGTCCCGCCCGACGGCTCGGTGCTGATGCGGGCGGTCGCGGTCGGCGAGGTCGGCCCCTCGGGCACCATGACCGGCGCGGCGGACTCCGTCGGCGAGACGTCGCAGTCCGCCGCGCTGTACGCCGAGAGCCTGCGCAGCGGGCGGTCGATCCTCGTCTCCGAGGTCACCGAGGACGACCTGCGCCGGATCGTCGCCTCGCCCGACCGGGTGGAGCCCGGGCTGGCGGCGGGGGTGCACTCGTACCTGATGGTGCCGCTGGTGGCGCGCGGACTCGTGCTCGGCGGGGCGGAGTTCATCCGCATGGCCAACCCGGTGCCGTTCGGGCCGGCCGACCAGGCGCTGGCCGAGGAGCTCGCCGCCCGCACCGCCCTCGCGATCGACAACGGACGGCTCTACCGGCGCGAGCGGGACACCGCGCTCACCCTCCAGCGCAGCCTGCTGCCGCAGGAGATCCACCGCACGCTCGGCCTGGACATCGCCTACCGCTACCTGCCGAGCAGTGTCGTCAGCGAGGTCGGCGGCGACTGGTTCGACGTCGTTCCGCTGCCCTCCGGACGGGTCGCGCTGATCGTCGGCGACGTCATGGGACACGGCATCCGGGCCGCCGCCACCATGGGCCAACTGCGCACCGTCGCCCGCACGTTGATCACCCTCGACCTCGACCCGGCGCGCGTCCTGCACCGGCTCGACGAGGCCACCATCGCACTCGGGGACGGGCAGTTCGCGACCTGCGTGTGCGTCGTCTACGACCCCGTCGACCGCCACTGCACCGCCGCCTGCGCCGGACACCTGCCGCCGGTCGTCGCCGAGCCCGGCGGGCGGGCCCGGACGATCGAGCTGCCGCCCGGCGCGCCGCTCGGCGTCGGCGGAGTCCCGTTCGAGAGCGTCGAGTTCACCCTCCCCGAGGAGGCCATCCTCGCGCTCTACACCGACGGGCTCGTCGAACGCCGGGGCCGCGACATCGACGAGGGCATCCAACTGCTCTGCCGCACGATCGCCGACCGGCGCCGCTCCCTGGAGCAGACCTGCGACGCCGTCCTCGCCGAACTCACCGGCCGCACCGCCGAGGACGACATCGCCGTCATCATGGCCCAGGTCCGCCCGGTCGGCGCGGACCGGATCGCGACCCTGCCGCTCAGCGGCGACCGCGCGATGGTCGCGCACTCCCGCCGCTTCACCCGCACGACGCTCGCCGACTGGGGGCTCGACGCCCTCGCCGACTGGGCCGAGCTGCTCACCAGCGAACTCATCACCAACGCCCTCGTCCACGCCGGATCCCCCACCCAGCTGCGGCTGTTCTGCAACCGGATGCTCACCGTCGAGGTCGCCGACCAGGAGGGCGAGGCCCCGCGCATGCGGCCCGCCAGGTCCGAGGACGAGGGCGGGCGCGGCATGCACCTCGTCAACGAGCTCGCCCACCGCTGGGGCAGCCGGCGGACCGGGGACGGCAAGGTGGTCTGGTTCGAGCTGGAGCTGCCGCCCGGCACGACGGGCACCTCCTGAACCGCGTGTGGCCTGCGACGACAACGGTTGATTGTCGGCCCCGCACGGCGGTTGTTGGCCCGGTGCGGTGCCTGCGCGGTTGTCTGGTGGCACGGCGGGACAGCCCCACCGGAGGACACCAGAGGAGCCACCGTGAACCAGCAGCTCGACGCCCGCACCGTCGTCACCGCCTACGTCACCGCGATCGCCGGGGGTGACCTCGACACCGCCGTCGCCTGCTTCGCCGACGACGCCACCTGGGAGTACCCGGGCACCCTCCCCCTGTCGCGGGTGTGGCGCGGCAAGGAAGCCATCTTCAGCGAGTTCCTCGTCGGCGCGCGCGCCCTGTTCGCCCCCGACACCCCGCTGGAGGTGACGCTCACCCAGGTTCTCGCGGACGGCCCGAAGGCCCTCGCCGAGTGGACTTCCAAGGGGACGGCCGCGAACGGCAGCGCGTACGAGAACCACTGCGCGGCCGTGTTCACCGTCGAGAACGGGCTGATCACGGCCGTCCGCGAATACCTCGACACCGACCACGTCGCACGGACGCTCTTTGCCTGACGTCTCGTCAGGCCGGCAGGAGCAGGTTGACGTCGCCGAACTCGTGCCAGAGGTACCGGCTCCGGACGGCCTCGCGGTAGCAGCGGGCGAGGAGCGGAAGGCCGGCGACGGCGGCCAGGAGCTGGAGGTGGGAGGCCCGCGGCTCGTGCCAGCCGGTCAGGAGACCGTCGACCGCCCGGACGCCGCGCTCGGGGGTGATGACCAACTCCGTCCAGCCGTCGGCCTCGTGGACCGTCCCGTCCGGGTCGGCGGCGGACTCCAGCGCCCGCACCGCGGTGGTGCCGACGGCGATCACCCGGCCGCCGCCCGCCCGGACGTGGCCCACCAGTCGGGCGGTCGCCGCCGGGACGTGGAACCGCTCCGCGTACGGCGCCTCGTGCGCCTCCGGGGACGCGACGCCGGTGTGCAGGGTGATCGGCGCGAGCAGCACGCCGCGGCCGGCCAGGCGGGCGACCACCTCCGTCGTGAACGGGCGTGCGGCACTGGGCATTTCACTGCTGCCGGGGATGGTGGCGAACGCCGTCTGGTAGGCCTCCATCGGCCAGTCGCGGTCCACGTAGCCGTACCGGATCGCCCGGCCGTGGAGTGACAGGTACGGCAACAGCGCTGCGGGGAGGTCGAGTTCGGCGTACCAGAGGCGGGCGGTGAACGGGGTGGTCAACTCGGCGGCACCGCCGGCCGGCAGGCCGATCCGCAGGCCCGGGCGGGCCGGGCTGTCCTCGGGCGGGTAGTACTCCGCCGCCCTCCCGGGCACGACGCGGCGCAACTCCACCAGGAACGCTCCGCGTTGGTCCGGCTGGGCCGAGGACAGGTGCAGTGCGACCGGCGTTCCGTCGGGCAGCCGTCCGGGCAGGGCCGCCGGGATCGTCGCGGAGTTGTTGACCACCAGCAGGTCGCCGGGGCGCAGCACGTCGGGCAGGTCGGTGAAGCGGTGGTGCTCCACGGTGTCGCGCTCGCGCCGGCCGACCAGCATCCGGACGCCGTCGCGCGCCCGGCCGCGGGCCTCCGCCGGTGCGGGGGCGGAGAGTTCGGGCGGGACGGTGAAGTCGGGGCCGAGCTCCGTGAGGACGGTCATCGCCCACCTCGGACCGCTGCGAGATCCGCCGCACGGTCCCCCGTGCGGTCCGCTGCGACGTCCGCTGCGAGGTCCTCCGCCCGGTACCGGCCGGACGGCGCGCCGTCCCTGAGCAGGCCGAGCAGGGCGGGGGCGACCTCCTCCGGCAGCGGCTCGCCGGAGATGTCCTCGCCGGGGCTCGCCGCCTGCAGCATCTCGGTCCGCATGCTGCCGGGATCGACCGCCCAGACCCGCAACTCCGGCTCCTCCCGGGCGAGTACGGCGGTGGCGAGGTCGAGCGCCGCCTTGCTCGCACCGTAGCCGCCCCAGCCGACGTACGGCACGACGGCCGCGTCGGAGCTGATGTTCAGCACCGCACCGCCGTGGGCGCGCAGTTGCGGCAGGACGAACTGGGTGAGCGCGATCGGGGCGAGGGCGTTGACCTCGAACGTCTCCAGGAGTTCGGGCAGCGGCGCGTCGGCGATCCTGGGCAGCGGTTCGGCGCGGGCGTCGTCCGTGCCGTTGAGGGTCCCGGCGTTGTTGATCAGGAGGCTCGCGCCGCCGAGCCCGGCGGCGGCCTCGGCGAGGCGGGCGCGGTGGTCGTCGTCCACGATCGAGCCGGGCAGCGCGACGACCCTGGTGACGGCGCCCAGCCGGGCCTCGGCGGCGGCGAGCCCGGCGGCGCCCCGGGCGGTGATCACCAGCTGCCACCCGTCGGCGGCGAGCGCCTCGGCGAGGGCCAGGCCGAGTCCTCGGGAGGCCCCGGTGACGACGGCGACGCGGGTGGGGGTGGTGGGGGTGGTGGGGGCGGTGGGGGCGGTGGGGGCGGTGTGCTGTGCTGCGTTCATGCCCCCACGATCGCTCCGAGCGTCCGGGTGCCGGATCGGCCACCGGGACCGGGACCCGGTCGTCCGTTGGTCCTAGGGCGCCGGGTCCGACGTAGGGCGCCGGGGTCCGACGGTCAGGAGCCCCCGGCCCCGGCCGCCCAGCCCTCCGGGTCGGTCCAGGCGGACAGGGTGCGACGGCTCTCGAAGCGGTGCTCGCGGCCGGTCACGGGATCGGTGAACTCGACGACGGAGGCGAGCAGTTGGAGCGGCCGGCGGAAGTCGTCCGCGGCCGGCTCGGGCAGCACCACCGGGTACACCGGGTCGCCCAGGATCGGCACGCCCAGGCCGGACATGTGCAGCCGCAGCTGGTGCGTGCGCCCGCTGAGCGGCCGGAGCCGGTAGCGGGCGAGGCCGTCGCGCCGCTCCAGCAGGTCGATCCGGCTCTCGCTGTTCGGCGGGGCGTCGACCTCCCGGGCCGCGATCACCCCGCGCTCCTTCACGATGTGGCTGCGGACGGTCCGCGGCAGGCTCAGCCCGGGGTCGAAGGGCGCGACGGCCTCGTACTCCTTGCGGACCAGCCGGTCGCGGAAGAGCGTCTGGTACGCGCCGCGCTCCTCGGGCCGCACGACGAACAGGGCGAGCCCGGCGGTGAGGCGGTCGAGCCGGTGTGCGGGGCTGAGCGCGGGCAGGTCGAGGCCGTGCCGCAGCCGCGACAGCGCCGTCTCGACGACGTGCTTGCCGCGCGGGGTGGTGGCCAGGAAGTGCGGCTTGTCGACGACGACCAGGTGTTCGTCGCGGTGCACGACGGCGAGCTCGAACGGCACCCGCACCTCGTCGGGGAGGTCCCGGTAGAACCACAGGTGCCCGCCGGGCCGGAACGGGTCGTCCGGCGCGACCGGCCCGTCCTCGCCCACGATCTCCCGCCCGTGCAGCGCGGCGTCGACGCGCGCCGTGCCGACGGCGGCCAGCCGCTCGACGAGGTACGCCCGGACGGTCTCCCAGGGCCCCTCGATCGGCAGCCGCAGGTGCACGGGGTCCACACCGTTGCGCTGCGGAAGGGGGGAGGCCGGGCGGCGGCTCTTGCGTCTCATCTCGGTCACCCAGCCTAGTCGGGCGGCCGACGGCCCGGCCGACGGGGGCGCGGCCGGAGTCCCTGACCGCGCGGGTGGCACCCGGCCTGCTCCGAAAGACACGCCCTGGGTGCCGGGTGTCGGGGGCGCGGGGACAGTGGAGGGGTGATCGAGGAGGAGGACGAGCCGGGGGACTTGCCGCCGTTGCACTTGCCCCGGCGGACGCGGGGGTTGCTGTACGGCGCGTTCCTGCTGCTCGCCGGGGCCGTCGTGGCCGACCTGGTGAGCGGGCCCGGCACGACGCTCTCGCCGCTGCTCGCGGTCGCTCCGGTGCTGGCCGGGGCCACCACCAGGAAGGCGCGGGTGCCGCTCCTGGTCGGTGCGGCGGCGCTGCTGGCCGTGGGCACGCTGGAGAGCGCCAACGAGCAGCTGCCGACCGCCGTCCGGGTCAGCGTGCTGGTGACCGTCCTCGCCGCGACCCTCGCCAGCGCCGCCAACGTGCTGCTCGTGGCGGCGCGCGAGCGGGAGCTGTTCCAGGTCCGCACGGTGGCCGAGGCGGCGCAGCGGGCGCTGCTGCGGCCGCCGCCGGAGCGGATCGGCCGACTGCGGCTGGCCGTGCGGTACGTGGCGGCGGCGGCCGAGGCCCGGATCGGCGGGGACCTGTACGCCGTCCTCGACACCCGGTTCGGGGTGCGGATCCTGCTCGGGGACGTCCAGGGCCACGGGCTGCCTTCGGTGGAGACGGCGGCGGACGTGCTGGGGGTGTTCCGGGAGGGCGCGCGGACCGAGCCCGACCTCGGGCGGCTCGCGGAGCGCCTGGACGCGGCGCTCGCCGCGAGACCGGGCGACGGGCGGTTCGCGACCGCGCTGCTGCTGAGCGTGCCGCCGGGCCGGGAGCCGGTGACGGTCGTGAACTGCGGCCATCCGCACCCCCTGCTGCGCCGCGCGGGCCTGGTGGGCGAGCTGGAGCCGGAGGAGGCGGCGCCGCCGCTGGGACTGCTCGGGCTGACCGGCGGCCGCTACCCGGTGGGGCGCTTCGAGGCGCGGCCGGGCGATCTGCTGCTCCTGTACACCGACGGGGTCTCGGAGGCCCGGAACGCCGACGGGGTGTTCTACCCGCTGGCGCAGCGGCTGCCCGGCCTGCACGCGGGGCAGCCGGCGGACCTGCTGGACGGCGTGCTGGCGGACGTCGACGACTGGGTCGGCCCGGCCGGGCTCGCGGACGACGCGGCGCTGCTCGCGATCCGCTGGGAGCAGCGCGCGGAGCGCTGACCAGGGCATTCACCCGCGTGGGGCGCGATTGTCAGAGCTGTGTGCAAGGCTCTGATCGCGGTCGACGGGGTGTCGGTCGCGGAGACGTTCGTCGAGGGGAGAGCGCCATGGGGCACAGGGCGAGCGGGGCGTTCGAGCTGACCGCCTTCGAGCCGGTGGAGACGGAGGAGCGGGCGGGTGCGGCGTTCGGCCGGATCCGGATCGCCAAGACGTTCACGGGCGGGATCACCGGCACGAGCGAGGTGCGGATGACGTCCGTCGGGGACGCCGCGGGCGCGCCGGCCTCGTACGTCGCGGTGGAGCACGTGACGGGTGAACTGGACGGGCGGAAGGGCTCGTTCGTGCTCCAGCACGCCGCCTGGGACACCACCGGTGTGACGATACGCATCGTCCCGGGCACCGGCTCGGGCGAGTTGGCCGGGCTCACCGGGGAGTTCCACCTGACCGTCGGCGAGGACGGCGCGCACACCTACCTCCTGGAGTACGAGCTGGGCTGACGCCGCCGCCCCTCCGTCGACCGTCCCCCGGTCGGCTGCGCGCCGCGCGCTCCGGTCGGCCGGGCACACTGCCACGATGATGCGATCAGTGCACGATCGACATCGGAGGGTGGCGCATGCCCGGTGCGGCGGCGAGCACAGGAGCGAACGGCACGGCAGTGGACGTCACGAACCCGGACGGCACGGTCGACGGGGTGGTCGCCCGGCTGCGGGCGCTCGGGGCGGGGCTGCCGCCGGAGGACGGGGTGGCGGTGTTCAACCGGGCCTACCTCACCGTCACGGAGGCGGTCCGGGAGCGGCTCGGTGGTCCGTACTTCGCCGATCCGGCGGCGGTGGCCGAGTTGGACGTGGTGTTCGCGGGGCGGTACCTGCTCGCGGTGGCGGCCGACGCCGCCGGGCGGGAACCGCCCGCCTGCTGGCGGCCGCTGTTCGAGCTGCGCGCCCACCCCGGGGTGCACCCGCTGCAGTTCGCCCTGGCCGGGATGAACGCCCACATCCAGCACGACCTCCCGCTGGCCGTCCTGGACGCGTGCGGGCGGCTCGGCTGCGAACCGGAGGACGTCGAGGACGACTACCACCGGGTCAACGGGGTGCTGGCCGAGGTGGAGGCCGCCGTCCGGGAGCAGCTGCTGGGCGCGCACGGGCTGCCGGAGCCGGCCGCGCCGCTCGCGCACCTGCTGGGCGCCTGGTCGGTGGACGCCGCCCGCGAGGCGGCCTGGTCGGCGGTGCGGGCGCTGTGGGAGCTGCGCCGGGTGCCGTGCGCCGCGCACGCCTTCGCCGCCGCGCTGGACGGCTCGGTGGGGCTGCTCGGCCGCGCGCTCCTGCTGCCGCTCGGCCTGCACGACGGCGTCCACCACGACCCGGCCGCAGGAACGGCTGCGGGAACGGCCGCCGGCCGGCTCCCCGAAGCGAGGAACCGGCCGGTCGGCGAACCCGAGAACGGTGGCGGGGCGAACGCACGCGCCGCCCGTGCGGATCAGGCCCAGCTGGAGTGCAGCGGCTTGCCCTCGGCGTAGCCGGCCGCGCTCTGAACGCCGACGATCGCCTTCTCGTGGAACTCCTCCAGCGTGTTGGCGCCCGCGTAGGTGCAGGAGCTGCGCACGCCGGCCACGATCGAGTCGATCAGGTCCTCGACGCCCGGGCGGGTCGGGTCGATGAACATCCGGGAGTGCGAGATGCCCTCCTCGAACAGCGCCTTGCGGGCGCGGTCGTAGGTGGAGTCCTGGGCGGTGCGGTTGCTCACGGCGCGGGCCGAGGCCATGCCGAAGCTCTCCTTGTACTGGCGGCCGTCGGCGGCGGTGTGGAGGTCACCCGGGGACTCGTAGGTGCCGGCGAACCAGGAGCCGATCATCACGTTGGAGGCGCCGGCGGCCAGCGCCATGGCGACGTCGCGCGGGTGGCGGACGCCGCCGTCGGCCCACACGTGCTTGCCGAGCCGGCGCGCCTCGGCGGCGCACTCCAGGACGGCGGAGAACTGCGGGCGGCCGACGCCGGTCATCATGCGGGTGGTGCACATGGCGCCCGGGCCGACGCCGACCTTGAGGATGTCGGCGCCCGCCTCGACGAGGTCGCGCACGCCCGCCGCGGAGACGACGTTGCCGGCCACGATCGGGATCTGCGGGTCCAGGCCGCGCACGGCGCGCAGCGCGCTGATCATGCTCTCCTGGTGGCCGTGCGCGGTGTCGACGACCAGCACGTCGGCGCCGGCCTCGATGAGGGCCTTGGCCTTGCCGGCCACGTCGCCGTTGATGCCGACGGTGGCGGCGATCCGCAGCTTGCCGGCGGCGTCGACGGCCGGGGTGTACAGGGTGGCGCGCAGCGCGGCCTTGCGGGTGAGGATGCCGATGAGGCGGCCCTCGGCGTCAACGACCGGGGCGAGCTTGCGGTGGGCCTCGGAGAGCTTCTCGAAGGCGGCGCGCGGGTCGACGTCCTCGTCGAGGAGCAGCAGGTCGCGGGACATGATGTCGGCGAGGCTGGTGAAGCGGTCGACGCCCTGGCAGTCGGAGTCGGTGACGACGCCGACGGGCTTGCCGTCCTCGACGACCACGAGGGCGCCGTGCGCGCGCTTGGGCAGCAGCGACAGGGCCTCGGCGACGGTGGCGCCGGGGGCGAGGGTGATCGGGGTGTCGAACACCAGGTGGCGCTGCTTGACCCAGGCGATGACCTCGGCGATGACCTCGGTGGGGATGTCCTGGGGGATGGCGACCAGGCCGCCGCGACGGGCGACGGTCTCGGCCATCCGGCGGCCCGCGATGGCGGTCATGTTGGCGACGACCAGCGGGATGGTGGTGCCGGTGCCGTCGTTCGAGGAGAGGTCGACTGCCTGCCGGGAGCCCACGGCGGAACGGCTGGGGACCATGAAGACGTCGTCGTACGTCAGGTCGTACGAGGGCTTGAGGTCGTTCAGGAAGCGCATGAAATGGGGCTCTCTGGCTGGGAGAAGGTACACCTCGGGTGCGGTTGCGGCGATGCCGCCGGGGCGCACTCGGGCGCCCGGCACCCAACATTCGATTCTCCGGGAGGGTCGGGACAAAAGCCAGTTCGGGGACGATTGCTGGCGCTGTGCACAAATCAAGATCAAAGCTTCGCGCGTAGACTTGGATGATCGTCCAAACGATCGACCTTTCGCCCCGGCCGGGGCGACTCCCGTAGCATTCACGCGGTAACGGCGAGGCGAAACGGGAAACGGCAGCGGGCGTGGGCATCGATCAGCAAGTAGCGGCACAGCACCTCCAGGAGAGCCCGGTCGAGGGCATCGAGGAGGAGATCGACTACGGTCCCGGCCTCGATCCCGAGCGCCTGCGGCTCTGTCTCGAGGTGATCGCGGAGCTGGACGAGCTGCACGTCGATCACCCGGACGCGATCACCGTCCGCCAGGCCGTCGGCGGCATATTCCGCACGCTCAAGCAGCGCCGCCGCCAGGAGACCCGGGCCCGCAAGACCGCCAACGACCGCGAGGTCACCGCCCGCACGGCCACCGGCGCGCCCACCAGGATCGACGACGAGACGGCCGGCGCGTTCGGCCTGACCACCGTCACCACGACCGAGATCGCGGGCATCCTGGAGCGGCCCCGCTCCTGCTACACCTGCAAGAAGCGGTACGTCGAGGTCGACGCCTTCTACCACAACCTGTGCCAGCCCTGCGCGACGCTCAACCGGGCCCGCCGGGACGCCCGCGCCGACCTCACCGGCAAGCGCGCGCTGCTCACCGGCGGCCGGGCCAAGATCGGCATGTACATCGCGCTGATGCTGCTGCGCGACGGCGCCCACACCACGATCACCACGCGCTTCCCCAACGACGCGATCCGCCGCTTCAAGGCGATGCCGGACAGCGACCAGTGGATCCACCGCCTCAAGATCGTCGGGATCGACCTGCGCGACCCGGCCCAGGTCATGGCGCTCGCGGACGAGGTCGCCGCCGACGGCCCGCTGGACATCCTGATCAACAACGCCGCGCAGACCGTCCGCCGCCCGCCGGAGTCCTACCGCGAGCTGGTCGCCGCCGAGACCGCGCCGCTGCCGGCCGGCGAGCTCCCGCAGGCCACCACCATCGGCCGCTTCGGCAGCGGCAGCGTCGACCTGCCCGCGCTCCCCCACCAGGCGGGCGGGGCCGACCTGCGGATGGCCGCCGAGGACGTCACCTCGCTCGCGCTCGTCACCGGCTCCGCGACGCCCGCCCGGATCGCGGCCGGCACCGCGATCGACGCCGGCGGTCTGGTACCCGACCTCGCGGACACCAACAGCTGGGTGCAGACCGTCTCGGAGGTCGGCCCGATGGAGCTGCTGGAGGTGCAGCTCTGCAACTCCACCGCGCCGTTCATCCTGATCAGCCGGCTGCGCCCGACGATGGCCGCGTCCTCGTCGCGCCGCAAGTACGTGGTGAACGTGTCCGCGATGGAGGGCGTCTTCACCCGCGGCTACAAGGGCGCCGGCCACCCGCACACCAACATGGCGAAGGCCGCGCTCAACATGCTGACCCGCACGAGCGCGCAGGAGATGTTCGAGAGCGACGGCATCCTGATGACCGCCGTCGACACCGGCTGGATCACCGACGAGCGCCCGCACCCGGACAAGATGCGCCTGGCGGACGAGGGCTTCCACGCCCCGCTCGACCTGGTCGACGGCGCGGCCCGGGTCTACGACCCGATCGTGCGCGGCGAGCGGGGCGAGGACCTGTACGGCTGCTTCCTCAAGGACTACGAGCGCGGCAACTGGTAACCACCCGAAGGAGAACGCGAGTTGACCTCCACCTCACCCGGACCGGCAGCCCCCGCACCGGCAGCACCCGCCCGGACGGTCGCGCCGATGCTCGGCGCCGGCGTCATCGTGCCCACCGGGGACGGCCGGGTGCTGGTCGGCCGCCGCACCACCGCCGGCGAGCCGCCCACCTGGAGCCTGCCGGGCGGGAAGGTGGAGGAGCCGGGCGAGTCCTTCGAGCAGGCGGCGGCGCGCGAACTCGCCGAGGAGACCGGCATCGTGCTGCCGGCCGACGAGATGCGGGTGCTGGCCGTGCTGCTCGACCACGAGCTCGGCCGGCCCCGGCTGACCGCCGCCGTGCTCGCGCCGCCGAGCCTCGCCGAGGCGCTGGTCACCGAGCCGCACGCGTGCGCGGGCTGGGAGCGCTTCGCGGTGGACGCCCTGCCGGAGCCGATGTTCTACCCGTCCGCCCTCGTCCTCGGCGCGTGGCTGCCGGGCATGGACGGGGTGCGCCGCCCCGGCACGCACGGCTACCGGATCGGCTGAGCCGGAGCACACCGGTGTCCCGGGGCTCCCCTGCTGCCCCGGGACACCGGCCGCTCGACCGGATCCCGCCCGTCAGCCGTTGCGCGCCGCCTCCGGCCCGGTGATCCGCCTCAGCAGCGGCAGCGTCGAGGCGATGATGCCGAGCGAGGCGAGCAGGCCGAAGCCCGTCAGCCCGTAGTAGAGCGCGCCCGGCGACACCAGGTCGTAGTCCATCTGCGACGTGAGGAACATCGCCGCCGCCGCGAAGCCCGTCCCGATCGAGATCGCCGCGACCACCAGCAGCGGCAGCGCGCTCTCCAGCCCGATCACCCGTTGCAGCAGCCGCAGCGGCGCCCCGGTCAGCCGCAGGATGGCGAACGGCCGCCTGCGGTCGGAGAGTCCGGCGACCACGCTCACCGCGAGGCTGCACCCGGCGATCGGCAGGGTGGTCAGCAGGACGACGTTCGCGAGTTGGCGCCAGCCCTGGAGCTGCTTCTGCGACACGGTGCCCCAGTCGGCGGCCATCCGCGCCTCGTACGTCGGGTAGGCCCTGGTGAAGAGCGTCCGCAGCTGTTCCATGGCCGCCGACGAGCCGTCGGTGGTCGTGTAGACCATGCGCACCGGCAGCGCGGCGGCGTCCTGCACGGAGATCGGAGCGGCGGGCCACTCCTGGGCGCTCGCCTCCCGCAGGTCGACGAACTGCCAGAGCGGGACGAGGGCGACGGCCGCGCCCGGCGCGCAGTGGCCGATCACCGGGACCTGCGCCAGCTCCGGGCAGAGCATCAGCGCGGGCGCGGGCATGGCCTCGGAGCCGTGGTACTCCCGGCCGAGCCCGGCCGGGTTGTCGTGGGCCAGTGCCAGGCCGCGGAAGCCGGGCACGGCGCGGGCGGAGGCGAGCACGGAGTCGGGCACGGTGCCCATCGCGTCCGAGCGGAAGAGGTCGAACGACGGGGCGTGGACGACGGCCTTGCGGATCTCCGGATCACCGCTCAGCGCACCGCGGTTGGCGTTGATCGTACCGATGACGCTCACCGTCGAGGTGACCACGAACAGCGCCAGCACCAGCCCGGCCACCGAGCGGAACCCGGCCTTCGGGTCGTCCGCGAGGCGGCGCACCGCGATGAGCGAGGCCGGCCGGCCGGTCCGCCGGGCCACCGCCCGGGCGACGACCATCGTCAGCCACGGGCCGGCCACCACGAGGCCGAGCATCACGAGCAGGAAGCCGGTCAGGTAGGCCGCCGACTGACCGTTGGTGGTCGGCGGGCGGTTGTCGACGAAGTAGCCGAGCTCGCCCAGCCCCGCCAGCAGCGGGACCACCCGCCAGGCGCTCGGCGGCTTCGGCGTCACCCGGCGGGAGACGCCCAGCGGCGAGATCGTGACCCGCCGCAGCGCGAACCGGGCGGCGAGCGCCGCCGCCACCGGCACGCCCACCACGGCGCCGAGCACCTGCGGGACGGTCAAGGTCAGGTCGGAGGTGAAGAACCGGCTCCCGGTGAACGGGACCTCGGCCACCAGCGGGCGCAGCGCCGCGTGGAGCGCGAAGCCGAGCACCGTCCCGGCCGCCGACGCCACCGTGGACTCGACCGCCGAGATCACCGAGACCTGCCGGGGTGTCGCGCCCACCAGCCGCATCGCGGCGAAGCGCTGTTCGCGGGTGGCGGCGGACAGCCGGGTCGCGGTGCCGATGAAGATCAGCACCGGGAAGATCAGCGCGCCGGCCACCACGGTGAGGATGAGCGTCATCGCGTCGCCGCGCACGCCGTGGCCGAAGCAGTCGTTGTCGCAGTCGGCGGGCAGGGTGGTGGCGATCGTCGTGATCTGCCGGGCGCGCGGCCCCGCCCTGACCTCGTCCGCCGTGCGGCCGATGACGACCGACAGGCTGTCCGGGGAGGGCAGCGCGGCGTCGCCCAGGGTGCCGGCGAGCCGGCCGGGGAAGCGGTCGCCCAGTTGGACGGCCGGGACGTCGCGCAGCAGCTTCTCCAGCGCGGGCGAGGCGTAGTACTCGCCGGGGGCCGGCAGCCCGGTCAGGCCCGGCGGGACGGGCGAGGTGGGGCCGGTCGGGGCGACCTCGACCTCGAAGACCTCCTTGCCGTCGTAGAAGTCGCCGTGCGCGTACCACCAGAGCGGGTCGACGGCGGCCGGCGCCTCGGCCCGGCTCTTGGTGCCCGAATTCATCCACAGCTGGCGCTCGTTGGCCCGGCCGATCGCGTTGACGCTCGCGAACGTGGAGAGCAGCAGGCCGACGCCGATCGCGACGGCCGCCGCGATCATCGCCAGCCGGGCCAGCGCCTCCCGGCCGCCGCTGACGGCCAGGCGGAGCGAGAAGGCGATCACGGCGCCACCGGTCCCGCCACCGGTCCGGCCGCCTGCCCCGCCACCGGTCCCGCCGAGAGCACCCGGGCCGAGCCGTCGCGCACGATCGCCTCGCGGTCGGCGTAGGCGGCGACGCGGGGCTCGTGGGTCACCAGGACGACGGTCGTGCCCTGTTCGCGGGCCGAGGCGACCATCAGGTCCATCACCTGCTCGCCGGTCAGCGAGTCCAGGGCGCCGGTCGGCTCGTCGGCGAAGAGCACCTGTGGGCGGGCCACCAGGCCGCGGGCCAGGGCGACGCGCTGCGCCTGACCGCCCGACAGCTCGCCGGAGCGGCGCTTCTCCATGCCGTCCAGGCCGAGCCTGGCGAACCACGGCCGGGCGTCGGCCAGCGCGGCGGCGCGGCGCACGCCGTTCAGCAGCAGCGGCAGGGCGACGTTCTCCTCGGCCGTCAACTCCGGCACCAGCTGGCCGAACTGGAACACGAAGCCGAAGCGGTCCCGGCGCAGGGCGCTGCGCCGGGCCTCGGCCATGGTGTCGATCCGCTGTCCGTCGAAGTGCACCTCGCCGGCGTCGGGCACCAGGATGCCGGCCAGGCAGTGCAATAACGTCGACTTGCCCGACCCGCTCGGGCCCATGACGGCCAGCACCTCGCCGGCCTCGACCGAGAGACTGGCCCCGCGCAGCGCGGGCGTCTCCCCGAAGGACAGGGCTATGTCGCGGGCCTCGATCACGGCGGTCATCGCCGCACCTCCGCGGCGAGGGCGCCCAGGCGGGCGGCGGTGAGGTCGATCCAGCGCAGGTCCGCCTCCAGGTGGAACAGGCCGTGGTCGGCCAGCAGGGCATCCACCAGGGGGCCGGTGCGGCGCAGGTCGGTGAGCTCGCGCATCCGGCGCAGGTGGGCGGCGCGCTGGGTGTCCAGGTAGTCCTGGGCGTCGCGGCCGAGCATCAGGGCGAGCACGACCTTGGTGAACAGCGTGCTCTGCAGGTTGGGTTCGGGCGCGACGGGCTCGGTCAGCCAGGTCTCGAACTCCGTCGCGCCGGTCTCGGTGATCACGTAGCGCTTGCGCTCGGGACCGTCGCCGGGCTCCGCCTCGCCGGCGACCACCTTGCCGTCGCGGGCGAGGCGGCCGAGCGTCGCGTAGACCTGGCCGTACGGGAGGGGTTTGCCGCGGCCGAACAGGGCGTCGTAGTCGCGCTTGAGGTCGTAGCCGTGGCTCGGCTCCCGTTCCAGGAGCCCGAGCAGGGTCAAGGGAACACTCATGGGGAGGACCATACCCCACGCGTATACTCCGAGTGTATATCCGGCGAGAACAAGCCGCTGACCTGGCACGACGTCAGAACCCCGGGTACGGCGGGCAGGAGGCGGGCCCCACACCCGCCCCCTGCCGCACACCGCGGCCCGACGCCCCCACGGCGAACCGGGCCGGGCCGCACCCGGGCACGGGAGGCACGGCCCGGTTCCAAGCCTGCCCCGCCCGCGCCGCCCTGCCGAGGGCCGAACGTCCCGTTCCGGTCACCCCGTTCCGGCCGCCGCGGCCGCCGCCACCGGCGCCCGGCCGTCACACGCCGCGTTCGTGCGAACCCGCACGGCTCTTGTGCGCGGGTTCGCGCGGGGTGGACATTGGGTAACGGAACACCGTTCACCACTGCACAGTCCCAACACACCTGAGGAGCCGTCATCGTGTCCAGCAGCCCCCGGCCGGCCCGGCCGGCGTCGCTCCCGCGGCGGACCGGCCGCCAGCTGCGACGGGCCCTCGGCGGACGGCGCGAACCGCTCGCCCGGTCCGTGGACCGCTCCCGCGCCCGCGCCTGGGCCGTCGCCGCGCTGGGACTGCTGCTCGCCCTCGCCCTCGCCACCGCCGGCGCCCTCGTCAGCTACCGCTCCGCCGCGCCCCGGGCCGCCGCCGACCACGGCCGGCTCCACCAGGTCGACGCCGTCGTGCTCGGCCCGCCCCAACACGGCACCTCCGCCGGCCGGCTCGCCGGCGGGTACGAGAGCCGGGTCGAGGCCGAGGCGAGCTGGACGCACCCCGACGGGCAGCCGCACACCGGCACCGTCCAGGCGCCCCGGACGGCCGCCGTCGGCAGCACCGTCCGCATCTGGGTCGACCCCGACGGCACCGTCACCGCTCCCCCGCTCGACCGCGGCGCCGTCGTCGTCTCCGCCGCCTGCATCGGCGCCGGCACGCTGCTCGCCCTCGTCGCGCTCGTCGTCGTCGGGCTCCGCCTGCGGCTCCGGGCCCTCGAACGGCGGTCCGACGAGTCCTGGACGCGCTCCTGGGCCCGACTCGAACCCCTCTGGAGCGGCCGCGCGGGCCACCGGCAGGACGACTGAAACCGACCGGGGCCGATCCGCGTCTCCTCCGTCAGCCAACCGCACCCGGGGGACCACAGACATGAAGCACCGCCGCACCGCCCTGGCCGCCGCGCTCGCGCTGGGCCTGGCCGCACTCGTCACCGGCTGCGGGCCGGACGACCCGGACCCCGCGCCCGCGGCCGCCTCGCCGGCGCCCACCACGGCCGCCTCCGGCGCGCCCGCGCCCGCCCCGACGGCGAGCGCGGCACCCACCACGCCCGCGCCGACCGCCTCTGCGGCGCTCAAGCCCTGCCACCCGGACCCGGCCCGGCCGGACTTCGTCAAGTTCGACTCCGCGACCACCGCGGGCGGCGTGACCAAGGTGACCCTGACGCCGGTGAGCTGCGGCTACAAGGCGGAGAACGAGGAGCTCGTCGAGTACACCCCCACCGGCGACGCCACGGGCTACCAGCTGACGAAGAACGCGGTGGTGCAGGTGATCGAGTTCACCGGCAAGGGCACCAAGGAGCGCACGATCGCGCCGGCCGAGCTGGCCACGTACAAGCCGGCCAGCACGCCGTACTTCGCGGTCCACCGGAACGAGCAGGGGAAGATCACGGCGATGAAGGAGATCTACCACCCCTGAGACACGCCCTGGTCACGGCCGCGCCGCCCAGGGCGGGGTGGTGCGGGAGGGGCGGTGGAGGACGGCCGCGACGGCGACCAACAGGGCCGAGGCCAGGGCCAGCGCCGTCGGGACGTTCGCGTGGAGGACGAGCAGGGCGCCCAGCAGGGCCCCGGCGAGCATCCAGACCGCGGAGGCCAGCCGGCGGGGGCCGGAGCGGTCCGCGGCGAGGGCGGTGATCGTCATGGTCAGCACCGTCGTCGTCAGGTCGGGCACCTTCAGCGAGCGCACCACCGCGTTCTGGCCGCCCATCGCCAGGGCGAGCAGCCCGATCAGCGCGTAGCGGACCGGGTCGGCGGTGTGCCCGGCCGCCGCCGCCAGGACGGTGCTCACGACGACGAGCGCCGCCTGGGCCGCCACCGCCGCCCGCAGCAGCCGTCCCCGGTGCTCGGGCAGGCGGTCGGCGAGGCGCCCGCCGGCCAGGGCGCCGACGAGGAAGGCGGCGAGGGCGGCGAGCGACGCGGTCGCGGAGAGGTTGGCCGCGCCGGCCAGGGCGAAGCCGAGGAACACCACGTTGCCGGTCATGTTGGCGACGAAGACGTGCCCGAGCGCGAGGTAGCTGACCGCGTCGACCACGCCGGTGACGACGGTGAGCACCAGGAGCAGCGGCACGAGCGGCCCGTGCCTGGGGTCGGGAGTGAGCATCGGGCCTCCTGGCGGTGGACGGTCTGACGGTCCTTCCGTTCTACTCCCTCACGCGAGCGCCGGGGCGCCGGGATCGTCCGATTCGTCCTCGACGTGCCAGTGGAGGTCGCGCACGCCCGGTTCGAGGGAGAGCCGGGTGACGACCTGCTCCAGCGCGGGGGCGACCTGGCCGGTGATGGCGACGGTCGCGCGCAGGCTGGTGGCCTCGCCGTTGTCGGCACGGCGGGCGCGCAGGCCGGTGGGGGTGAGCCCGGAGGCCGACAGGGACTGGAGCAGCAGGGCCCGGATGTGCGCCTCGGACTTGCGGTCGCACTCCACGTGGACGGTCGCGCGGTTGGTGGAGTCCGGGTCGCTGCCGGACTGCGGGGCGCGGTCGAGCAGCCGCCCGGCCGGGCGCAGCACGAGGTGGACGGCGAGCACGGCGAGGGTGCCGAGGACGGCGAGTTCGAGCTTGCCGGAGGCGGCGAGCACCCCGACGGCGGCCGAACACCACAGTGTGGCGGCGGTGTTGAGGCCGCGCACGCCGGCGCCGTCGCGCAGGATGACGCCACCGCCGAGGAAGCCGATGCCGGAGACGACGTACGAGGCGACCCGGGTGGGGCTGCCGGTGTCGCCGACGGCCTCGCTGTAGAGGACGAACAGGGTGGCGCCGGCGGCGACCAGGGCGTTGGTGCGCAGGCCGGCCATCCGGGCGCGCCACTGGCGTTCGACGCCGATCAGGGCGCCGCAGGCGACGCCGGTGGCCAGCCGGACCAGGAACTCGACGGTGGTCAGGGTGTGCACGGCGGCACCTCCTACGGGGAGACGGCGGGCGGACGGGAGGGGAAAGCGGAACGGACGGGCGGCAGGCCCTCGGCCCGCCCCCGTCCGTTCGGTGGGTTCACGGTGGCTCAGTGCCCGAGGGCGGTCTGGACGACCTTGATGATGACCATGATCATCGCGATCAGCAGGTAGGCGCGCAGGGCGCCCATGCCGACCTTGCGGGCGGTGGACATGACCGGCTTCTCCAGGGTCTCCAGCGGGGGCATCCGCCAGTTCTCGCGCCCGGTGCGGTCGACCGGGTCCTCCTTGGTGCCGCTGCGGCCGAAGGTGAAGAAGTACCCGGCGACCAGCACGCCCGCCACGCCGCAGCCGGCCATGATCCACAGGATCGCCTCCGAGCTGATGTCCGGCCAGACGACGGCGGCGGTCAGGATCAGCGACAGCATGACCAGCACGCCGACCACGGCCGAGGTGAAGGCGTTGGTCTTCGGGCCGTTGACCCACGGGCCCAGGACGGCCTTGTCGTTGCAGAGCAGCAGCAGGAAGACCGTCGCGGAGGGCAGCAGCACGCCGGCGAGCACCTGGACGAACTGCGTCATCAGGCCCTGGGTGTACTCGGTGGACAGCAGCGTGATCGCCGCGGCGACCACGACCAGGCCGGCATAGATCCCGTAGAAGCCCTTCGCGCCCTTCACGCCGCGGTGCAGCGAGTGCTTGATGCCGAACACGTCGCCGATGGCGTAGGCGGTGGACAGCGAGACCGCGAAGGCACCGATGATCGAGGCGTCCAGCAGCGCGATCGCGAACAGCACACCGGCCAGGCGGCCGGCCTTGTCCTCGATGCCCCTGGCAACGGCCGCCGCGTCGGAGAACTGGCCGAAACCGTCGGTGCCCGCGAACGCGGCGGCGGTCAGGCCCATCATCGCGGCGGCGCCGATGATGACCACCGCGATGCCGATCCACAGGTCGATCTTCTCGTACTTCATGAAACGCGGGGTGATGCGCTTGTCGATGACGTACGACTGCTGGAAGAACAGCTGCCAGGGGGCGACGGTGGTGCCCACGATGGAGACGATCACCAGCATCACGGCCGCGAGCTGGCCCGAGCCGCCCGGCATGCTCGGCACCACGAAGTCGTGGGCCATCTGCGAGGTCTTCGGGTGGACCATGAAGTAGATCGGCACCAGCAGCAGCGAACCGACGCACAGCGTGACGGCGACCCGCTCGAAGCGCCGGAAGGAGCCGGTGAACGCCGAGGCGATGATGATCGCGGCGGCCAGGACCACCGAGGCGACCTTCGGCAGGCCGAGGTAGCCGGCCGCGAGGGTGACGCCGATGAACTCGGTCACCAGGGTCAGGGCGTTGAGCAGGAACAGGTCGATGACGCTGAACGCGCCCCAGAACCTGCCGAAGCGCTCCAGGATCAGCCGCGCGTGGCCGACACCGGTGACGGCGCCCAGGCGCAGCACCATCTCCTGGTTCACGTACAGCACGGGGACCAGCATCAGCAGGGTCCACAGCAGCTGGGTGCCGTAGTTCTGGCCGGCCTGGCCGTAGGTGGAGAAGGCGCCGGCGTCGTTGTCGCCGACCATGACGATCAGGCCCGGGCCGATGATCGCCAGCAGGGTCTTCAGCCGCACCGAGAGCCCCTGGCGGGGCGCGTCGTCGTCCAGCCTGATGGTGCCGAGGGCACCCTTGATGTCACCGATGTGCGCGTCGTCCAGCACCGCGCTGCGAGCGGCGGGAACCTTCGGGTCGAGCATGACGTCTGCCATGGTGGGTCCTCCCCGCCCCCTGCCTTGAGGGGGCCATAAGGGGGCACGCAGCAGTAATCCTCCCTGCGGACGCACGGCACCGGGCCGCACGGCGGCGCGAGCCGGGACAGGACCGGGCTCGGGCGTCGCGCGGGCATGACGGTGCGTCAGGTCGCCTGGGTCATGGCATGGTCGAGCGCATGACGCAGCGTCTGATGGGGCGTTCGCAGGAAAGGTTGTTACCGCGTGCCGGAGGTGTACGAGAGCATGCGGGGGTAGGGGCAACTGTGGCCCGGACTACTGCAGTCCATGTTTCTCGCCTCCTCCCGGCCGGGGGGCGCACCGACTGTGCGCCGCATCGCGACACGGCAAGGAGCGTCCCGGCGCACGAAGGCGACCGGTACACCCCAACTCGTCAGAGCTTTGGCACTTCACGGCGTGATCCCCCTTGCGGGGGAAGCCACTTGGGATCAACCCTTAGGTCGGGAAGATCTGTCCTGAACCTGGGCGTCTCTCGACGTCGTCGGGTCAGTGGCCTGTGTCCGTGAAGACGCCTCACCGAACGAGGTGCCTCTTCAAACCTCGAAAAGCATACCCCCGTCAGGATCGCCGTGGGCCACTTTTCCGGTGTCCTTCGACACCTTTGTAGAACTTTGACGCCAGAGGACGCCGGAGGACGCCGGAAACGCAGCAAGAGGACGCAGCAGGGGACGCAGGAGGACGCCCGACTTCGGCGACGTCGAACGCCGTACCATGGGCGCCGTTCCAGACGGCGGCGGCGAGGAAGGGAAACGGGGCGGTGCTGCGCGGGTTCGGCGATCTTGAGGCCGAGATCATGGACCGGCTCTGGTCCTGGGGCCGGCCGGCCACGGTGCGCGAGGTGGTCGACGACCTCCAGCAGCAGCGGCCGGTCGCCTACACCACCGTGACCACGGTGGCCGACATCCTCCACACCAAGGGCTGGCTGCGCCGGGACAAGGTCGGCCGCGCCTGGGTGTACGAGCCGACCTGCACGCGCGAGGCGTACACCGCCCGGCTCATGCACCAGGCACTGGAGACCACCCAGGACCGCACCGGTGCGCTGCTGCACTTCGTCGACGCCATGAGCGGCGACGAGGCCTCCGCGCTGCTCGCCGCCCTGGAGCAGGTGAAAGCCCGGGACGACGAGCGGTGACCCTCGCGCTGCTCTGCCTCTACCTGGCCGCGACCGGTCTCGCGCTGCCGCGCCGGCTGGCCGGCTCCGCCCGGCTCCAGACCCGCCCGGTGGCGGGCACCGCCCTGTGGCTGGCGCTGATGGCCTCCTTCGCCGTCGCGCTGCTGCTCGCCGCCCACCACACCGTCGAACCCTTCGCCCACGAGCCCGCCGGACTGCTCGGGCTCATCCCGCACGCCGAACCGGCCCCGCCGCTGGCCCCGCACACCCACGACTGGTGGCTGCTCGCCGCCGGGGCCGCCGGGGTCGCCGCGGTGGTGGCCGGCGTCGGCGCGCGGGCCGGGCGGGCGCGCCGGCGGCACCGGAAGGTGCTGGACGTCGTCGCGGTGCGCGACCGGCGCTGGAACGCCCTGGTGCTGGAGCACGCCCACCCGACCGTCTACTGCCTGCCCGGCCGCCGCAGCCGGGTCGTGGTCTCACGCGGCGCCCTGGAACTCCTCGACGAGTGCCAGCTCGCCGCCGCCGTCGCGCACGAGCGCGAGCACATCCGCGGGCGGCACCACCTGCTCCGGCTGCCGGCCGACGCCTTCGCGCTCCTCCTCGGCCGCCTGCCGCTGGCCCGCCTGGGACGGGCGGAGGTGGCGCTGCTGCTGGAGATGGCGGCCGACGACGCGGCGCTCGCCCGGGTGTCGCGCAGCGAACTCGCCTCCGCGCTCTGCGCCCTGGCCACCTCCCCGGCACCCCCGGGCGGCTCCCTCGGGGTCGCGGCCACCGGGGTGCTCACCCGGGTGCGGCGGCTGGCGCACCCCGCGGGCGGCCGGCGCCGGCGCCGAGCGGCGTGGTGGGCCGGGGTGGTGGCGATCCCGCTGCTCCCCTACCTGTTGGCCTGCGCGCCACATCCGTGAGCGGGGCGGACTCGTTCCGGTCATTGACCGTCCATCAGACTCTCAGGAAGATCGGTTAGCCTGCCCCGGCACCGCACCGTGCGGTGCGCCAAAGGGGGATCGACAACCGCGATGACCGCGAAGACTTCCAAGCGTTCGATCAGCACGTACACCCGCGCGACCGCCGTGGCCGCCGCTGCCGCCGCCGTCCTGGCGCTCACCGGCACCGCCGCCCAGGCCGCGGACCAGAGCGCCGCCGCCCCGGTCTCCGGCACCGAGGGCATCATCACCGTCGGCCACAACCAGGCCCAGCCGCTCGTCAGCCCCGACGGCACCACGGCGTACGTCGTGGTGAGCGGGACGGGCAACACCGTCCAGGTGAAGGCGGTCGACACCCAGAGCGACGCCGTCACCCGGCAGGCCACCCTCGACACCGCCCAGCTCGGCCTGGTCGCCGCGCTGTCCGCGGACGGCACCCGCGTGTACGTCGCGAACGGGCAGCAGCTCGTGGTGCTCGACACCGCCACGCTGACCGTGCTCACCACCACCGCGCTGCCCGACCAGCCGCGCCAGGCCGGCTGGAACCCGGGCCTGCTCACCGGCCTCACCGTGAGCCCCGACGGCGCCACCGCCTACGTCGTCCAGAACGGGCCCACCGCCTACCGCCAGTACGGCCAGGGCCGGGTGGTCGCGTTCTCCACCGCCCAGCACGCCTTCACCGGCTCCGTGCAGGTGCCCACCAGCTTCACCGGCACCGCCGCGTTCCGGCCGGGCGGGCACGACCTGTACGTCGGCGGCGACGCCGGCGTCTTCCACGTCGGCACGGCGGGCACCGCGCCCACCCTGGTCGGGACCGTCGGCGGCACCGCCGGGGCGCTCGACTACCACCCGGTCTTCACCCCGGACGGCACCCGCCTGTTCGCGGTGGCCTCCGGCTACAAGGGCGGCCAGGCCGACGTGATCGACCCGGCCGGCGACACCGTCACCCGCCACCTCACCCTGGTCAACGGCTTCGCCGACCTGGGCGACCCGCAGATCAGCCCGGACGGCACCCGCCTCTACCTGACGAAGGCCGACTACAGCAACGGCCCGTCGGTGCTCTCCGTCGACACCGCCTCCGGCAGCCTGGTCGCGGCCGAGACCGTCTCCCCCGACGAGGACCAGCTCGACGGCCTCGCCGTCGGCCCCGACGGCCACACCCTGTACCTGACCGGCAGCATCGGGAGCAACGGGACGCTCCAGATCATCGCCAACTGACCCACGGGAGCGGGCCCGGTCGTTCCGTGCGGAACGACCGGGCCCTCCTCCTTCGTCGACGTGAGCCGTGCTTCGTCGCCGTGCCGCGGGCGGTGCCCGTCAGGCGGGGCGGACGGCGCCCATGTACGGCATGACGGAGATCGGGAGGACCTCCACGTTCTTGCCCGTGCGCGGGGAGTGGATCATCTTGCCGTCGCCTATGTAGATGCCGACGTGGTGGATGTCCTCGTAGAAGAAGACGAGGTCGCCGGGCTGGAGGTCACCGCGGGCGATGCGCGTGCCGGCGTTCCACTGGTCCTGCGACATCCGGGGGAGCTTGACGCCGGCCGCGCGGTAGGCGGCGCCGGTCAGGCCGGAGCAGTCCCAGGTGTTCGGCCCGGTCGAGCCCCATTCGTAGGGCTTGCCGAGCTGGGCGGTGGCGAACTTGATGATGTCGGCGGCGCGGCCGCTCGCACTCGGGCTCGGCAGGGTGGCGTCCGCGCCGGGCCCCGCGGCGGGCCGGCCGGCCGAGCGGGAGGCCCGGTCCGCCGCGGCGGCCTGCTGGGCGGCGGCCTTCGCCTTCTCGGCGGACTCCTGGGCGTTGATCCTGGCCCGGTCTTCGGCGCTCAGCTTGTTGAGCAGCGCCTGGGCCTGCGCGAGCCGGCTCTGGACCTGCTTCTTCTCCTCGCCCAGCGACGCGCCCACGCTGTCGAGCTGGGTGAGCATGGCGGCGGCCTCGGCGCGGTCCTGGTCGAGCCGGCGCTGCTCGTCGCGGGCCTGCTTGAGCAGTGCGGTCTGGCCCTCGACGACCTGGTTCTGCGCGGCGGCGCGCTCCAGGTAGCCGGCCGGGTCGGAGTCGAGCATCAGCTGGATGCCCGGGTCGATGCCGTTGGTGCGGTACTGCTCGCCCGCCACCGCGCCGAGCCGGGTGCGCAGCTCGTTCATCGCCTCCTGGCCGCGGGCGACCTTGTCCTGGATCCGGTTCGCGTCCGCCTGGAGCGACTGCTGCTTGGCCTGGAAGCCGTTGTAGCGCTCGATGGACTGCTCGGCCTCCTCGTTGAGCTTGTCCACCTGTTCCTTGACGGAGGCGAGCGTGGGCGTCGGCTCGGCGTGGGCGGTCCCGGCGGCGAGCACCGCGCCGCCGGCCACGGCCGTGGTGAGGACGGCGAGGCGCGCCCGGCTCGGGGGGCTGGGCTTGCGGCGCTTTCCCATGGCGGTGGGCTCCTTCGGGGGACGGAGGCAGGGCGGAGCGGGGCGGAACAGGGCACGGCGGAGCGAAGGCGGGTGGGATCGCACGGGGGATGTCAGCCCCACCCGCCTTCTTCGAAGTAACTTAATAGATGGGCGCCGAGGTTCCACAATCCCGTTGTCACTTCTCCTTCTTGGAACGACCGCGGCCGCCGCTTTCGTTCAACCGTCCGCCCGACCGCCCGGCCCCCTCGACGCCCCGGCTGGCACTCGGCGTCACCCGGAGTGCTGAAGTGTGGCTAAATCGAGGGAAAGGTCACATCCACCGGCCCTCCTGTGCCCGCGCGAACGGGCGCTAACCTGCGGTCATGAAGGTCCCGCCCGAAGGGCTCCCCCTCGCCGCCGAGTTCCCGGCAGCGCACCGTGAGCAGTGGCAGCGGCTCGTCGAGGGCGTGCTGCGCAAGTCCGGTGCGCAGCCCGAGGACGCCCCCGCCGCCGAACAGGCGCTCGCCACCCGCCTCCAGGACGGCCTGAGCGCCCGCCCCCTGTACACCGCCGAGGACACCGGCGCCGAGGCCGGCTACCCCGGCTTCGCGCCGTTCGTGCGCGGCGGTCGCCCGCAGGGTTCGGCCGTCGCCGGGTGGGACGTCCGCCAGCGGCACGCCGACCCGGACCGGCGCCGGACCAACGAGGCGGTCCTCGCGGACCTGGAGAACGGCGTCGGCTCGCTCTGGCTGGAGCTCGGCGGGGACGGCCTGCCGATCGCCGCGCTGCCCGAGGCGCTGGCCGGCGTCTACCTGGACCTGGCCGCCGTCGCCCTCGACGCCGGAGCCGAATTCGCCGACGCCGCCGAGCAGTTGTTCAAGCTGTACGAGGAGCGCGAGGTCTCCCCCGGTGCCGCCGCCGGCAACCTCGGGGCCGACCCGCTCGGCCTCCAGGCCAGAACCGGCGACACCGCCCGCACCGACGCCCTGCTCGCCGACGCCGCCGCGCTCGCCGCCCGCTGCGCCGCCGACTACCCCGGCGTCCGCGCCCTCACCGTCGACGCCCTGCCGTACCACGAGGCCGGCGCCTCGCCCGCCCAGGAGCTGGGCTGCTCGCTCGCCACCGGCGTCGCCTACCTGCGTGCCCTGACCGCCGCCGGGCTCCCGGTGGACGCCGCGCTCGGCCAGCTGGAGTTCCGCTACGCGGCCGACGGCGACCAGTTCCTGACGATCGCCAAGTTCCGTGCCGCGCGCCGCCTGTGGGCCCGCGTCGCCGAGGTGTCCGGCGCGTCCGCCGAGGCCTCCGCGCAGCGCCAGCACGCCGTCACGTCCCGGGTCATGATGACCGCGCGCGACCCGTGGGTGAACATGCTGCGCACCACCGTCGCCTGCCTCGCCGCCGGGGTCGGCGGCGCCGACGCTGTGACCGTGCTGCCCTTCGACACCGCGCTCGGCCTGCCCGACGCGTTCGCGCGCCGGATCGCCCGCAACACCCAGTCGATCCTGCTGGAGGAGTCCCACCTGGCCCGGGTGATCGACCCGGCCGGCGGCTCCTGGTACGTCGAGCAGCTGAGCGAGGAGCTCGCGCACGCCGCCTGGGCCTGGTTCCAGGAGATCGAGCGGGCCGGCGGCCAGCGGGCCGCGCTGGAGTCCGGCCTGGCCGGCGAGCGGATCGCCGCGACCTGGGCGGAGCGCTCCGCGAAGCTCGCCAAGCGGCGCGAACCCGTGACCGGTGTCAGCGAGTTCCCGCACCTGGACGAGCACCCGCTGGTCCGCGAGCCGGCCCCGGCCGCGCCCGGCGGCGGGCTGCCGCAGGTGCGGCGCGCCGAGGCGTACGAGGCCCTGCGGGACCGCTCGGACGCCTTCCTCGCGGCCGACGGCGAGCGGCCGAAGCTGTTCCTGGCGTCGATCGGCACCGCCGCCGCGCACACCGCGCGCACCACCTTCGCGGCCAACCTGTTCCAGGCGGGCGGGATCGCGACCGTCTCCCTGGAGTCCGCCGACCCGGCCGCGTTCGCCGAGGCCTTCCGGGCCTCCGGCGCCACCGTCGCCTGCCTCTGCTCCAGCGACGCCCTGTACGGCGAGCACGCCGCGGCCGTTGCCGTCGCCCTCAAGGAGGCCGGCGCCCGGCGCGTGCTGCTCGCCGGACGGCTCGCCGAAGTACCCGCCGGAGTGGACGAGTTCATCCACGCGGGCGGGGACGCGGTCGCCGCCCTGACCTCCCTGCTGGACCTGATCGGAGTGGCCCGATGATCCCCGACTTCACCGGAATCGGGTTGGACGGCGGCGCCGCCCGCGATGTCACCCCCGAGCAGTGGCGCTCCGCCTGGCGGCGGACCACCGGCAAGGACGTCGACGAGCTCGTCTGGGACACCCCCGAGGGCATCGGCGTCAAGCCGCTGTACACCGCCGACGACCTCGCCGGCCTGGACTTCCTCGACACCTACCCGGGCATCGCCCCGTACCTGCGCGGGCCCTACCCGACCATGTACGTCAACCAGCCGTGGACCGTCCGCCAGTACGCGGGCTTCTCCACCGCCGAGGAGTCCAACGCCTTCTACCGCCGCAACCTCGCGGCCGGCCAGAAGGGCCTCTCGGTCGCCTTCGACCTGCCGACCCACCGCGGCTACGACAGCGACCACCCGCGCGTCACCGGCGACGTCGGCATGGCGGGCGTCGCCATCGACTCCATCTACGACATGCGCCAGCTGTTCGACGGCATCCCGCTGGACAAGATGTCAGTGTCGATGACGATGAACGGCGCCGTGCTGCCGGTGCTCGCCCTGTACATCGTCGCGGCCGAGGAGCAGGGGGTGCCGCCGGAGAAGCTGGCGGGGACCATCCAGAACGACATCCTCAAGGAGTTCATGGTCCGCAACACCTACATCTACCCGCCGCAGCCGTCGATGCGGATCATCTCGGACATCTTCGCGTACACCTCGCAGAAGATGCCCCGGTACAACTCGATCTCCATCTCCGGCTACCACATCCAGGAGGCCGGGGCCACCGCCGACCTGGAGCTCGCCTACACCCTCGCCGACGGCGTCGAGTACCTGCGCGCGGGCCTCGACGTGGGCCTGGACGTCGACGCCTTCGCGCCGCGGCTGTCCTTCTTCTGGGCGATCGGCATGAACTTCTTCATGGAGGTCGCCAAGCTGCGCGCGGCCCGCCTCCTGTGGGCCAAGCTGGTCAAGCAGTTCGACCCGAAGAACGCCAAGTCGCTGTCGCTGCGCACCCATTCGCAGACCTCCGGCTGGTCCCTCACCGCGCAGGACGTGTTCAACAACGTCACCCGTACCTGCGTCGAGGCGATGGCCGCCACCCAGGGCCACACCCAGTCGCTGCACACCAACGCCCTCGACGAGGCGCTCGCGCTGCCCACCGACTTCTCGGCCCGCATCGCCCGCAACACCCAGCTGCTGCTCCAGCAGGAGTCCGGCACCTGCCGCGTCATCGACCCGTGGGGCGGCTCCGCCTACGTCGAGAAGCTCACCCACGACCTCGCCGTCCGCGCCTGGCAGCACATCCAGGAGGTCGAGGCCGCCGGCGGCATGGCCAAGGCCATCGACGCCGGCATCCCCAAGCTGCGCGTCGAGGAGGCCGCCGCCCGCACCCAGGCGCGCATCGACTCCGGCCGCCAGCCGGTCATCGGCGTCAACAAGTACCGGGTGGAGAGCGACGAGCAGATCGACGTGCTCAAGGTCGACAACTCCTCGGTCCGCGCCCGCCAGATCGAGAAGCTGCGCCGCCTGCGCGCGGAGCGCGACGAGGCCCTGACGCAGGACGCGCTGCACGCGCTGACCCGCGCCGCCGAGGCCGGCCCCCAGCGCGGCGGCTCCCTCGACGGCAACCTGCTGCACCTCGCCGTCAACGCGGCCCGCGCCAAGGCCACCGTCGGCGAGATCTCGGACGCCCTGGAGAAGGTGTACGGCCGCCACTCCGGCCAGATCCGTACCATCTCCGGTGTGTACCGAGACGAAGCGGGCCAGTCGGCCCCCCTCCAGCGCACCCGGGACCTCGTCGAGCGCTTCGAGGAGGCCGAGGGCCGCCGCCCGCGCATCCTCGTCGCCAAGATGGGCCAGGACGGCCACGACCGCGGCCAGAAGGTCATCGCCACCGCCTTCGCCGACCTCGGCTTCACCGTCGACGTCGGCCCGCTGTTCCAGACCCCGGACGAGGTGGCCCGCCAGGCCGTCGAGGCCGACGTCCACATCGTCGGCGTCTCGTCGCTCGCCGCCGGACACCTCACCCTGGTGCCCGCGCTGCGCACCGCGCTCGCCGAGGCCGGGCGGGAGGACATCACCATCGTCGTCGGCGGCGTCATCCCGCCGCAGGACTTCGACGCCCTGTACGAGGCCGGCGCGGCGGCGGTCTTCCCGCCCGGCACCGTCATCCCGGACGCGGCGTACGACCTGCTGAAGTCCCTGGCGGCCGACCTCGGCCACGAGCTGTGAGCCGCTGAACCTCCATGCCTCCGCGGACGATCGACCTCGACAGCTACGTCACGGGCGTCCTCGACGGCTCGCGCGCGTGGATCGCGCGGGCCGTCACGCTCGTCGAATCGACCCGGCCCGACCACCGGGTGCTGGCCCAGCAGCTGCTCCAGCGGCTGCTCCCGCACGCGGGCGGCGCGGTCCGGGTCGGCATCACCGGTGTGCCCGGTGTCGGCAAGTCGACCTTCATCGACTCGTTCGGCACGATGCTGACGGCGGCGGGCCACCGGGTCGCGGTGCTCGCCGTCGACCCGACGTCCAGCCGGACCGGCGGCTCCATCCTGGGCGACAAGACCAGGATGGAGCGCCTGGCGGTGGATCCCGCCGCCTTCGTCCGCCCCTCCCCCACCTCGGGCACGCTCGGCGGCGTCGCCAAGGCCACCCGGGAGTCGATGGTGGTCATGGAGGCGGCCGGGTACGACGTCGTGCTCGTGGAGACGGTGGGCGTCGGCCAGTCCGAGACGGCGGTGGCCGGGATGGTCGACACCTTCCTGCTGCTCAGCCTGGCCCGGACCGGCGACCAGCTCCAGGGCATCAAGAAGGGCGTCCTGGAGCTGGCGGACGTCATCGCCGTCAACAAGGCGGACGGCCCCCACGAGACGGACGCCAAGGGCGCGGCCCGCGAACTCGCGGGCGCCCTACGGCTGTTGCAGGCACCGGACGCGGCATGGTCGCCACCGGTACTGACCTGCAGCGGCCGCGAGGGCCTGGGCCTCGACGTGCTGTGGGAGCGCCTGCAGCAGCACCGCAAGGTGCTGGACGCGACGGGCGCGCTGGCCGCGAAGCGCCGCGACCAGCAGGTGGAATGGACGTGGACGATGGTCCACGACCAGCTCTACGCCCGGCTGCACGAGCACCCCGAGGTTCGACGCCTGGCCCCCGACCTGGAGTCCCAGGTACGAGCCGGAACGCTGCCGGCGGGCCTGGCGGCGCAGCGGATCCTGGACGCCTTCTTCGGCGCGAACTAGCTTCGTTGAGCGCCCTGCCTCCGGACCGGAGGCAGGGCGCTTCGTCCGTCTGCGGTTATCACGCCGCCCTGGGCAGGGAGCAGAGGTCCTTGGCCGTGCCCCACGCATGCGTGGGGCACGGCACTTCGGAGGTCTCCAGGTATTCGAACCACACCACTTTGCCCGTCCCCGCCGGGTGCCAGCCCCAGGCGGTGGCCAGCGTCTCCACCAACAACAGCCCACGGCCACTTGTCGATTCGGTGCAGCGCTCCGGCCGCGGGAGATCCGGGCGCCGGTCGATGACCTCGACCCGCAACCGGCCGGCGCGCCATCGGATGGCCACGGTACAGCGCGACCTCGTGCGCAGGAGGGCGTTGGCGATCAGCTCGCTCGCGCACAGCTCCACCTCCTGGAGATCATCGGGCGAGAGCGGCACTCCCCACTCCCGCACGATCGCCATCACCAGCCGCCGGGCCGGCGGAACGGAGTCGACCCCTGGCGGTAGCACCGGAAAGCTGGCGGTGTTGAGCGGGCTGACGATCACGTTCCACCCCATTGCTCCTCCATCACTGCAGATGGGCAGTGGCCGTCACCAGACGGCAGCGAAAAGGGAAGCCGGCCATAGCTCTCAGCCACGGCGACTGCACTGAACGTAGTCGCAGAAAAACTGTGAGTCAAGAGAATCTGCTACTCGCAGACCTTCACCTAGTCGTGCGAGACTCAACCAATCCAGGAAGGGGAGAACCATGGGATTCGGCCTCGTTGTGCGTTTCGTGGCCCGCGATGTGACAGCTGCTCAGGCCTTCGACGCCCTGGCTGAGGAAGCGCTCGAAGGAATCCGCGCCAAGGAACCCGGCACTCTCGTCTACGTCAACCACGCTGTACCGGACGAGCCTCACGTCCGGGTCTTCTACGAGCTGTATGCGGACCGTGAGGCGTTCGAGGAGCACGAGCGCCAGCCCCACGTCCGCCGATTCCTTGCCGAACGTGGCCAGTACCTGGAGTCGTTCGAGGTCACGTTCCTGGCCGAGATCTCCGGCAAGGGCGCGTCCGCCGACCAACTCACCCGGTGAGTCCTGAGGAACAGCGGGCGTTCGGCGCCCGGGTCGCCCAGCTACGCAAGGGGCGTGGCATGCGGCAGGACCAACTCGCCGCCGCCGTCAACCGAACCGCCAGTTGGGTGTCCCAGGTCGAGCGGGGCATCCAGCCGGTGGTCCGTCTCGACGTCCTCCACTTGCTGGCGAACGGCCTTGGCGTCTCCGTTCAGACGCTCAGGCCCGATGCGCCATCATCCGCCGCACCCGTACCCTCGGCTACCGAACAGACCAACGACCTTGATCTTGTGCGGCTGTCGCTGTCGGGTCATCCCGCTCTTGATGCGCTGCTCGGCGAACGCCCCCGGACGGAAACCGTCGACCTGCCCGAGCTGGCAACCGCCACCGAGGAGTTCTGGCATCTGACGCACGGCGCACGTTTTGCCGAGCTCAGCACTGCCATCGCCGACGTCCTGCCACGTCTGGAGCGGGCGTCGCGAACCGCCGCGGCGGAGGAGCGCCCCAAGATCCTGCTACTGCTCAGCCAGGCATATCAGGCGGTCGCAGCGGCATTCGTCCGCCAAGACGAGGCCGACGCCGCATGGGTGGCCGCCGACCGGGCCATCCAAGCCGCCGAGCAGGCCGGACAGCCACTGCACGTCTTCGCCGGCATCTACCGACTGGCCCACGCATTCGTCCGACTACGGCGGTTGGACCAGGCAGAACACGCCGCCGGGACTGCGGTGGCGGCGCTCCGGACCTACACGTCGGCAGGACATCCGCCACCGGAAGCGTTGTCCGTCCTCGGCGCGCTCCACCTGGTTCTCGCGTTGGCCGCCGCTCGCGCCGGCCAACGCGAGCAGGCGCTGAGAGAACTCGCCCGCGCCCGTGAGGTCGCGGCACGACTCGGCGAGGACCGCAACGACTTCAACCTGGAGTTCGGGCCTACGAACGTCGAGATTCAGGCCGTCTCGACGGCAGTCGAACTCGGCGATGCGGGCGAGGCTCTGGAAATCGGCTGCCGGATCGATGCCGGACAGCTCTCGCCCGAGCGCAGGTCAAGGCTACTGATCGACCTCGGGCGAGCTCACGCGCAACGACGTCACCTGGGTGAGGCGATCGACTGCCTCCTTCGAGCCGAGGAAGCGGCGCCGGAGAGCGTCCGGAGTCACGTGGCGGCGCGGGCGACGATCCGTGAACTCATCCTCATCGCCGGCCGAGGCGCTCCTACGGAGCTGACGAAGCTGGCCAAGCGTGCGAACGCAATGGGGTGATGACGTGCGCATCGAACCCACAGGGCACCGGGGACTGTCGGCCAAGGCGGAGGAGCAGGTCCGACAGCTGCTCGGAGCGGCTCTTGCAGCAGAGGATCCGAGCGGGCTGGCCCGACCAGCCGCCAACCGGCCTCCTACCCCCAGGTTGTCGTAGACGACGCATTCGGGAGCTTCCGACCTGAATGTGCTCATCGGCGGGTTGGCGGGGATGCGAGGGGAATGCCCCGGACCGCCTGAGCGGGCCGGGGCATTCCCGATGCCTGAATCGGTTCAGGCGGACTTGACGGCGGCGAAGCGGGCCGAGACGTCCTGCCAGTTGACGACGTCCCACAGGCGGGTCACGTAGTCGGGGCGCACGTTGCGGTACTGCAGGTAGTAGGCGTGCTCCCACGCGTCGAAGGCCAGCAGCGGGGTGGTGCCCTGGCCGACGTTGCCGTGGTGGTCGTAGACCTGCTCGACGATCAGGCGCTTGCTCAGCGGCTCCCACGACAGGATGCCCCAACCCGAGCCCTGCACGCCCGTGGTGGCGTTCGTCAGCTGCTTCTTGAAGGCCTCGAAGCTGCCGAAGTGCTCGGTGATCGCGTCGGCCAGCTCGCCCTCGGGGCGGTCGCCGCCCTCCGGGGACAGGTTCTGCCAGAACAGCGAGTGCAGGACGTGGCCGGACAGGTGGAAGGCGAACGTCTTCTGCAGGCCGACCAGGCCGCCGAACTGCTCCTTGTCGCGCGCCTCGGCCAGCTGCTCCAGGGTGTCGTTCGCGCCCTTCACGTACGCGGCGTGGTGCTTGGAGTGGTGCAGCTCCAGGATCTCGGCCGACATCGCCCGCTCCAGCGCGGAGTAGTCGTACGGCAGGTCGGGAAGCGAGTAGGTGCCCAACGGGTCCTTCTTTCACGAAGTTGGCGATCGTGCCGGGACAACACTATTGCGTATCAGTTGCAGGAGCGATCAATGGGCTCCTGCTTATTCCCGACGACACGTCGGGCACAATGGGACCGCTACGTGTAATGGGTGAGGCAGGAGAGAGACTGTGACGGTCGTGCTCGGGATCGAGTCCTCGTGCGACGAGACGGGCGCCGGGCTGGTCCGTGACGGCGTGTTGCTCGGGCAGGCAGTGGCGTCGTCGATGGACGAGCACGCCCGCTACGGCGGCGTCGTGCCGGAGATCGCCGCCCGCGCCCACGTCCACTCGATGGCCCCCGTGGTCCAGGAGGCCCTGCACCGGGCCGGACTGACACTCCGGGACATCGGCGCCGTCGCGGTCACCACCGGCCCCGGCCTCTCCGGCGCCCTCCACGTCGGCGTGGCCGCCGCCAAGGCGTACGCGTTCTCGCTCGGCGTCCCGCTCCACGGGGTGCACCACCTCGCCGGGCACGTCGCCGCCGCGACGCTCGACGGCGGGCCGCTGCCGGACCCGTCCGTCGTGCTCATCGTCTCCGGCGGGCACACCTCGCTGCTGCTCGTGCGCGACCTCGCCCGCGACCCGATCGTCCACCTCGGCGACACCCTCGACGACGCGGCCGGGGAGTGCTTCGACAAGGTCGCGAGGATCCTCGGACTCCCCTACCCGGGCGGTCCCGCGATCGATCGCGCGGCGCGCGACGGCGACCCGACCGCCGTCCGGCTGCCCCGCCCGCTGACCGGGCCCCAGGACCACCCGTACGCGTTCTCGTTCTCCGGCCTCAAGACCGCCGCCGCCCGCTGGGTGGAGGCGCAGCGCGCGCCGCACGTCCCCGACGCGGCGGCGGCGCTCCAGGAGGCGATCGCCGACGTGCTGACCCGCAAGGCGGTGCGGGCCTGCACGGACCACGGCATCGGCACGCTCGTGGTGGTCGGCGGGGTGGCCGCCAACTCCCGCGTCAGGGCGATGGCGGAGGAGCGCTGCGCAGCGGCGGGCATCACCCTGCGCGTACCGCCGCTGCGGCTCTGCACGGACAACGGCGCGATGGTCGCCGCCATCGGCGACCTGCTGGTCCGCGCGGGCGCCGAGCCGGCTCCCGCCGACGTGTCGATCGACCCCTCGGCGCCCCTGGAGTACGCGGCGCTCAGCCCCCTGCCGTCCAGGTGACCAGCGGCGGGCGGACGGCGGCGCACAGCGGGTGGCCCTTGGCGTCCGTGAGGCCCAGGCAGGCCACCAACAGGCCGGAGCGGACGGCGGCTTCGACGACCTCCGGGGGAATCGCGTCCAGGAAGATCTTCGCGCGGCGGAACATCGTGGGCCCCGGGCCGCTCAGCCAGTTGAGGTAGACGAAGCGCCCGCCCGGGCCGCCCTGGACGTACCGGCCGGTGATGTCGGTGCCGGCGGGCGTCGGCTTCGCCACGCACTCCAGCGTCCACTCCGCGCGCGGCGCGTCGCCGGGCTGCGGGTCCAGCAACTCGCCCGGCTTGGCGCGGCGCTGAACGGCGACGTGGATGTCGCGGTAGCCCGGGAAGCCGGGGGCGGCGCCGCACTCGCGGCCGGGCAGGTCGGTGGCCTCGATCCTCAGCTGCATGCGCCCATCCTCCCCCGGGTCCAGGGCCTGTCGTCAAACTCCCGTCGTCCGCCCGGAGGGCGGGCCGGGCGGCGTTGGGGTGCGTGCATCGCAAGGCGGAGGAGGGAGGCGATGCGGTGGGGGCACGCCCCCAGCCTTCGGCCGGGGGGACCCCCACCCGGCCGCCAGGCTGGGGGACATCGGGCGACCGACGACAACGCAGCGAGGTGCGTGCCCCAACGCCGCCCGGCAGGCGGGGGGTTTGACGACAGGCCTTAGGTCACGGCGCTTCCCGCCACTGCAGGACGGCGCGCACGATGTCCTGGCCGATCCGGTCGAGGAGTGCGGCGGCGCCGTCCATCCGGGCGCCGGCCGGGGTGGCGGGGCCGAGCAGTTCGGCGCCCTCGCGGGCGACCCCGGCGAGCATCGCGTTGCGTTCGGCGCTGGCCAGCAGGGCGCGGTACCAGATGTCACCGTCGATGACGTAGCGCGTGCGGCGCCGGTGCTCGTCGCGCTCCCGGCGGACCAGCGCCTGGCCCTCCAGGTAGGCGGTCGCCTTGGAGACGGAGGCCGGGCTGACCCGGAGCCGGTCGGCGAGGTCGCCCGCGGTGAGGCTGCCGTCGTCGGTGACGTAGAGGCAGGTGAGCACCCGGGCCACCATCCGGGGCATGCCGACGTGGACCAGCAACTCGGCCATCCGTTCGGCGAACTCGCGCACGGCGACCGGGTCGCGCCCGGCCGCCTGCCGGACGACGACGGCCGAGCGGGCGCCCGAGGGCGGGGCCGGGCGGGTGCGGCGGGAGCGCTGGACGGTGGCCCGGTGGGCGCGCTCGGCGCGGTAGCCGGAGGGGCCGCCGTTGCGGGCGATCTCGCGGGTCACGGTGGACGTCGGGCGGCCGAGGTCGCGGGCGATCTCGCCGTAGCCGAGCCCCTCGGCCAGGCCGGTGGCGATCCGGCGGCGGTCCTGCTGGGTCAGTCTGGCTCCGGGCATCCGTCCTCGTCTCCTCGCGTGGCGCGACCAGTATGCGCAGGGCTCCGGGCTTGTTGCAATGAACCCGCACGGCCTTGCAATCACTGGCAGGGCCATTGCAAGGATATCGCCGCTGTGAGCTGCAAGGATTCATCGGGCAATAGGAGTTGACGTTGATTCACATGGAAAGCACGCCGTAGTTTCTTCCTCGCAACCACAACCACCGCCAGGGGGAACACACCATGAAGACCACGATCCGCACCACCGTCGGCGCCGTGCTCGCCGGAGCCGTGCTCTCGGCCACCGCCGCCACGCCGGCCCTCGCCACACCGGCCCTCGCCGCGTCGGCCGCGAAGAGCGGGCACGACGGCGTGCAGAAGGTGCTGGACCGGGCCGTGGCCGAGGGCGGTCTGCCCGGCGCGGTCGCCGAGGTCAGGGACGGCCACCGCCACTGGTACGGCGGCGCGGGCGTCGCCGACACCGCCACCGGGCGGGCGCGCCACACGCAGGACCGGTTCCGGATCGGCAGCACCACCAAGACCTTCGTCGCCACCGTCGTCCTCCAGCTCGCCGCCGAGGGCCGGCTGAGCCTCGACGACAGCGTCGACCGCTGGCTCCCCGGCGTCGTCGACGGGCCCGGCTACCAGCCCGACCGGATCACCGTGCGACAGCTGCTCAACCACACCAGCGGCGTCTTCAACTACGTGATGGACGAGGACGTCCAGCGCAAGGCGGGCGGCCCCGCCTTCCTCCGGCACCGCTTCGACGACTACACCCCCGCGCAGCTCGTCGGGATCGCGATGCACCACCGGCCCGACTTCGCCCCCGGCACCGGCTGGACGTACTCCGACACCAACTACGTCCTCGCCGGGCTGATCGTCGAGCGCGCCACCGGCACCACGCTCGCCGAGCAGATCGAGCAGCGGATCAGCGTCCCGCTCGGCCTCGGGGGCACCTACACGTCGGCCCCGTCCGACATCACCGTCCACGGGCCGCACGGGCGCGAGTACACGCGCCTGGGCGACCCCCACCCGGACGCCCCCGTCTACGACGTCACCGAGCTGAGCCCGTCCTGGGGCTGGGCCTCCGGCGACATGATCTCCACCGTCGGCGACCTCGACACCTTCTTCGCCGCGCTGCTGGGCGGCCGCCTGCTGCCGCCCGCCCAGCAGCGGGAGATGTTCACGATGATCCCGACGCCGCCGAAGACGTGGATCGAGAACACGGCGTACGGCCTGGGCGTGAGCTCGATCAAGCTGTCCTGCACCACGGTGTGGGGCATGGGCGGCGCCATCAACGGCTCGTGGACCTACACCTACGGCAGCCGGGACGGCCGCCACCTGCTCTCCACCAACGTCAACGGCGACTGGACGAACGGGACCTGGAAGAGCGGCGCCTGGCCGATCGGCGTGTTCACCGACGAGCTGGAGGCGGAGTTCTGCCCGAGTGCCACCGGCGCGTGAGCCGGGCACCACGCGCGGGCGGTTGCGGGGGCCGTAGGGTCAACGCACCGTCGGCGGGTGGAGGGCCAGGAGGGACGGGACTCGGGTGGGTGCGGCCAGGCGGAGGAGGCCGTGGCCGATGCCGGCGAGGCCGACCATGAGGGACGGGCTGTGGACGCCGTGCGGCAGGCCGCAGGTCCAGCCCCGGTTGTCGAGGGCGTCCAGGGCGGCGCGGGCCGCGCCGTGCCAGGGGCGTCCCGCGAGGTGGAGGGGTTCCACGTTGCCGAGGTCGCCGTGGCACAGGGACGCGTTGAGGCCGAAGCCCTCGCGCAGCACGGTGTCGAGGGCGGCGTCACGCTCCTTCGCGAGCAACTCGCCGCCTTCCGGCAGGAGTTCGGCGAGCTCCACCCGGGCGAGGGCGATGCCGGAGGCGCCGTGGCACCAGAGGACCGGGAAGGACGGGCCGTCGGGACCGCCGTCCTCGCGGACGTCGCGCCAGTTGGCGGCGGCCGGGTCGAACAGGGTGCGCTCGTAGTCCAGTGCGGCGAGGGCGAGTTGGGGAAGGCGGGAGTCGCCCAGGTGGTGGCCCGCCTTCGCCAGTGCCCACGCGATGCCGGACGCGCCGTGGGCGAACCCCGCGAGCGGACGGGCGGCCGCGCCCGCGAGGGAGGCGGGGAGCCAGCCGACGCCGCCGTCGGCCCTCCCCAATTCCGGGTGCGCGGCCGCGGTTTCCGTGAGGCGTGCGGCACAGGCCGCGAGGGCGGCGGTCACGGCCGGGCCGGGGCGGACGGAGGCCCAGGCCAGGAGGCCGCCGATGGTGCCGGCGTTGCCCGCCAGGAGGTCGTGCTGGACGTCCTCGGCGGCGGTGGCCGCGATCCGGCCGATCATCTGCCCCGCCAGGGCGTCGAGTTCGTCGTCCGGGTGGTCGGCGGCGAGGTGCGCGAGGGCGTACAGCACGCCGCCGGTGCCGGCGAGGCCGCCGCCGAGGCGGTCGGTGCGACGGCGGACCTGACGGCGGAGCGTGCGTTCGGCGGCCCGGGCCGCCTCGCGCTGGGAGCGGTCCCCGGTGACGGTGGCGAGCTGGTGGAGGAAGAGGACGATGCCGGCCGTGCCGCTGTAGAGGTCGGGGCCGAGCTCGGCGGGCGCCCAGCGGCCGGGCGGGGTCCAGTTGGGGCCCGCCCAGGCGAGGTCGGCGCTGCCCCGGTGGGCCTCGCGGAGGAGCTGCTCGCCGGCTTCGACGGCCTTGGCGAGGGCGCGGACCGCGAGGCCGTCCTCCGTCCCGGCCGGTGCGGCGAGGGGTGCGGTCGTCGTCGTTCGGCGCGGCTCGCGGGCGCCGTCGGCCGTCGTCACGGACAGCCGGAGGAGCTGGAGTTGGCACTCCAGGTCCTCCTCGCCCAGCCCGTCCGCCTTCGCGAGGGCGAGGTCGAGCGCGGGCCGGTCCGCGACGCCCGGGATCACCGCGCCGGTCGAGGAGCGGGCGTCGACGCCGTCCGGGCGGATGGTGAACACGGGCACGTCGCCGCGCCACAGGTCCGCGCGCTCGTGCTCGACGAAGGCGAGCGCGTGCTCCTCCCAGGCGGCGAGGGCCCAGAGCCGGTCGAGGTGGCGGTCCTGGTCGAGGGCGTCGCGCAGGAGGTCGGGGTGGCAGGCGGTGTTGAGGAGGCTGCGGTACTCGAAGGTGTCGCGGCGCAGCATGCGGGTCTCGTCGCCGGCGAACGCGCGGATCAGATCGCCGAGTTGGTCCTTTTCCGCGGCGAGGATCCGGTAGGCCTCGGTGAAGCCGGCCTCCAACTCGTCCAGGTGGTCGGCGAGGCGCAGTGGCCGGTCGGCCGGGACGGGCCGGCTGCCCGGGGCCTCGATCGGCAACCGCCGGTATTCGAGCCGCAGTTCGTCCGTGCCTTCGCCGACGAGGACGGGTGCCGCGCGGGGCGGGAGGGTCGAAGGGTCCCAGCCGAGGGCGGAGAGGTCGGTGCCGCCGTTGCCCTCGTCCCACATGCGTTCGGGCAGCAGGCCCGAGCGCAGCACCGAGTGGCGGGCGTGGTGGCGGGCGAGGCGCTCGGACTCGGAGAGGTCCTTGGCGGGCTCGTGCAGGTCGGGGTGAAGCAGGGCCTCCAGGTCGATGAGCACGGGCTGGTCCCGGACGGCGAGCAGGTTCTGCGCGTGGCAGTCGACGGCGTCGAGGACGTACATGAGGGCGGCGAGCGTGCCGGCGCGGTGGTAGAAGGCGCTCAACTCGGCGTCGTCGTGGGCTGGTTCGGCCGTGACGTGGGCGACCCAGCCGTAGCCGTCGCGGGCCAGGTGGGCGAGGTCGTACAGGGGCAGCCGGAGCCGGGGGTTGAGCCACCGCAGGACCTGCTGGAAGTGGCTCTCGGCGCCGAGCGGGCGGGGCTTGTAGACGATCCGGGTGCCGCGCTCGAAGCGCAGGGAGCTCACGGTGGCGCCGCCGCGGTGCGGATCGCCGAGGCCGGTGGCGAGTTCGGTGAGGCGGCCGAGGGGGCGGCCGTCGGCGAAGGTGGCGCGGATCGCGGGCAGGTCGGCGGCGAGGCGGCGGAACAGCGTGCGGCCGGTGGCGGTCCACTGCTCGGCGGCGGTCGTCAACCGGTGGGCCAGGACGGGGTGTTCGGCGAGCAGGCGCAAGGCGCGCCCGGGCCGGGTGAGCCGGTCGAGGAAGTCGCGGTAGCGCTCCTCGGGGGTGTCACCGGTCAACTCGCCGGTGAGGCGGGCGACGTGGAGCTCGGTGATGACGGTGCGGACGGCCATGCCGTGGACGGCGGCGGTGAGCGCCGGGAGGAGGAGGGCGGTCAGCTCCTCGGGCGTGCCGAGGGCGGGGACGTCCAGGTCGGCGATCGCGGCGCGCAGGCGGTCGCGGGCGTCGGCCAGCAGGGGCGCGACGAGCCGGGCGAAGGCGTGGTCCTCGGGCACGTCGAGGGTGGCGGGTGTCGCGAAGGCGGCGGCGAGGCGCTCGGCCCACGGGAGGCGCCCGAGGCGGTCGGCGAGGGCGTCCGGGTGCTCGGCGAGCAGGGCGTGCAGGGCGTCCGGGTCGAGGCCGTCGGCGGCGAGGCGGCGCTCGAACCAGCCGTCCCGGTCGAACGGCGCCTGGGCGCGCCAGCGGTCCAGCTTCCGCGTGGCGCGTTCGGACCGTTCGGCGCGTTCAACCCGTTCGGACCGTTCAACCCGTTCGGCGCGTTCGGCGAGCCCCGCCGTCTCGGTGCCGGGCACCGGACCGCGGGCGTTCAGCGGGACGGCGCGGGCGGCGGCCCGCAGGAGTTCGGTCGCGTCAACCACGGGTCGGGGTCGCCTCTCTCGCTGTGTCTCTCACTGTCGCGCCATACCGACCGCTCAGGATGGGTGGTGCCCCGGCGTGGGGTCGGGGCACCACCCCGCGGACCGGTCACCGGCTGCGCCTGCTTGGGCAACTCGACGCGCTCTCAGGGGTGTTGAGTTGCAGTGCAGCCGTACCGTCCGCCTCGCGGCCGGAGAGCACCAGGGCCGTGGGGTGCCCGGTGCCGTGGGCCGGCCACGGTCGAACCGCCGGCCGGCGGCGCGGACGCGGCGCGGATCCCGGCGGTGCGGCCGGGACCCGCGCCGGCCGCGACCCCGGACCGTGGGCTCGGGAGAGCCGCGGGATCCGGGATCGGCCGGCTCCGGAGGCCTCACGGCCCCCGGAGGACTCAGAAGCTGCAGACGCGGCCGCAGCTCGACCAGCCGCCGCAGGTGCCGGACTGCACCGAGGCGGTCACGTACAGCTCGTCCGCGAGCTCGCCGGCCGGGTGGACCTGGTGGCCCTGGCCGAGGGTGAGCCGGAAGTCCTCGTCCTTGAGCGCGCGAACCCGCTCAGCCGTGGGCAGCATGTTGCCTCCTCGAAGCGATGGGATCTGGCACGGGCGTGCCGGGTCCGGATCCTGGCAGCGCCTCACGCGTCACACCAGGGGCGTGCGCCCCACCCGACGCAATTCCGGCCACGATCGAAATAAGGTCCGGCCCGGCACCCCGCCCCCGTTCCCCCAGGCCATGCCCGGTCCCGCCACCGGCCGCCGCGCCCGCCGCTCCCCCGCCCGGCCCGACGGCCGCCCCACACCTGGCCAAAACCGGGACGGTGCAGGCCGCACAAACCGGACCCCACGTTTCGGGGCCGCCGCCCCCGGGGAGCCCGGCGGCCGGTCGCTGCTGTGGCAGCGCCCGGCACCCAGGGTGACGATGGAGCCCGGGACCCGTGGACCGATCGGAGCACCATGAGCGAGCAGCACAACGTCGTCCTGCTGACCTTCCCGGACGCCGCCGGCTGGCGCGCCGCCTACGACGAGGCGCAGCACCTGCCCGGCCTGCGGCAGGTGGCCGCGCTGGAGCGCAGCGCCGACGGCCTGCTGGAGGTGCGGGACGGCTTCGTGCGCGGTGCGGGCGTGGCGACCGTGGGCTCCGGCGTGCTGGGCGGGCTGGTGGGCCTGCTCGGCGGGCCGATCGGGGTGCTGCTGGGCTTCGCGGCGGGCGCGGTGCTCGGCAACGCGGCCGAGGAGCACCAGGCGACGGAGGGCGGCGCCGGACTGATCGTGCTGTCGCCGCGGGTACCGGACGGCGGTGCGATGCTCGTGGTGGACGTGCGCGAGGCGTCCCCCGGCCCGGCGGACGAGCTGGCCGCGAAGCACGGCGCCACGGTCGAGCGGATCGACGCCCGCGCGTTCGAGGAGCAGGTCAAGGCGGCCGAGCGGAAGGCCGAGGAGCCCGGCCGGGACTGACCGGGCTCCGCGGGGCGCGGGCGCGTGCCCCGCCGTCGCGGCACCCGGCCTGAACCGGCGACACGCGCCCCTGGCACTCACTCCGCCCGCAGCGCGGCCACCGTCCGCGTCCGCGCCGCCCGGACGGCGGGCAGCAGGGCCCCGAGAACGGCGATCAGCACCCCGCCGCCGGCGAGCAGAACCAGCGCCGGCGCGCCGAGGACGTCCAGCGCCGAGGCCGGGAAGTCGAGCCCGGCGCTGTGACCCATGGCGGGCACGGTGAGCCCGTGCAGCAGCAGCCCGACGGGCAGGCCGATCGCCGCGCCGACCACCCCGACGAGGACGACCGAGGCGAGCACCACGCCCACGGTCTGCGTCGGGGTCATGCCGAGCGCCTTGGTGACGCCCATGTCCCGGGTGCGTTCCCGGATCTCCAGGACGACGGTGTTGAACACCCCGAGCCCGGCGACGACGACCAGGAGCAGGGTCAGCGTGGCGGTCAGCGAGTCCAGTGCGGCGATCGAGCCGCTGGAGCCGTGCGGCGCGCCGACCTCGGCGCTCATGTGCACCGGGGCGAGCGCGGTGCCGAGGGCGGCCGCGTAGGCGGCCCGGTCGGTGCCCTTGGTCAGCGTGACGAACCAGGCGTCCGGTCGGGGGGCCGTCCCGGACGGGAAGCTCCGGGCGTCGGTGAGCAGTTCGTTCGTCTGGACGTGCGGGTCGAAGACCTCTCCGACGACGGTCACGGTGACCGGCCGGCCGTGGTCCGTGAACGTCACCCGGTCGCCGAGCCGGACGTTCGCCTCGGTGAGGAAGGTGGCCGGGGCGACGGCCTCGCCCGGGCCCCGGTACCAGCGGCCGGAGACCATCCGGTAGCCGGCCCGGGACGCGTCGCCCTGGAACGCCGTCACCGTGGTGCTGCCGGCCACGCCGGGGACGGCGACGTCGACCGTGCCGGTGCCGTAGGAGGACGCCGTGCCCGGACGGCCGGCCAGCGCGGCGGTCACGTCCGCCGGATCGGCGGCGACCGGCCGGCCGGCCGTCGCACCGGAGCCGGGCCCGTCCGCCCGCCGCGGGTGCACGAACACGTCCGCGCCGTCGTGGTTCTTCGCCTCCTGCACCCACGTCATCGTGCCGCCCATGCCCACCGCGAAGACCGCCGCTGCGGTGCCGAACAACACGGCCGCGAGCATCCCGGCGGCCCGGGCCGGGCGGGCGAAGGGCTGGGCGAGCCCGAGGCTCAGCGGCCGGGGCAGCGGCAGCCGGGCCGCCAGGGCGGCGGCGCGGGCCGCGACCGCGGCGCGCCGGGTGCCGCCCGCCGTGCGGCCGACGGCGAGCGCGTCCACCGTGCGCAGCCGGCCGGCCCGGGCGGCGGCGGCCCAGGCGACGAGCGCGACGGTGACGAGGGTGCCGCCCGCCACGGCGGCGTCGACCCAGGGGGCGATGCCGGAGGCGTCCGTCCCGTAGACCTGCCCGGTGGTGGCGAGCACCGGGACGGTCAGCAGGTTGCCCACGACCACCCCGAGGAGGGTGCCGACGGCGGCCGGCACCAGCGCCTGGCCGACGTATGCGCGGACCACCTGGGCCGGGGTGCAGCCGAGCGCCTTGAGGACGCCGATCCGCCGGGTGGCGGTGCCGACCGCGCCGGCCACGACGTTGCCCGCCACCAGGACGGACATCGCCATGCCGAGCAGTCCGAAGGCGACCAGGAAGGGCAGGAACAGCGCGGTGTTGCGGTCCGAGCCCTGCTTGGCGGTGAGCCAGGACTGCGCGCCGGTCAGCGCCCCGGCGGGCGCGGCGGCGGCGACGGCGGAGCGGCCGGCGTCCATCGCGCCGGTGGTGCCCGCGTCGGCGAAGCGGTAGAGCATCTCGTAGCCGGGGGTGGTGCCGGGCGCGGTGAGGGCGGTGACGCCCTCGGGGGTGACCCAGGCGTCGGCGGTGCGGCTGACGGAGCGGGCGAGGCCGACCACCTTCAGCGCGGGCGCGCCCGGCAGGCCGGGCAGCCGGATCGAGCCGCCGAGCTCGGCGGGCGTGCTGCCGTACCCGGTGTCGAGCACCACCTCGTCCGCCGCGTGCGGCCAGGTCCCCTTGAGGAGCGTGACGTCGTCGACGCCGCCGGTGGCCGAGCCGCGGCCGACGACGGTCATCGGCGGGAGCGTCACCCCGGCCGGGACGGTCGAGCCCGGGCCCGGCGCGGGGTCGACGGTGACGGTGCGGAACGGGCCGGCGGCGGCCGTCACGCCGGACGCGCGGGCGGAGGCGGCGAGCCCGGCCGCGGTGGTGCGGGCGCCGTCGAAGCGGGCGGTGAGGTGGGCGCCGTGCTGGCCCTCGAAGGCGTGGTCGAAGGGCGCCTGGGAGGCGACCAGCAGCGAACCGCCCAGCACGGAGCAGGTGGTGGCCACCGTGGCGGCCAGGCCGATGGCGACCGACTGGGTCCGGCGGCGGCGCACACCGGCCCGGACGACCCTCCCGAGGGCGCTCATGCGCCCCCCTCGCTTCGCTCGGCGAGCGCTTCGCGCAACGCGCACCTACCCACGATGAGCTCCCTCCGCTCGCTCATGCCGCCCCCCTCCGCTTCGCACGGCGAGCGCCTCGCGCAACGCGCACCTACCCACAATGAGCTCCCTCCGCTCGCTCATGCCGCCCCCCTCCGCTTCGCACGGCGAGCGCCTCGCGCAACGCGCACCTACCCACGATGAGCTCCCTCCGCTCGCTCATGCCGCCACCGCCGAATCCGCCTCGACGCGGCCGTCGCGCATCCGGACCGTGCGGGTCGCGCAGTCCTCGGCCAGCCTCAGGTCGTGCGTCACCAGCAGGATCGTCTGCCCGTCCTCGTGCAGTTCCCGGAACAGCTCCTTGACGTCCTCGCCCGAGGCCGAGTCCAGCGCGCCGGTCGGCTCGTCGGCCAGCAGCAGCGTCGGCCGGTTCATCAGCGCCCGGGCCACCGCGACGCGCTGGCGCTCGCCGCCGGACAGCCGGCCGGGGTGGGCGCGGGCGTGCCGGTCGACGCCGAGCGCCTCCAGCAGCTCGGCGGCCCTCCGCCGGGCCTCGGCTCGCGGCACGCCCGCCAGTTCGCCGGCGAGGGCCACGTTGTCGGCCACGGTCAGGTCGTCCAGCAGGTTGAAGAACTGGAACACCATCCCGATGGTGCTGCGCCGGTAGCGGGCGGAGGCCGCCTCGCTCAGCCCGTCGACCCGCGCCCCGGCCACCGTGACCGTCCCCGCGGTCGGCCGGTCCAGCCCGGCCACCAGGTTGAGCAGCGTGGACTTCCCGCTCCCCGACGGGCCGAGCACGGCCACCGACTCGCCCGGCCGCACGCTCAGCGTGACGTCGTCCAGGGCGGCCCGCGCGCCCTCGTAGCCGCGGCTCACGCCGCGCAGTTCGATCACCGGTGTGGTGCTCATCGTCGTCCCTCGTGTCGTCCCTGGTGGGTCGGGACGCGTGTCGTCCCTGGTGGGTCGGGACGACCGTACGGACGGAGGCCGGGCACCCGCGTCCGCCGAGCGCGGCAACTTCCGTACCGCGCGGGAGGTACGGCGCGCGGCGTCATCCTTGCGACGTAGTCGACGGGGGTAGGAGGCTCCGCCGGACGCGGGGCTGTCCAGCCGGGCGCCCGGCCGCCACAATGTGCCGGTGATCGAAGCCCTGACCCCGGACCGGCTGCGCGCGGCCGTCCGCCCGAGCGCCGGACCGCCACCGCCCCTGCCGACCCGGCGCGGGTGGGCGTTCGACGTCGCGCTGGCCCTGTTCCTGGCCTTCCTCGGCACGCACTACGTCCTCATCGTCCAGGAGCCGCACTCCGCGCTCCTCCTGATGGTGCCGGTCGTGCCGCTGCCGCTCGCGCTTCGCCGCCGGTACCCGCTGGCGGTGCTGTGGGCCGTCCTGCCGCTCGCGCTGCTGGTGCGTCACCAGTCCGAGGACATCGCCTACTCGGCGGGCGTCGCCGTCGTCATCGCCGCCTACAGCGTCGCCGCGTACGGGCGCCGCCCGGCCGCCGTCCTGGCGAGCCTGCCCGCCGCCGCCACCACGCTCGTGGTCCTCTTCGCCGAGGCCAAACTGCCGCACTTCCCCAACGGCGTGGTCGCCGTGCTGCTCCTCGTGCCGGTGTTCGCGGTCGCCTACGAACTGCGCATGTGGCGCCGCCGGGCGGCCGAGGGCCACGAGCGGCTCTCCGCCCTCGAACGCGAGCAGCTGGCCGCGCTCCAGCGCGCGGTCGAGCACGAACGGGCCCGCATCGCCCGGGAGTTGCATGACGTCGTGACGCACAACGTGAGCATGATGACGATCCAGGCCGGGGCCGCGCGCAAGATCCTCGACACCGCGCCGGACAAGGCCCGCGAGGCGATGGCCGCCGTCGAGACCGGCGGACGCGCGGCGATGACCGAACTGCGGCACGTCATGGGCCTGCTGACGATCGACGCGGGCACCGGCGACGACCCGGCCGCCACCGCCGACCTCAGCCCGCAGCCCGGCCTCGGCCGGCTGGACGCGCTGGTCGAGGGCGTCCGGCAGGCCGGGCTGACGGTCGGGCTGACCGTCTCCGGCGAGCGCCGCGCCGTGCCGCCCGGGGTCGAACTCGCCGCCTACCGGGTCGTCCAGGAGGCGCTCACCAACACCGTCAAGCACGCGGGCGGCGCCGCCGCCGAGGTCACCGTCGAGTACGCCCCCGCCCACCTGGCCGTCGAGGTCACCGACACCGGCGGCCGCCCCACCGGCGCTGCCGCCACCGGCAACGGCCGCGGCCTGATCGGCCTGCGCGAGCGCCTCGCCGTCTACGGCGGCACCCTGCACACCGACACCCGGCCACGCGGCGGCTACCGCGTCAAGGCCCTGATCCCCTTGGAGAGTTCATGAGCACCGACCCGCTGCGCGTGGTGGTCGCCGACGACCAGGCGCTGGTGCGCACCGGCTTCCGGCTGATCCTGGAGTCCGAGGGGATCGAGGTGGTCGCCGAGGCCGACGACGGCGAGCAGGCGGTGGCCGCCGTGCGCCGGACCAGACCGGACGTCGTGCTGATGGACATCCGGATGCCCGTCCTGGACGGCCTGGAGGCCACCCGGCGGATCGTCGCCGACACGGCGCAGGAGCCGCCGCGGGTGATCATGCTGACCACCTTCGACCTCGACCAGTACGTCTACGCCGCGATGGCCGCCGGCGCGAGCGGCTTCCTGCTCAAGGACGTCACCCCCGAGCACCTGGCCGCCGCCGTCCGGCTGGTGCGCTCCGGCGACGCCCTGCTCGCCCCGGCGATCACCCGCCGCCTCGTCGAGCGCTTCGCCCGCCCGGACGCCCCCGCCGCACCGCACCGCGAGCTGGCCGCGCTCACCCCGCGCGAACTGGAGGTCATGACCCTGCTCGCGCGCGGGCTCAGCAACGCCGAACTCGCCGCGCGGTTCGGCCTGTCCGAGGCGACGGTCAAGACGCACGTGGCCCGGATCCTCGGCAAGCTGGGCCTGCGGGACCGGGCCCAGGTGGTGGTGGCCGCCTACGAGACGGGGCTGGTGAGCGTCGGCTCGGGGCCGGGCCCGGTGTAGGCCTGTCCGTGCGGACAGGCCCCGAGCCCGGCCCCGAGCCGGGCGTCACGCCTTGGCGAGGTCGAACCGGTCGAGGTTCATGACCTTGACCCAGGCCGCGACGAAGTCCCGGACGAACTTCTCCTTGGCGTCGTCGCTCGCGTAGACCTCCGCGACGGCACGCAGCTCGGAGTTCGAGCCGAACACGAGGTCGGCGCGGGTGCCGGTCCACTTGACGGCGCCGGAGGAGTCGTGGCCCTCGAACGTGGTCGCGTCCTCGGAGGCGGCCTTCCACGTGGTGTCGAGGTCGAGCAGGTTGACGAAGAAGTCGTTCGTCAGCACGCCCGGCGTGTCGGTGAACACGCCGTGCGTGGACGCGCCGTGGTTCGCGCCGAGGACGCGCAGGCCGCCGACGAGGACGGTCAGCTCGGGGGCGCTCAGCGTCAGCAGGTTGGCCCGGTCGAGCAGCAGGTACTCGGCGGCCAGCCGCTGGCCCTTGCCGGCGTAGTTGCGGAAGCCGTCGGCCGAGGGCTCCAGCGCCGCGAACGACTCGACGTCGGTCTGCTCCTGCGAGGCGTCCACGCGCCCGGCCGCGAACGGCACCTCGACCGCGACCCCCGCGTCCTTCGCCGCTTTCTCGACGGCCGCGCCGCCGGCCAGCACGACGAGGTCGGCCAGCGAGACGTGCTTGGCACCGGCCCGGGCGTTGAAGTCCCGCTGGACGCCTTCGAGGGCGCGCAGCACGATCGCGAGCTCGTCCGGGTCGTTGACCTCCCAGCCGGCCTGCGGCTGGAGGCGGATCCGGCCCCCGTTGGCGCCGCCGCGCTTGTCGCTGCCGCGGAAGGACGAGGCGGCGGCCCACGCGGCGGAGACCAGCTGGGCGACGGACAGGCCGGTGGCGAGGACGCGCTCCTTGAGCGCGGCGGCGTCGGCGGCGTCGATCCGCTCGCCGGTGGCCGCCGGCAGCGGGTCCTGCCAGATCAGCTCCTCGCTCGGGACCTCCGGGCCGAGGTAGCGGACGACCGGGCCCATGTCACGGTGGGTGAGCTTGAACCAGGCGCGGGCGAACGCGTCGGCGAACTGCGCCGGATCGTCCTTGAAGCGCCGGGAGATGGGCTCGTAGACCGGGTCCAGGCGCAGCGACAGGTCGGTGGTGAGCATGACCGGGGCGTGCCGCTTCGACGGGTCGTGCGCGTCGGGCACGGTGTCGGCGCCAGCGCCGTCCTTCGGGATCCACTGGTGGGCGCCGGCGGGGCTCTCGGTGAGCTCCCACTCGTAGCCGAAGAGGGTCTCGAAGAAGGAGTTGTCCCAGGTGGTGGGGGTGTGCGTCCAGGCGCCCTCCAGGCCGCTGGTGATCGCGTCGCCACCCACGCCGGTGCGGAAGGCGCTCCTCCAGCCGAGGCCCTGCTGCTCCATCGGCGCGGCCTCGGGGTCGGGGCCGACGTTGTCCGCCGGGCCGGCGCCGTGGGTCTTGCCGAAGGTGTGGCCGCCGGCGATGAGGGCGACGGTCTCCTCGTCGTTCATCGCCATCCGGTAGAAGGTCTCGCGGATGTCGCGCGCGGCCGCGATCGGGTCCGGATTGCCGTTGGGGCCCTCGGGGTTGACGTAGATCAGGCCCATCTGGACCGCGGCGAGCGGGTTCTCCAGCTCGCGGTCGCCGGTGTAGCGCTCGTCGCCGAGCCAGGTGGTCTCCGGGCCCCAGTAGACGTCCTCGTCCGGCTCCCACTCGTCGACCCGGCCGCCGCCGAAGCCGAAGGTCTCGAAGCCCATCGTCTCCAGGGCGACGTTGCCGGCGAGGACCATCAGGTCGGCCCAGGACAGGCTGCGGCCGTACTTCTTCTTGACCGGCCACAGCAGGCGGCGGGCCTTGTCCAGGCTCGCGTTGTCCGGCCAGCTGTTGAGCGGGGCGAAGCGCTGCTGGCCGCCGCCGGCGCCGCCGCGTCCGTCGCGGATGCGGTAGGTGCCCGCGCTGTGCCAGGCCATGCGGATCATGAACGGGCCGTAGTTGCCGTAGTCGGCGGGCCACCAGTCGTGCGACGTGGTGAGGACCGTGGCGATGTCGCGCTTGACGGCCGGGAGGTCGAGGGATTCGAAGGCCGCCGCGTAGTCGAACTCCGCGCCGAACGGGTTCGCCACCGCGGGGTTCTTGGCGAGGATCTTGAGGTTCAGCTGGTCGGGCCACCACTGGCGGTTGCCGCCGCCCTGGGTGGGGTGCGCCGCGCGCCCGTGGACGACCGGGCAGCCGCCCGTGCCCTCCGCCTGTGCTCCGACTCCGGTTGCATCGTGGTTCTCAGACATGGGAATCCTTCCCTGACAAGGCGGATCACGGTGTCTTGCGCTACCTGGTGTGCTGCTGCCTAGGCTAATGCCGGAGCCGATCCTACGATGGACGCAATCCAAGTCAAGAAGGACACCAGGGAAGTATCGGGTCCAATACCGGATAACCCTGATATCCGCTGATAAACTCCGGGTTTCTCCATTGACCTGAATAGGTGAACCGACATGAGCGACCTCCTGGAACGACTGCGCGAGCGCGGCTGGCGCCTCACCTCCCAGCGGCGCGTCGTGGCGGAGGTCCTCGACGGCGACCACGTGCACCTCACCGCCGACGAGGTGCACGCCCGCGCCGCGGAGCGGCTCCCCGAGATCTCCCGGGCCACCGTCTACAACACCCTCGGCGAGCTCGTCACGCTCGGCGAGGTGGTCGAGGTCGCCACCGACGGCCGCGCCAAGCGCTACGACCCCAACGCCCACCACCCCCACCAGCACCTCGTCTGCACCGACTGCGGCACCATCCGCGACGTCCACCCGGCCGGCGACCCGCTCGCCGACCTCCCGTCCGAACAGCGCTTCGGCTTCACCGTGTCGGGCGCCGAGGTCACCTACCGGGGGCTCTGCCCGGACTGCGTACGCTGACGCGCGCGCCGCTCACCCGGCGCGAGCCGCCGCCCGCGCGCCATCTGATCGGGAGGGACTTGAGTCCGTTCTGGAAGTTGGAGACCAGGCGCTGCGGGGCTCGGCCCGGGTCCGCGAGCTCCAGGCCGGGAAGGGTCGTGACGATGTGACGGATCATCACGGTCATCTGCAGGCGCGCGAGTTGGGCACCGAGACAGAAGTGGGGGCCGTAGCCGAAGCTCACGTGGTCGTTCGGGGTGCGGGTGATGTCGAAGCGGTCGGGGTCGGGGAAGACGTGCTCGTCGCGGTTGGCGGAGGCGTGGTAGACGACGACCTTGTCGCCCCGCCGGACGGGCCGGCCCGCCAAGGTGAGGTCGCGGGTGGCGGTGCGGCGGAACTCCACGACGGGAGGCCAGTAGCGCAGCATCTCCTCGACTGCGGATGCGGTCAACTCCGGCTTCTCGCACAGCAGTCGGTACTGGTCGGGGTGGCTGAGCAGGGCGTGGAGCCCGCCGGGCAGGGCGTTGCGGACGGTCTCGTTGCCGGCCACGGCGAAGAGGAAGAACATCGTCTCGAACTCGTCGACCGTCAGCCCCGCCTCCCGGGTGCGGGCCAACAGGCCGTCCGCGTCCGGCTGTCGGGCGAGGGAGTGGGCGTAGGCGTAGAGGTCGGCGAGGCCGGCGCGGGAGCGCGGGTTGAGCGGACGGCCGCCGGGGGTGGCGGTCGGGCGGTGGGCGAGGGCGGCGCGGCCGAGGAGGGTCAGGCCGGCCGGGTCGGCGGTGGCGGACGCGGCGTGGTCGGCGTCCTGGTAGCCGATCACCCGGTTCGCCCAGTCCAGCAGGAGACGGCGGTCCCGGTCGGGGACGCCCATCACCCGGGCGAGCGTCCACAGGGGCAGGTCGGCGGCCAGGCCGACGAAGTCGGTGGCGCCCAACGGCCGGACGGTGTCGACGAGTTCGTGCACGCGGCTCTCGATGGCGGCGGCCAGGTCGGCCAGGGCACGCGGGGTGAAGGCGGCGGCGACGATGCGGCGCAGGCGCGAGTGGTCCGGTGGGTCCTGGTTGAGCATCATCGTGCGGGCGAAGGCCAGGTCGGCGGGTGTCTCGGGGTCGCGGATCTGGGTGCCGCCGAGGTGGGAGGAGAAGTCCCCCGGGCTGCGCAGCACGTGCTTGACGTCCGCGTGCCGCAGCACCGCCCAGTAGCCCGGCCCCGCGGGCCAGTCGCCGACGGGCGGCTCCTCGATCCGGTGGACCGGCCCGGCCGCCCGCAGTTCGCGGTAGAGGTCGTACGGCACGCCGTCCGCGTAGGTGGCGGGCGGGAAGATCCGGTTCGCGCGGTCCTGGTCGAGGGTCACGGCGACCGACGGTACGGCAGCCGTGCGCCGCGCACCAGGAGGCCGGCCCTCCCGGTGTGCGGGAGGGCCGGCCGGGCGGGGTCCGTCAGGAGACGTTGACCGCGGTGTCGTCGATGACGAACGAGGTCTGCTTCTCGTAGTCCTCGCTGCCGGTGAACTTCAGCGTGATGCTCTGGCCCGCGTACGGCGACAGGTCGAGACTCCGCTGCGCGTAGCCGGTGTTGTGGTCGAGGTTGGAGTAGGTGTGCAGGGTGGCGAGCACCGTGCCGGAGCTGTTGAGGACCTGCACCTTGAGCGTGTCGTAGGCCGTCGTGGTGGTGGTCTCGGCGGTGTCGACGTGCAGCCAGAAGGAGAGGTTGTAGGTGCCGCACCCGGTCGGCAGGGTGACGGACTGGGCGAGGGTGTCGGTGTGGGTGCTGCCGTAGCCGTCCAGCCAGGCGTCCCAACTGCCGCTGTGCGGCGGCTCGGTGGCGCTGTTGCTGACGACACCCGAGCTGGCGGTCCACGGCGCGGCGCTGCCGGTCTCGAACCCGGGGTTGCCGAGCAGCTGTCGGGGCGGGCAGCCGGTGGGGGTGGCACTGGCCTCGTTGCTCTGGGCACCCTCGCCGATCGAGTTCACGGCGCTGACCTTGTAGTAGTACGTCTGGCCCGGGGTGAGCCCGGTGTCCGTGCAGGAGAGGACGGCGCCGAGGCCGCTGCAGCCGCCGGTGGTGAGGAGGCTCTCCTGGCCGCTCGCGGTGCCCCGGTAGACGCGGTAGGAGGTGATGGAGACGCCGCCGTTGCTCGCGGGGGCCGTCCACCCGAGCGCCGCCTGGCCGTTGCCGGCCGTCGCGGTCAGTGCGGTGGGGGCGCCCGGGGCGGTGCCCGCGATGGGCGAGGCCGTGACGGTGACGGTCGAGGTGGCGGTGTGGGCCGGGTTGGCGGCGTCCGTGACAGTGAGGGTC
>NZ_JBHVOL010000007.1:55082-76402 GCF_042887925.1 Kitasatospora sp. NPDC057904
CGCGGTGTACGTCCCGGCGGTCGCGTAGGTGTGGCTCGGGTTCTGCACCGTGCTCGCCGCCGAACCGTCACCGAAGTTCCAGCTGTACGCGTAGGCCGGGGTGCCGCCGGTGGCGGTGCCGGTGAAGGCGACGTTCAGCGGGACCTGGCCGGACGTCGGCGTGCCGGCGGCGGTGGCCGCCAGGGGGTTGCCGACGGCGCTGACGGTGGTCGTGACGGTCGCCGTGGCGGTGTGGGCCGGGTTGGCGGCGTCCGTGACAGTGAGGGTCGCGGTGTACGTCCCGGCGGTCGCGTAGGTGTGGCTCGGGTTCTGCACCGTGCTCGCCGCCGAACCGTCACCGAAGTTCCAGCTGTACGCGTAGGGCGCGGTGCCGCCGGTGGCCGAGCCGGTGAAGGCGACGTTCAGCGGGGCGTTGCCCGTCGGCGGCGTGCCGGCGGCGGTGGCAGAGAGGGGCGTGGCGCCCTGGATCCACAGGTCTTCGAGGGGGTCCCCGAGGCCGCCCTGGTCGGCGGTCGTCATGGGGAACGTCGCCAGACCGACGTTGTCGTTGGGGTCGATGATGCCCGGGTGGGTGTTCTCCATGACCCGTTCCATCGCGGCCAGCACGTTGTCCGTGGTGTACGCGACGTGCGTGACGTAGCCCTGCTTCATGTACGTCGGCGAGGCCACGACGACGGTCGGCACGCGGTAGGTGTTGCTGACGTGGTCCGGGCCGTTGCTGCCGTTCTGGGTGTCGTCCTCGGTGACGACGATCACCGTGTTGTCCTTGTAGGACGCGTTGTTCATCAGGAAGTCGACGACCTGCTTGGTGACGGCGTCGTTCTTCGGGATGTCCTGGTAGGTGCCCGGGTGGTCGTTGAACAGCTCGACGTACGAGTAGGACGGCAGACCGTTGCTCGTCACGAAGTTCATGTAGTCGTTCGCGATGGTCTGGTCGTCGTCGTTCTGCCCGCAGCAGGTGTAGTGGTTGTAGTTGAGCTCCTCGGGGACGCCGGTGCCCGGGCGGTTGACCGGCAGCGCCTCGATGTTGTTCGTGGCCGGGTTGCGCCAGTACCCGCTGCCGCTGCTGAGCATCCAGTAGAAGTCCCCGTTCATGATGAACGGGTAGCCGCCGCCGGGGCCCTTGAGGAAGCGGTCGAACTGGGTGCCGCCCGCGGTGGGGTAGGCCTGCTGCTGCGAGCTCGACGCCGACTGGGCGGAGAAGAGCCACCAGTGGTTGGGGCCGCTCGGCGGCTGGGTGCCGGTGCTGTAGGCGTCCATCAGCGCGTAGTTCTTGGCCAGCGTGTGCAGGTTGGGCACCGACGAGATGTGGTTGGTGCTCTGCACGGCGCCGTTGCAGCCGGTCTGGACGGTGGTGGCGCAGTCGCCGAGGTAGTCGTCGAAGGTGTGGTTCTCGCGGTAGAGGACCACGAAGTGGGTGAACGGCGGGAAGTACGGCGCGAGCGGGTTGACCGCCTGGGTGGGCGAACTCACCGTCGCCACCGCGTCGTTGGCCGTCCTCGCGGTCTGCCTGTTGGCGATCCGGAAGTTCCCCGACTGCGGGAACTTCGTGAACTCGACGCCGGGAGCGGCGAAGGAGGCGCCGGTGCAGTCGTAGTCGTCGGGTTTGTAGGACTGGGGACGCTGTCCCTCGGGCAGGCCCGTGGCGTCGCCCGGGTCGTCGCCCGGGTCCCAGTTCTTGATGGTGCAGGAGCCGACGCCGGTGGCGGGATGACCGCCGGCGGCTCCCGTCGGGCTCAGGGCGGTAGTGCCCAGCGCCAGCACGACCGCCAGCGTGCCGGCGATCCGTGTCTTCCACCTCATGACCGAAACCCCTCCAGCAGAGTTCGCGTGTGGTGCACGACACCCCCCGGGCCCGAATGGTCCCGGGCCGCCGCCGCCCGGACAACGGGCACGGCACTGCTACCTGCCGGTTGGAGTGGATCGCCGCCCCCCGTTCGGCCGGAGTTGGGGGCGGCGATGGTGCTGGTTTGCTACCGAAGGAGCTCTTCGTCGGTGTTCTGACGATTCGTCCGCCGATGAGGCGTCGGCTCAGCTGGTGGCCCCGTCGACCGATGCCTGGCCCACGGCTCCGGCCTGGACGCCCCAACTGGTGAGGATGCGGCCGTAGTTGCCGTCGTCGATCAGTTCCTGCACGGCGCCCCGGACGGCCTGGGTGAGCGTGCTGCCCCGGGCGACGGCGATGCCGTAGGGGATCGATCCGTAGGTGGAACCGACCTTCGTCAACTGCCCGTCGGCGGTGCTGACCGCGTAGTCGACGACGTCGGACGGGCCCAGCAGGGCCTGGTCGCGGCCGGAGACGACGGCGGCCGTCGCGTCCTTCTGCGCGCCGTACGGGTCGCCGCCGTTGCGGATGCCCGGCTTGCCCGCGGTGGTGCAGGCGGGATCGCGGGTGCCGGTGATCTCACCGGCCTGGGTGCTGCCGGTCCGCACCGCGACCGACCGGCCGCAGAGGTCGTTCGGGTCGATCCCGTCCGGGTTCCCGGCCCGCACCGCGACGGCCGTGCCGGCGGTGAAGTAGTCGACCATGTCGACGTACCCCTCGCGGTTCCTGCGGTCGTCGATGGAGCTCATGCCCAGCTGGTAGGCGCCCGACATGACGCCGTGGGCGATCCCGTCGAAGTTCACCGCTTCGAGGTCCGCGGTCAGTCCGAGCTTGCGGGCGATCGCCTTGGCCAGGTCGGCGTCCATCCCGACGATCACGCCTTTGTCGTCCTTGAACTCGTTCGGCGCGTAGGCGGGGTCGGTGGCCACGACCAGCCTGCCGCTCGACCGCACGGCGGCCGGGACCAGGGCGGCCAGCGCCGGATCCGTCGAGACGGCGGGCACGGCCCCCGCGTTCGGGGTCGCGCCCGCGGCCGTCCGCGCGGCCGGCGGGCCCGGGCGCGAGGTGACCGTCACGGTGGCGACGGCGGCGACCACCAGCAGGAGCACTCCCAGGAGGAGGGCACGGACCTTGCGGCCGCGCGGCAGCAGGCGGATCCGGTGGTTGGGCGGGGCGCCTGCTGGCGGGCCTCCGGGGCCGGTCGCGGCTCCGGGACCGCTCGGGGCTCCGGGGCCGGGCGGCATTCCGGGGCCGGGCGGGGCTCCGGGGCCGCTCGGTGGCGGTGGCCCGGGAGGCGAGGACGAACCGGGGGGCCGTGACGACCAGGGCGGCGAGGACGAACCGGCCGATGGGGACACGAGATCCTGCGCCAGCGAGCCGAACTCCTCCACGTCCCGGACCGGCGGCGGAGGCGGGACCGCCCGCGCGCGCACCTCCGGCGACGGGACCGCGAGCGCCGGGGGAGGCCGGGGCGCCGTCCGATGGGCGGGCGCCTCCGGGCGGGGCGCGACCGGGACGGCCGGGGCTGCCGGGGCTGCCGGAGCTGCCGGAGGGCGGGCCCGTGCGGCCGGCGGCACGGCGGGTTGCCCTGCGGCCCGCCCGGCCGGCTCGGGGCGGGATTCGGGCCGCGCGGGCTCCGCCGCCAGTACGCGCTGCGGCGACGCGGCGGGACCGGGCGAGGGCCTCGGGCGCGACGGACGGGCTTCGGCGGGCCGGACTTCGGCGGGCCGGGCTTCGACGGGCCGAGCTTCAGCAGGCCGGGCTTCGACGGGTTCGGCCTTCGAGGGCTGCTCCGGACGTCCCCCGGGCTCGGGCCGGAATCCCGGGGGCGAGAGCCGGGCCCCGCCGGGCGTGCGCTCGACCTTCGGGGGCGACGGCCGGGCCTCGTCGGGCCTCGCCTTCGACGCCGGCACCCCGGGCTCGGCCCTGGAGGCCAGCACTCCGGGCCCGTCCGACCCGACCTTCGAGGGGCCGGCCCTGGACGGGGGCGCCCCCGGCCCGTCGGGCCCTGCCTTCGACGGCTGCGTCGGCCGTTCCCCGGCCTTCGGTTCGGCTTGCGCCAGCAGGGCGCGCGCGGCCGAGGCCACGAGGGGGACGTCGGCGTCCGCGACCTCCTTCAGCGTCCGCCGGGCCGTCAGCTCGCGCGCCGGGTCGGGCCCGGTGAGCCACTCGCCGAGCGCGGTCACCGCGCCGAGCCGGATGGCCGGGTGCGGGCTGTCCAGGCCGCTGCGCAGGGCCTCCGGCAGGGCCGCGGGGGCGACGGCCACGCCGGCCGGGCTGCGGGCGAGCAGGATCTTCCCCTCGGCGCCGTAGAGCCACCGCTGCGGGGTCTGCTGGCCGCCGCCGGAGCGGATCCGGTCGAAGGCGAACGCGTAGGCGTCGTCGACCGACACGTAGCCGTCGTGGTCCTCGTCGGCCGCGCCGCTGCGGATGCCGTCGACGATCGCGGTGGTGAACACCGAACCGGGCGGTTCCGTCCCGGACAGCGGCTCGCCCTCCCAGGAGTACTCGCTGCCGCGCGAGGCGGTCAGCACCACCCGCCCGCGGCCCTGGCCGCGCAGGCGCTCGCCCAGCGCCAGGTCCTCGTCGCCCTTGAGCCCGTGCGAGAACGCGCCGCTGAAGCAGCAGTCGAGGATCACCACCAGCCGTCTGGCCCGGCAGTCCTCCATCAGGTCGAGCAGCCACTGCGACTCCACCCCGGTGGCGGCGAGCCGGGTCTTCACGGTGTCGGTGGCGGCGAAGTACAGCTTGCGGCGGACGTCGACGAGGCCGTGGCAGGAGAGGTAGACGAGCAGCAGGTCCTCCGGGTCGCGGCCGGTGAGGAACTCCTCCGCGGCCAGGCGGATCTCCTGCGCGGTCCGGTCGACCACCCGGGTCACCGCGAAGCCGCCGATCCGCGGGTCGGCGAGCACCTCGCTCAGCTGGTCGGCGTCGCGGGCCGGGGCACGCAGCTGGCGCAGCGCCGGGTCGGTGTAGCGGGCGGTGGCCACCACCAGCGCGAAGCGGAGTTCGTCGGGCAGGTCAGGGGACGGCCGCGTGACGTGCGAGCCAGTCATCGATCATCGTTTCCTGCTGCTTGGCGGTCACCCCGGTGACCTTGAGCGTGTCGCCGCCGTAGCTCAGTTCGACGACGTGGCCGGTGCGTCCGACCCAGTTCCGGACGGAGGTGACCACCGCCCGCAGCATGTCGAGGTCCACGAAGTGCACGAGCAGCACGCCGGCCAGGCTCCCGAGGCCCTTGGCGTCCTCGGGCGCGGACTCCTCCTCGACGGGTTCGGCGTCGGTGAGGTCGAGGTCGTCGAGCAGTTCGGTGCGGAGCCGGGCGGTGAGCTCCGTCAGCTCGTCCGGATCGAGGCCGGTGTCCGGCCGGACGTGGAGCAGTAGTCCGGTGGACCCGTCGAAGGTCGCCATGGCGCACGCTCCTTCCCCGAGGACCTGCGGCCGGTTGCCTCCCCACCATCATCTGCCGGAACGGGCCGACCGTCACCGTTTTTGCACGATCGATTCGTAGGGTGAGCGGTGCTCAAGGCGACGGACACTCAGCGCGACCGGCACCGGGCCGAAATCGGGGCTTCGCCGTGTCGGCACTCGTCCGGTGGACACTCAGCGCGACCGCCACGCGGAGTGACGAACGCCCAGCGTGACCGGTGCGCCGCCGGTGCCGCTGCTGCCACCCGTGCCACCGATGGCACCGCTGCCGCCGGCGATCAGGACGCTCCGGCCGACGGGGAGCGATCCCGGTCGTGTGCTTGTCACCGTGCCCGCACCCGCACCCGCGCCGTCCGCGCCCCCTCGGACAGCCGACGCTCCGTCACCCGACGCACGTCAACCCCGAGCCCGCAAGATCACCCCGGAGAGTGGGAATCGACGGCGCCGCGGGGTGGTTGGGCCAGGTCGAGCGTACGGAAACTCTTGCGGAGGGGTCCCACCATGAAGATCGGCATCATCGGCGCGGGGAACATCGGCGGCAACCTGACGAGGCGCTTCACCGCCCTCGGCCACGACGTCTCCGTCGCCAACTCGCGCGGGCCGGAGTCGTTGGCCGGGCTCGTCGCGGAGACGGGGGCGCGGGCGGTGCCGGCCGCCGAGGCGGCGCTCGGCGCCGACTTCGTCGTGGTCACGGTGCCGCTGAAGAACGTGCCGGACCTGCCCGCCGGCCTGTTCGACGGGGCCACCGAGGGCTTCGCCGTCATCGACACCGGCAACTACTACCCGAAGGAGCGCGACGGCCTGATCGCCGAGATCGAGGGCGGCCTGACCGAGAGCCGCTGGACGGAGCGGCACCTCGGCCACCCGGTCGTCAAGGCGTTCAACGGCACCTACGCCCAGGACCTGGTCGAGCGGCCCCTCCCCCAGGGGGATCCGGAGCACCTCGCCGTGCCGGTCGCCTCCGACGACGAGGACGCCAAGCGCAGGGTCCGGGCGCTCATCGACGAGATCGGCTTCGACACCGTGGACGCCGGCGGCCTCGACGAGTCCTGGCGCCAGCAGCCCGGCACCCCGGTCTACGGCCTGCGCGCGGGCGTCGAGGCCGTGACGCGGGCGCTCGCCGAGGCCTCGCCGGAGCGTCCGGAGGCGCACAGGGCCTGAGGTGATCGAGGAGAGGCCAACGGCGGGAGACCAACGGCGGGGCGCTCCGGATGGGCGCCCCGCCGGAAGCCGGGTGGCACGGTCAGGCGATCCGACGGGCGCCCTCGGCCGGGGTCGCGGTCAGGGTGCGCGGGGCGGTGAAGCCCTTGGCCAGGAACGCGGCGGTGACGTCGGCCGCCACGGCCTCGGCCGCCTCCGCGTCCACGAGGGCGATGACGGAGCCGCCGAAGCCGCCGCCCGTCATCCGCGCGCCGTGGGCCCCGGCCGCGACGGCCGTGTCGACGGCGAGGTCGGTCTCGGGGCAGGAGACCCGGTAGTCGTCACGCAGTGAGGCGTGCCCGGCGGTGAGCACCGGGCCGAGCGCCGCGAGCGCGCCCGTGGCCAGGTGCGCGACGGCCTCGGTCACGCGCTCGTGCTCGGTGACCACGTGCCGCACCAGCGGCCGCAGTTCCTCCGGGAGCCGGGGCAGCGCGGACGCGAGGTCGGCCGGCCCGAGCTCGCGCAGGGCGGGCAGGCCGAGCAGCCGCGCCGCGCGCTCGCAGCCGGCCCGCAGGCCGGCGTACGCGCCGTCCCCGAGGTCGTGCTTGACCCTCGTGTCGAGGACGAGCAGCGCGAGACCCGCACCGGCCAGGTCCACCGGCACCTGGCGCATGGTGAGGTCCCGGCTGTCCAGGTGCAGGGCCGCGCCCGCGCGGCAGCACATCGAGGCCATCTGGTCCATGATCCCGCACGGCACGCCGACGTAGGCGTTCTCCGCCCGCTGCGCGACCAGCGCGAGCTCGGGCGCCGAAAGGCCCAGCCCGTACAGGTCGTTGTAGGCGATCGCCACCGCGCACTCCAGCGCCGCGGAGGACGACAGCCCGGCACCCGTCGGCACGTCGCTGTCCAGCGACAGCTCCGCCCCGCCGACGTCGTGCCCGGCCTCGCGCAGCGCCCACACCACCGCCGCCGGGTAGCCCGCCCACCCGGTGACGCTGCCCGGGGCGAGGTCCGCGACCGCCACCTCGGCACTGCCGCCCTTGGTGGAGTGCAGGCGCAGCAGCCCGTCGTCGCGGCGGCGGGCCTGGGCGCGGACGGTCTGCGGCAGGGCGATCGGCAGGACGAAGCCGAGGTTGTAGTCGGTGTGCTCGCCGATCAGGTTGACCCGCCCGGGAGCGGCCCACTCCCCCTCGGGCGCGTGTCCGTAGAGCCGGGTGAAGGACGGCTGGGAGAGGGTGTTCATCGGGCGACCTCCCGCAGCCGCTGGGCCGCGTGTTCGGGGCTGACGTCGTTGACGAAGGCGTCCATGCCGGATTCGACGCCGGCCAGGTACTTGAGCTTGTCGGCGGTGCGCCGGATGGTGAACAGCTCCAGGTGGAGGGCGAGTTCGTCCCGCTGGTCACGGGGTGCCTGGTGCCAGGCGGAGATGTACGGGGTGCGGCCGGTGCCGAAGAGGCGGTCGAAGCGGCGCAGCAGGTCGAGGTAGAGGCGGGGGAACTCGGCGCGTTCGGCCTCGTCGAGGGCGGTGAGGTCGGGGACGCGGCGGTGCGGGTAGAGGTGGACCTCGTAGGGCCAGCGGGCGGCGAACGGGACGAAGGCCGTCCAGTGCTCGCCGGCGAGTACGACCCTTTCGCCGTCGGCGCGTTCGGCGGCGAGGAGGTCGTCGAAGAGGTTGCGGCCCGTCGCCGTCCGGTGCGCGGCGGCGCGGGCGACCATGCGGGCGGTGCGCGGGGCGGTGAAGGGGAAGGCGTAGATCTGGCCGTGCGGGTGGGCGAGGGTGACGCCGATCTCGGCGCCGCGGTTCTCGAAGCAGTACACCTGTTCCACCCCCGGCAGGGCGGAGAGCGCGGCCGTGCGGTCCGTCCACGCGTCCAGGACCAGACGCGCGCGGGCCTCGGAGAGGTCGGCGAAGGACGCGTCGTGGTCGGCCGTGAAGCACACCACCTCGCAGCGCCCGGCCCCGGGACCGGCCGTCCACAGTCCGCCGGTGAGCTCGCCCGGCGGTCCGGCCAGCGAGGGGAAGCGGTTCTCGAAGACGGCCACCTGGTAGTCGGCGGCGGGGATTTCGCTCAGCCGCCCGTCCTGGGAGGGGCACAGCGGGCACTCCTCGGCGGGCGGCTGGTAGGTGCGGGCCTGCCGGTGGGCGGCGACGGTGACCCAGTCCCCGGTGGCCGGGTCCCGGCGCACGTGGGAGGCGGGCGGCCGGGGGTCCAGCGGGCGCCGGTCGACGGCGTTCCGGGGCACGGCCGCGCCGCTGTCGTAGTAGATGAGCTCCCGCCCGTCCGCGAGCGTGGTCGCGGTCCTGGCGGTGGGCTCGGTGACGGTCCCGGCCATGGCCTCGGTTCTCTCTCCTCGATCCGACATGAATCAACAATCTCGAACACTATCCAACAGACCCGCCGCCCCGGAAGCACCCGGCACCTGCCATGATGGCCATGCTGGCGATGAGCGCGGCCGCCCCGGCCGCACCGACCCGCGCCACGCCGACCCGAGGGAGGCCCTCCGATGGCCGACAGCGCCCAACCGCTCGCCGGGCAGCGACGCGCGCTGATCCTGGAACAGGTGCGCGCGCGGGGCGGGGTCCGGGTGACCGAACTCGTCCGCGACCTCGGGGTCTCCGACATGACGGTCCGCCGCGACCTCGACGCGCTGGCCCGGCGCGGACTGGTGGAGAAGGTCCACGGCGGCGCGGTGCGGGTCGAGGCGCCGCTCAGCGGCGAGCCCGGGTTCGAGACCAAGGCCGGCTGGGAGCTGCCCGCGAAGGAGGCGATCGCCCGCGCCGCCGCCGCACTCGTGCCGCCCGGTTCGGCGGTCGGCCTCGCGGCCGGCACGACGACCTTCGCGGTGGCCCGCCACCTGCGCGCCGTCGAGGGCCTGACCGTGGTCACCAACTCCCTGCGGATCGCCGAACTGCTGGAACAGCCCGACGACGACGGCACCCCGGCGACGGCCACGGTGATCCGCACCGGCGGCGTCCGCACGCCCTCGGACGCGCTGGTCGGCCCGGTCGCGGACCAGGCGATCCGCTCGTTGCACGTCAACGTGCTCGTCATGGGCTGTCACGGCCTCTCCGCCGACACCGGGCTGACCACCCCCAACCTGGCCGAGGCCGAGACCAACCGGGCCTTCCTGCAGTCGGCCCGCCGCGTCATCGTGGTCGCCGACCACACGAAGTGGAACGCCGTCGGCCTGGCCTCCTTCGCCGCCCTCGACCAGCTCGACGTCCTGGTGACGGACGACGCCCTCGCCGCCGAGGAACGGACGGCCGCCGCCCGGCTGGTCGGCGAGCTGATCGTCGCGTCCTCCGGGGACTGACGGGCGGGACGGGGCGCGCCCCGAGGGGCCCGGCGACCGAGCCCGGATCCCCCTGTGGGGGGACGCCTCCGGCCCTCCGGGAGGACGTGGCGCCGCCTCCCACCGGCCAGCCTGGATGCATGACCACCGCATCGAACCCCGCTGCTCCGGCACCCCGTTGGGCCGTGCGAGCCGCACACGCCGCAGCCCTCACCACCGTGCCCTCGGGGCTGTGGCGGATCGCCCTGGCCCTCGGCCTTCCGGTCGGCTACGGCGACCAGGTGCTCCGCCAGGACTTCCACATCCCCGGCTGGGGCGCGGTCGCCGTGGTCGGCCTCAGCGTGGTCTCCGAGGCCCTCGCCCTGCTGACGCTCGGCCTGGTCCGGCCCTGGGGCGAGGTGGTGCCGCGCTGGATCCCGGTCCTCGGCGGCCGGCGTGTCCGCCCGCTCGCCGCCGTCATCCCCGCCGCGCTCGGATCACTGGCCCTCGTCTACGTCTGGAGCGGGTTCCTGTTCTGGTGGAACGTCGATCACCACCCGGCGATGACCGGTCCCTGGGGCGACATCGTCGGGGTCCTCTACCAGCCACTGGTCCTCTGGGGCCCGCTGCTGGCCGCCGTGACCGTCTCCTACTACCGCCGCCACCGCTGAAGCCACCCGGCCGGTCATCGCGGCGCTCGACCCGTCATCGCGGCGCTCAACCCCCCGAACTCGCCCGCACCACCAGCTCGGTGGCCAGCTCCAGCCCCGCGCCGGGCGCCCGTTCCCCCCGCGCCTGGCCGAGCAGCCGCTCGACCAGCGCGGCGGCGATCGCCCGCAGCGGCAGCCGGACCGACGTCAGGGCGGGGTGCAGGTGGCGGCAGAGCGGCGTGTCGTGGAAGCCCGTGACCGCCACCTCCCGTCCGACCGTCAACCCCTCGGCGCGGACGGCCTCGTAGACGTCGAGTGCGAGCAGGTCGCTCGCCGCCGCGACGGCCGTCGGCCGGTCCGGGCGGCGCAGGAGCCCGCGCACGGCGGCGACGTCCGGCCCGGCCGCCACCTCGGCCGTCAGGCCGAGCCGCCGTGCCTCGGCGAGGAAGCCCGCGCGGCGTTCCGCCATCCACGGCAGGTCCTCCGGGCCTCCCACGTACCCGAGGCGCCGGTGCCCGCGCTCGGCGAGGTGCCGCACGACGGCCGCCATCGCCGGGCCGTTGCCGATGTCCACCCAGTGCTGCGGCTCCCCCGGTCCCGTCCGCCCGAAGGTCGTGAACGGGACGCCGGCCCGGGCGACGTGGCCGATCCGCGGGTCGTCACGCAGCACGTCCGCGAGCACGAGCCCGTCCACCTGGCGGGCCGCCACCAGCTCGTCGATGGCCGCGAGCGCGTCGCCGGCGCCCGACGCGTCGCCGGCATCCGTCCCGTCCTCCGCGCCCGACGTATCCCGGGTGCCCCCACTGCCCGGTGCCGGGCGGAACAGCAGCACCCGCAGGCCCTGCGCCCCGGCCGCGTCGACCAGCGCCTCCAGGAAGCCGGCCATCAGCGGGTTGGGGTCGAACGGGTCGTCCACCGGCGAGAGGTAGCCGATGGTGCGCCGGGCGCCGCTGCGCAGCGAGCGGGCCGACTGGTCCGGCTGGTAGCCGAGTTCGCGGATCGCGGCGGTCACCCGCTCCAGGGTGTCCGGGCGCACCCGGTGCGGGGCGTTGAGCGCGTTGGACACCGTCTGCCGGGACACGCCGGCCGCGCGGGCGACCTCCTCGATGGTGGTGGCCCCGCGACGCGGACGGCGCACTCCGGCCCCGCGCACGGCCTCGTCGGGCGTCGTGACAGCGCGGCGCGGTCGGCGTGCTCCCTCGGGCATGGCTTCCTCCGGCGTGCTCGGTCGGGTCATCGGTGCGGTCACGTGCGGCGCAGGGTCGGCAGCCCGCCGCGCGACACCTCGACGACGCCACCCCGGCGGGGTCCTCCCCACCCCGCCGGACGATACGCCCTCCCGCATCCTCGACGATCACCCCCACCGAACGACCGCACCACCGGATCGGCATCGGCACGGCATTCGCGCACGCCGCAAGGTGCGCAGCCGCCCTCGCGACACCGCACCAACACCGACCGACCATGCGCCACGGGCCAACCGCACCTCCCATTCGGCATCGGCGCCGCACTCGCGCACGGCACCGCCGTTGCGCCGCCCCAACCAGGCCGGACGGCACGCCGCCGCACGGACGCACGCTGCAAGGGCGTCGTCACGAGGTCACGTAGGCCACGGCACCACCCGCCCACCGAGCAGCACCACCGACCCGACCACGCCCCACCCCACCCCGCCGGTCGCCCGAACGTGTCCTGAACGGTGGCCACCGCCGACCGGCTGCCGTCGACACCCGCCTTCGGATCGACATCGAAGGGCGCCCTCCCCACCCCGCCGGACGACGCGCCCCGCGCACGGCGAACTGCCGCCACCGCCGGGCCGGCGTGGTCACGACCGTCACATGCAGCATGGGGTCAGCCGCCCGCCGCGCGACAGCCCCACGACGGCGCCGCCCCGGGCCGAGCTCCACCCCACCCCGGCCGGACGATACGCCCTCGCGCAGCCTCGACGATCGCCTCCGCCGGCCAACCACACCGCCGAGATCGGCACCGGCGCTGCACGGACGCTCCAGGGCGAGCAGCCGGCCGCGCGATGCCGCAGCCCCGTCGACCAACCGCTCGCCCGGGCAATCGCACCTACCGTTCGACGCCGGCGCTGCGCTCACGTACGGCACCGTCGTTGCCCCGCCCCAACCAGCCGGACGGCACGCCGCCGCACGCACGCACGCACGCTGCAAGCGTGAGCGCCGCCCTCGCGACACCGCAACACCGCCGACCAGACCGAGCTCCACCCCGCCCAGCCGGGCGACCGGCCGCCACCACCGGGCCGGCCTCGTCGCGACGCTCACGCACGCCGCAGAGTCAGCAACCCGCCCCGCGGCACCGCGACGACGGCGCCGTCCCGGCCGAGCTCCACCTCGCCCTGCCGGACGACGCGCCCCCGCGCGTCCTGCACGACCGCCTCCGCCGTCCCGCTGCCGCCGGTCAGCCGCACGTCCGGGTCGGCGTCGGCGTTGGCCACCAGCAGGGTGCGCCACCGGTCGCCGCCCGCGTCCACCGGCAGCGCCGCGTAGCGGGCGACGGCGACGGTGTCCGGGCCGGTGGCAGTGACCATCGGGTAGCCGAGGTCCGGCCGGGCCGGGCGCAGTTCGCCGAGTTGCAGGGTGTCGGCGTGGGCGCGGAAGACGCCGAGCCAGAAGGCCAGGGCCTCGCGCTGCTCCGGGCGCAGCGCGGCGAGGTCGACGGACACCTGCGGCACCGCGAACAGGACGTTGATCAGGTGGCAGGCGATCTGCTCGGGCGGCTCGACCGGGTGCCAGGTCAGCATGTCGGCGTGGACCGGGACGGGCCCGGCGGCGAGCCGCACGTCGATCGTCCGCTGCCGGTTCTCCTGGGGGCTGAGCGGGCAGTCGGTGGCCCGGATCATGGTGACGTACGGCCACAGGGCCGGGCTGACGTAGGGCTGGCGGTGCTCGATCATCGCGTCCGGGTGGGCGGCCGTGATCCGCCGGCGCAGCTCGGCGAGCAGCCGTTCGACGCCCTCGTCGACGCTCGCGCAGTCGGCCCCGGGACCGGGTTCGGGCGCGTCCGCCCGCGCGAACCAGTCGACGAAGTCGACCTTGAGGCCGTCCATGCCCCAGTCCTCGACGGCCCGCGCGAGCCGGCCGACCAGGAACTCGCGGACCTCCGGGTAGCGGGGGTCCGCCACGACGGCGCCCATGGGCCCGGCGTCCGCGAGCGCGTACCGGCCGATGTGCTCGAACGCGGCGCTGTTCTTGCCGATGAACGGCAGCGCGTACCAGAGCATGTACTGCACGCCGAGCTCGTGGACGCGCCGCACGTGGGCGGCGGTGTCCGGCAGCGAGACCGGCTCCCAGTCGCCGCAGTGCCCGTAGCCGCGCGTGCGGTCGGCGGTCATCCAGCCGTCGTCGACGATGATCACGTCCAGCCCGAGCTCCTTGCCGAGCGCGGCCTGGGCCTCGACGGCCTTCGGCGAGATGTCCTGGTGCATCGCGTACCAGGTGGAGTAGGCGGGGCGGCGGGCGGCTTCGGGCACGTCCGCCCGGTGTGCGGTGCCCCACCACTCGGCGAGGCCGGCCAGGCAGCGGGCGAAGTGGCGGCGCGAGGTGTCGATCCGCACGGTGAGGCGGCCGGGGGCCTGCGCCCAGAAGCGGAACTCGCCGGTCTCCTCGACGACTCCCGCGCCGGCCAGCACGTCGGGCCGCTCGGCGGCGAAGGCGCAGATCGCGACGTCGCCGGTGCCGACGAGGGCGGCGATCGGGGCGCCGGCGGCGATCCCGGTGCGGCGCGGGGCGCTCCAGGCGGCGGGCAGCCAGCCGGTGCCGCGCGGTTCGGGCGTCCAGAGGGCGGTGGCGTCCACGCACGGCACCCGCCACTCGATGCGGACGTCGCCATCGGCCACCGGTGTCGCCTCGACGGTCACCTCGACCACCCCGTCGGCGACCGCGCGGGCCGTCCCGGCGCCGCTCACCCGCAGGTCGAGGCCCTCGGCGTACAGCGGGCGCAGGCCGCCGGTGGCGGAAGGGGCGGCGGGGGCGTGCGGCTCCCAGATGTCGGTCACGGGTTCAGCCCTTCGTCGCACCGGCCAGCAGGCCGGAGATGAACTGCCGTTGCAGGACCAGGAAGAGGACCATCATCGGCAGGGTGGACAGCGCGGTGCCGGTGAGGATCGCGCCGTAGTCGGTCGTGCTCTTGTTGCCGTACAGGGTGGCGATGGCCACCGGCAGGGTGTGCATGGCGGGGCTGCGCAGCGCGACCAGCGGCCACACGAACTGGTTCCAGGAGCCCAGGAAGAGGAAGATCGCGAGTGCCGCCAGCACCGGCCGCATGACCGGCACGACGACGCTCCACAGCACCCGGAACTCGCCCGCGCCGTCCACCCGTGCGGCGTCCAGGAGTTCGTCCGGCAGGCCGGCGAGGGACTGCCGCATCAGGAAGATCGCGAACGGCACGCACAGGCCGGGCAGGATGAGCGCCTGGTAGGTGTCGAGCAGGCCGAAGCTCATCATCATCTTGAACAGCGGTACCAGCATGACCTGTTCGGGCACCACGAGGGTGGAGAGCAGCAGCCCGAACAGCAGACTCCGGCCCCGGAAGCGGAACTTGGCGAAGGCGTAGCCGGCCAGCAGGGCGACCACCAGGGCTCCGACGGTCTGGACTCCGGCCACCAGCAGCGAGTTTCCGATCACCCGGAGCAGACCGATCCTGCGCTGCAGGTGGTCGAGGTTGTCGCCGAGGTGGCCGCCGGGCAGCAGCTTGGGCGGCCAGTCGAAGATGTCCGTGTCCTTGCGGGTGATGGCGATCACCAGCCAGTAGAACGGGCCGACGGAAAGGCCGGTGAGGCCCGCGAGGAGGAAGGTCAGCGGCCAGCCGCGCAGTTTCGTGATCGGCTTCATTTCTCCCGCTCCCCCATCAGCCGCATCTGGACCGCGCCGAGCACCGACACCAGCAGGGTCAGCGCGTAGGCGATGGCGGACGCGTAGCCGAAGTCGAAGTACCGGAAGCCGTTCTGGTACAGGTACATGGAGACGGTCAGCGTCGCGTTGTCCGGGCCGCCGCCGGTCAAGACGTAAGGCTCGTCGAAGAGTTGGAGCGTGCCGATGGTGGACAGCACGACCGTGAACAGCAGCACCGGGCGAAGCGCGGGCACCGTGACCGCCGTGAACCGCCGCACCGGGCCCGCCCCGTCGACCATCGCGGCCTCGTACAGCTCCTTCGGGACGCCCTGGAGGCCGGCCAGGTAGATGACGGCGTTGTAGCCCGTGTAGTGCCAGGTCAGCACCAGGACGACGGCCATCCGCGCCCAGAACGGGTCGCCGAACCAGTCGACGACCGGCAGGCCGATCGCGTCCAGCAGCCAGTTGACGGCGCCGTGGTCGGAGTCGAGCAGGAAGGCGAAGATCACGCCGGTGGCGACCAGGCCGGTCACGGCCGGCATGAAGACGCCCAGCCGCCACACCGCCCGCCAGCGCACCAGCGCCGAGTTGATGCCGACGGCCATCAGCAGGGCCAGCCCGAGCATCACCGGGACCTGCACGACGAGGATCTCGGCGGTGTTGCGCAGGGCCGTCCAGAACAGCGGATCGTCCAGCAGGCGACGGTAGTTGGCGAGTCCTGCGGAGCGGGCGGCGGTGCCGGAGCCGGCGGTGAAGGAGAGGAGCAGCGAGTCGACGACGGGGTACGCCTTGAACACGCCGAAGGTGACCAGGGCGGGGGCGAGGAGCAGGTACGGCACGGCGGTGCGGCGGCGCCGGGCACGCGCGAGGAACGGTTGGACGGTCGTCGTCATGCGATGCTGCGCCCGGTCTGCTGGGCGAGTTGCTTGGCGGCGTCCTGGAGGACGGCGGCCGGGTCGCCGCCCTTCAGGAACACCTTCGTCTGGGCGTCGCCGGCCAGCTTGAGGGCGCGGGCGTAGTCCCCGGAGTAGTTGGTCGGGTCGCCGCCGTCGACGGCCAGGTCGGCGAAGGTCCGCAGCACGGGCTGGCCGCCGTAGTAGGCGCCCGGTGCGCCGTACATCGGGTCGGCGTAGGCCGCGGTGAGCGCGGGGAAGACGCCGCCGGCGGTGAACATGCTGTTCACGGAGGCCGGGCGGGTGAGCGCGTACTCGACGAACTTCCAGGCGGCGCGGCGGCGCGGGCTGGAACCGGCGACGGCGAGGTGGGTGGAGTTCACGAGTGCGGTGCGCTTGCCTCCGGCGGTGACGGCCGGGGGCTTGGCGAGGCGCCAGTGTCCGCTCTGGTCGCCGAACTTGGCCTCCAGGTAGTGCGCCGCCCAGGCTGGCATGGGGGCGACGGCGAGCTTGCCGGCCTTCATCAGGGTGGCCCAGCCCTGCTCGCCGGGGGCATCGGCGACCAGCCCGGCGCCGTCCAGCCGCTTCAGGACGTCCATCGCGCGGACGGCCTCGGGCGTGCCGAGCGTGATCCGCCCCTGGAGGTCGAAGTAGAACGCGCCCTGGAGCTGCATCAGCGACTGCACGAAGTCCAGGTCGGGGTCGGGGTTGGCGGCCTTGTTGATGCCGATGAGGGAGATGCCGGGGTTGGCGGCCTTGAACTTCTCCGCCACGGCGATCAGGTCGTCCCAGGTGGCGAGGGCGGTCGGGTCGATGCCGGCCTTGCCGAAGTAGTCCTCGCGGTAGAAGAACCCGAGCGGGTTGACCTCCCAGGGCAGCGCGTAGGCGTGGCCGTCCTTGCCGGTGACGACCGGCCACAGGCCCTTGGCGAACTCGTCCTTGTGGGCGTCGGCGCCGAAGGAGGAGAGGTCGGCGAGGCCGCCGGGGAACTTGTCCAGGTAGCCGGGCAGGTAGTCGCAACCGATGTGGAGGACGTCCCCGAGCCCCTGCCCGCCCGCGGCGAGCCCGACGGTGATCTTGTCCCAGATCGCCGGGTTCCCGATGTCCTGGACGTCGACCTTGATGCCGGGGTTGTCCCGCTCGAACGCCGGGACGACCCCGCGCAGCGCGGCAGCGGCCGTGGCCCACGACCACACGGTGACCGTGCCGGTTTCGGCGTCCCCGCCTGCGGCTCCCGCCGATCCGGAGTCCCCGCAGGCCGCCAGCGCTCCCCCGGCCGCCAGGGCCAGCAGACCGGCCCCGGAGGCGCGGAGGAGCTCGCGACGTGAAAGGTGTGACATTGCATCGCCTCCCGTTTTTGAACGTTCAAATCCACAAAACAGACCAGAACCAAACAGTCCCGAACGAGCGCCACACAGCAAACGCCACCTGCCGTACGCCGTCAACCCCCAGGTACGCCCGCAACCGTTCCGTTACCAGGCGACGGGATGGCTGCGCGAGAAGTCGGATGGGCCGACTTCTCGCGCACGCCCTCGGTCAATCGGGGGCCGGGCAGAGGTAGATCGGGTGGGGCGCGATGCCCACGAACGCGATCACGCGCATGGCGCCGACTCCGAGCAGCTGGCGGGCGATGCGGTCGGCGGACCGGGGCGAGAAGAGGTCGGCGAGGAAGTCGGCCTGGTCCTCGTCGAGCGGGAGGTGGGAGACGGCGGTGCGGACGGCTTCGAGGGCGTCGGGGAGGCGGGAGAAGGTGGCGGCCTTGGTGACGCCCTTGATCTCGACGCTTACGGCGAAGGGGAGTTCGGCTTTCACTTGGTGCCCCCGATCGTGGCCCAGATCGCCTTGCCGACGCCGCCCGCACGCGGGCAGCACCCCCAGCGGGAGGCGAGCTGTGAGACGAGCCAGAGCCCGCGCCCGGCTTCGTCCTCGGCGGTCGCGGGGCGCGCGTACGGACGCCCCGCGCCGGCGTCGTGCACCTCGATGCGGAGGGCGTCGGGGTGGAGGGAGAAGTGGACGTAGAGGAGGCGTCCGGGCGGGGTCATGGCGTGGAGCACGGCGTTGGTGACGAGCTCGCTGAGCATCAACTCGCCGGTTTCGACGAAGAGTTCGCCGGAGGGTTGGGCGGCGAGGAAGCCGCGGAGCAGCTTTCTGGCCGCGGCGACGGACTTGCGGTGCCTCGGCAGCCAGTAGGAGCAGTCGGCGGCGGGGGCGGGCGGCTTCTCCAGCATTCCGGGCATGGCAGGGCCTCCTGGAAGTGAGGCTCGCCGCGGCGGCAACGGCCCAGAAGAGGCACGGGGATGCCCGGGTGGCCATCCATCAAGATCGCCGCAGGCGAGCAATCGGACTACTCCTCGTAGTCTGCTCCGCACACTCCGCAATCTGCAAGACTTCATTTTGAGTACTTCAAAGTCGATGACTCGGTCTGTTGACGCTCATTGCGAAGCGGGCACACGGGTGCTTTCATTTCGAGCGCTGACGGTGCTTCATACTGGAAGCCAGGAAGGGGTAGGGCCATGGCGGAAGGGCCGACTGGATCAACGGTGCCGCGCAGGCAACTTGGTCGATACCTGCGCGATCTGCGCAACCGATCGCGACTCACAGTGCGGGCAGCGGCTCGCACGCTGGAGTGGTCGGAGGCGAAGATGTGGCGCATCGAGACCGGCCAGACCTCGCTGCGCAGCCTCGACGTCGAGGCGATGTGCAAGGTCTACGGAGCGCCCGCCGAACTCACCGAGGCTCTGATGGGGCTCGCGAAGGAGACCAAGGCTCGGGGCTGGTGGCACTCCTACGGGGACGTGATCCCGGAAGGCTTCGATCTCTTCATCGGGCTGGAAGAAGCCGCATCGAGGATCGCTTGGTACGAAAGCGAGTTGGTACCCGGCCTTCTACAGACCGAAGGCTACTCGCGCACGATCATGCGGGCGGACAACCCGCACGAGGACGATGACGAGATCGAGCGGCGAGTCCACCTCCGCTCGACGCGTCAGGTCCTCCTCACCAGGGTCACGGATCCGCCTGTGTTCGACGTAGCGCTCAACGAGGCAGTGCTGCGCCGCCCCGTGGGCGGATCCCGAACCATGGCCGGCCAGCTCGCCCACCTCCTCGAAGTGGGCGAGCTGGCCAACGTCACCATCAAGGTAGTCCCGTTCAGCGCGGGTCTACACCTGGGCGTCATGTCAGGCCCGTTCGGGATTCTGCGCTTCCCGCTGAGCGGCGACGGCTCCGAAACCGAGCCACCGACCGTCTATGCGGACGGCTACACCGGCGACCTGTACCTGGACAAGCCCGGCGAAGTGGAACGCTACGACGCTGCGTTCAAGAACATCTGGGAGACGGCACTCAGCGAACAGGCGTCAAGGCAGCTGATCTCGGAAGTGGCAGGAAGTTATGGACACGGTTGACCTGACAATAGCGGCGTGGTTCAAGTCCAGCCGCAGCAACGGACAATCTGCATGCGTTGAGGTCGCCATCCTCGACGATGGCACCGTTCCCGTACGGGATTCCAAAGATCCGCAGGGCCCCGCACTAGTCTTCCCGGCCAGCGCATGGACAGCATTCGTCGCCGCCGTGAAGGCCGGCGATCTTCCGATCACGTAACCGGGTTGCGCGGGAAGTCGGCCAGGCCGACTTCCCGCGCGCCCTCGCTGCCGCCGACGACGCAACACGCGCTGCCATCGATGGTACGAAGTCAGACAAGAGGGTGGGCATATGACCATGCCGGCAATCTCTGCTCGGGGCTGGTACAAGAGCAGCTACAGCGCGCAGGCGAACGAGTGCGTGGAGACGGGCCACGTCACCACTGGCGACATGGCCGTCCGAGACTCCAAGGACCCCAGTGGGCCGGCGCTCATCTTCCGCGCCTCCGCGTGGGAGGCATTCGTCGCAGCCATCAAGACCGGAGAACTCCCCACCGCCTGACCACGCGTGCGTGGGAAGTCGGCCTCGCCGACTTCCCACGCACGAACGATCCACTCACGCCTGAGCATCAGGGCTGTACGAATAGAACATGCGCTGATCCATCCCCGCGCCCTTCCAGGCCAGGAACAGGCAACCACAGTTGCCGAACGCGGCCAGCGCCGGCCCGTTGCTGGTACCTCCGCCCAACTGGCGCTGGTCGCCGAAGTTCTGGCCGTTGTTGCTCGCGGTGTAGAACATCCGCGAATCCTCCCCCGCACCCTTCCAGGCGATGAAGATCGCGTTGTTGAACGTCGCCAGCGTCGGCGACTGACTGGTCCCGCCCACGCCCTGGACCCAGCCCCGCTGCGTCCAGCTGTAGCCGTCGCCGGTCGTCGCGTAGTAGACGTGCTCGTCATTGGCGCCCTTCCACGCCAGGTACAGCTTGCCCGCGAACTCGGCCAGCGCGGGGCCGGTGCTGGTGGCACCTCCCCCATCCACCTCCCGCTGCTCCGACCACGACCGGCCGTCCCAGCTCACGCTGAAGAAGAGCCTCGGATCGTCACCTGCACCCTTCCAGGCCAGGACCAGCCGGCCGTTGTAGGTCGCCAGCACGGGAGCGGAGTTCGAGCCGCCTCCCACACCGGTCTGGTCCGTCCAGTTCACGCCGTCGGGGCTTGAGGCGTAGAACATCCGCTGGTCGTTCCCCGCCCCCTTCCACGCCAGGTAGAGCCGCCCGCTGAAGGCGGCGAGGGTCGGGCTGGTGCTCGTACCGCCCCCGACCCCGACCTGGTCCGTCCAGTGCACCCCGTCCCAGCTGGAGGCGTAGAACATCCGCGGGTCGTCGCCCGCACCCTTCCAGGCCACGTACAGGCGGTTGTTGAAGGACGCCATCGTCGGTCCGGCATTCGAGCCGCCGCCGACCGGAGCCTGTGCGGTCCAGTCGCCGGAGGCGGCCGAGGCCGTACCGGCCCCGACGGTCGTGCATGCGAGGATCACACCCACCAGCACGCTGACGAGTGCGAGAACGCGCTTTGACACGGAGACTTCCCTTCTCCCGGGGGATCCTCCTTCGCCCTGCCCGCCCAACTCGCAAGCCGGCCACCGCCCCTGAAGACCAGAGCCACGGATCCCGGAGTGACGCCGACAGCGTGTCAGCTGACGTGGTCATGCGGAAGTCGTCCTCGTAGTCAGCCGATAAACGTGCAGCTCACTCGCACGAGAAGTCGGCCAGGCCGACTTCTCGCGCAAGCGTCGTGGGGGCCCCCCCCCGGGGGGGGGGGGGGGGGGGGGGGGGGGGCGGGGGGGGGGGGGGGGGGGGGGGGGGGGGGACACCCCCCCACCCCCCACGGGGGCCACGGACGCGGGG
>NZ_JBHVOL010000007.1:76412-426867 GCF_042887925.1 Kitasatospora sp. NPDC057904
TTGTGTTTTTTTGGTGTCTTCTTATATTATCACAACAATTAACGGTATGAACACCGCCCTCGCTGTCGCCGAGTCCCACTTAGTCCGCGCCCCCGCCCCCCCCCCCCCGGGGGGGGGGGGGGGCCCCCACGACGACGTTCGCAGGTGCGGTTAGCGCGAGAGGTCGACGTCGAAGTCCACGGCTGCCAGATCGTCGTCATCGACCGTGTAGGCGCGGACCTGGAGCTTGAACTTCGCCCTCGGAACCTCCCTCGGGAGGCCGATGACCGCTGTCAGGACCATGTCCCCCTTCGGCATGGGGCGCTTTCCGTCGCTGGTGTCGCAGCTCAGCTCCAGGCCCTCGGCACCGCCGCCGCGAAGCTCCGCAAAGAGGTCGTACTTGCGCTCGATCAGCTTGATCAGCCCGAGCTTGACCACGAGGTCGAAATACGCGCCGTCCTCGATCGCCCTCGTCGCAGTCGCGTCGATCCGGAGTGTGACGGGGCTTCCCGGCTTCGGCGGATCCGGGGTGACGGTCATGGACTTGATCTGTAGCGCGTCCGTCGGCAAACCTCTGTCCACATAGCTCCAGCCGGCCATCTTGAACTCCCTCCGTCACGACGCACCGCCGTGGCACGTCGCGACAGTCTGGACTCCGGCAGGCGGCTCCTACGGGCGGAGACACGTCAAACCACTCGAACGGGTGCGCGCTCAGCGGCCGACTTCCCGAAGGCGGAAGTCCTCGACCGTCTCCCTCCGGATCAGCAGCCGCGCGCGACCATCCTTCACGGCGGCCACCGGCGGACGACCCACCATGTTGTAGCCGCTGGCCATCGACAGCTGGTACGCCCCCGCTGCCGGCACGGCCAGCAGGTCACCCGGCCGCAGGTCGGCCGGCAACAGCGCGTCGCGCACGAGCACGTCCCCCGCCTCGCAGTGCCGCCCGACCACGTCGACCCGCGCCGTCCCCGCGTCCGTACGGCGGCCCACCATCCGCACGGTGTACTCCGACCCGTACAGCACCGGCCGCGGGTTGTCGCTCATGCCGCCGTCCACCGCCGCGAACGTCCGCCCGTCCGCCGCGTGCTTCACGGACAGCACCCGGTACACCGCCACCGCCGCCGGGCCGGCGATCGCCCGGCCGGGTTCGACGATCAGGCGCGGCACCTCCAGGCCCGCCTCGGCGCAGCGCACCGCCAGCCGGTCCGTCACCCGCACCGCGAACTCGGCGACGTCCAACTCCTCGTCGCCCGGCAGGTACCGGATGCCGTGGCCACCGCCGAGGTCGAGCTCGGGCAGCTCGACGCCGTGCCGGTCGCGCACGTCGGCGAGCAGCCGTACGAGCGTGTCCACGGACTGGAGGAACGGCTCGACCTCGGTGATCTGCGAGCCCAAGTGGCAGTGCAGGCCGACGAGTTCCAGCCCCGGCTGGTCGAGCACCCGGGCAATGGCATCGGCCGCGTCGCCGCCCTCGATCGGGAAGCCGAACTTCTGGCCGCCCACCCCCGTCCGCACGGCCGCGTGGTGCCCGGCCGCGATCCCCGGGACGACCCGGACCAGCACCTTCTGCGGCGTGTCCGCCGCCACCAGCGCCGCGAGCCGGGCGATCTCCGCCGGCCCGTCGATGACGATCCGGCCGACGCGCAACCGCCGCGCCAGCCTCAGGTCCTCCGGGGACTTCGCGTTGCCGTGCAGCAGGATCCGCTGCGCCGGGAACCCGGCGGACGAGGCCAGCCACAGTTCGCCCGACGAACAGACGTCCAGGCCCAGGCCCTCCTCCGCGACCCAGTCCGCCATCGCGCTGCACAGGAACGCCTTGGCCGCGTACAGCACGTCCGCATGCGGCAGCGCCCGCCGGTACGCGCGGGCGCGCCCCCGCACCTCGGCCTCGTCGAGGACGTACAGCGGCGTGCCGAACCGTTCGGCGGCCTCCGCCAGCCCGACTCCGCCGACCAGCACCTCCCCGCCGGGCCCCGTCCGCGCCGACGCGGGCCAGGGGCCGCCGAGCGCGTCGGCGGAGGTGGAGGTCACGGAGGGAGGGGCGGTGAGCTGGGTCATTGCGGCTCCTACGGAACGTCGAGCGGGTGGCGGTCAGTCCTCGAAGTGCATCGCGTACCGGCAGTGCGCCGGGCGGGTACGGCTGCGGTCGACCTCGGAAGGGGCCGGGGCGGCGGGCGCGGGCTCGGGGCGCTCGGCGACGGGCACGAGGCGGATCGTGCGTTCAAGCGGCTCGTCGACGTCGATCAGGGCGGTGGCGGTGGTCATCGAAGACTCCCAGGGAAGGTCGTGGAGGGCCGTCGTCCGCGGCCCCCGGTTCCAGTGCAAACCCATCGCACACCGACCGCACCCGCCCTTGACGCGTGACCTACGCGAACGGGGCCCACCTTGACGACTTCCTGACATTCCCCCCGACCCCAGCCCCCCGAACGGGTGTTCGCGCAGGTCGGAGGCTGGGTCGATCATGGTGTCAGGGAACTGTCAAAGAAGGCCGTTCCGCCGCCAAGCCCGCGTCAAGACCGGCATGGCGCACGGGAATCCGGTGGTGGGCTGTCCGCCGTTCCCGTCGCCACCGAACCCGCCGCCCCACCGCAAGGGGCAGCCCGGAAGGTCCCCGAGACGATGCGCCGTACGGCCCTCACGGACACCACCGACCACCCGCAGCACGCGCCCCACCCGCAGCAACCGCCCCACCCCAGCCATCGGCCCAGCGGCCCCGCCAACGGACGCCGTCGCCTCATCACCCGGCAGCAGCTCGCCGAGGCCCTGCCCGCCGCCGTCCGCAAGCTGCACCCGCGCACGATGGTCCGCAACCCGGTCATGCTCGTCGTCGAGACCGGCTCGGCCCTCACCACGCTCACCGCCGTCGCCCGCCCCAGCGTGTTCGCGTGGCTCATCGGCTTCTGGCTCTGGCTCACCGTGCTGTTCGCCAACCTCGCCGAGGCCGTCGCCGAGGCGCGCGGCAAGGCGCAGGCCGACTCGCTGCGCCGCGCGCAGGCCGGCACCACCGCCCGACGGCTGCTGCACTGGCGGGTCGGCATCCCTGACCACCGTCACGAGGTCATCCCCGCCAACGAGTTGATGCTGCACGACATCGTGCTCGTGTCGGCCGGCGAGGTGATCCCGCAGGACGGCGAGGTGGTCGAGGGCGTCGCCAGCGTCGACGAGTCCGCGATCACCGGCGAGTCCGCCCCCGTCATCCGCGAGTCCGGCGGCGACCGCACCAGCGTCACCGGCGGCACCAGAGTGCTCTCGGACCACTTGGTCGTCCGGATCACCTCCCGGCCCGGGCAGAGCTTCATCGACCGGATGATCAGCCTGGTCGAGGGCGCCGACCGGCAGAAGACGCCGAACGAGATCGCGCTCAACATCCTGCTCGCGTCGCTCACCATCATCTTCATCCTCTCCGTCGTCTCCCTCCAGCCGATGGCCATCTACGCGCACGCCCCGCAGACCACCGTCGTGCTCTGCGCCCTGATGGTCGCGCTCATCCCGACGACCATCGGCGCGCTGCTCTCCGCGATCGGCATCGCCGGGATGGACCGGCTCGTCCAGCGCAACGTCGTCGCCCTCTCCGGCCGGGCCGTCGAGGCCGCCGGGGACGTCGACGTGCTGCTGCTCGACAAGACCGGCACCATCACCTACGGCAACCGGCGGGCCGTCGCCCTGCACCCGCTGCCCGGCGCGACGACCGAACAGCTCGCCGAGGCGGCACAGTTGGCGTCCGCCGCGGACGAGACGCCGGAGGGGCGCTCGCTCGTCGAACTGACGAACCGTCAGTACTGGGTGCCGCCAAGGGCGCCCGGCGAGCTCGGCGAACAGCGGCCCGTCCCGTTCACCGCGCACAGCCGGATGAGCGGCGTCGACCTGAGCTGGCCCGACGGGACCGCCTGCCTCATCCGCAAGGGCGCCGCGAACGCCGTCGCCCAGTGGGTCGTGCAGTCCGGCGGCCGGCTGCCGATGGCGGCCAAACCGCTCGTCGACCGGATCGCCGGGGACGGCGGCACCCCGCTGCTCGTCGCCGTGCACGACCGGCACGGCGCCCGCGCGCTCGGCGTCGTCGAGCTCAAGGACGTCGTCAAGGAGGGCATCGCCGAACGCTTCGCCGAGCTGCGGCGGATGGGCATCCGCACGGTCATGGTCACCGGCGACAACCCGCTCACCGCCAAGGCCATCGCCGAGGAGGCCGGGGTCGACGACTTCCTCGCCGAGGCCACGCCCGAGGACAAGCTCGCCTACCTGCGCCAGGAGCAGGCCGCCGGGAACATGGTCGCGATGACCGGCGACGGCACCAACGACGCCCCCGCCCTCGCCCAGGCCGACGTCGGCGTCGCCATGAACTCCGGCACCCCGGCGGCGAAGGAGGCGGGCAACATGGTCGACCTCGACTCCAACCCGGCCAAGCTCATCGACATCATCCGGGTCGGCAAGCAACTCCTCATCACCCGGGGCGCGTTGACCACCTTCTCGATCACCAACGACGTCGCCAAGTTCTTCGCGATCATCCCCGCGATGTTCGCGAACGCCTACCCCGGGCTGCACCACCTCAACATCATGGGGCTGCACAGCCCGCAGTCCGCGATCGCCTCCGCGATCATCTTCAACGCGCTGATCATCGTCGCGCTCATCCCGCTCGCCCTGCGCGGCGTCCGCTACCAGCCCGCCTCCGCGACCGACCTGCTCCGGCGCAACCTGCGGGTGTACGGGCTGGGCGGGCTGGTCCTGCCGTTCCTCGGCATCAAGGCGATCGACCTGCTGATCGAGTTCGTCCCGGGGCTGGGCTGACCGCCGCCGGTGCGAGTAGCGGTACCGGCACCGGTGCTACTAGTACGCACGGCTGTCAGGGGGCCGTCAAGATGCGGGCGACACGCGTCATGGCAGCGTCAGCGGCGACGCGGACGGGGTGGTTCCGGGGTTCACTGGACATGACGGAACCGAAGACACGCACCCACACGAAGACAAACTGGCACACGGAGGCGAACGGCCATGACCGGGACCACCCGAGTGATCGTCGGCCTGAGCGGATCACTGAGCAGTCTCGCCGCTCTCTACCACGCCGTCGGCGAAGCGGCGCGGCACGGAGCCACCCTCGTGCCGGTCGCCGCCTGGACCGCGCACGACCGGGACGGGCTGCGACCACTGTCCGAACTGGAGCACGCCGCCCGCCGGCGCCTCGACATCGCCTTCGAACAGGCCTACGGCGGGTACCCGTCCGGCCTGGTCGTCCACCCCGTGGTGGTCAACTCCGAACCGGGACCCGCCCTGGTCGGCGCCGTCACCGGCCCGGACGACATCCTCGTGATCGGCGCCGCCACCCGCCGCCGGCTCGACCGGCTGCGCCACGCGTCGGTCGCCCGCCACTGCCGCCACCGGGCCGGCTGCCGGGTCGTCGAGGTGTCCCCGTCCGATCTCCTGACCCGCCTCGAACTCCCCGCCCGCACGGGCGCCCCGCTCCCGCTCCTCGCCCGCTGACGCCACCGACCGCGGCACCGCATCATCGCGGCATCGCGGCATCACGCCACCGACCGCATCACCGCGGCACCACGACCAGGGCCGCCGGGGCCGGCCCGGCGAGCCCCCCTCCGCCGCCCCCGTCCGATCCGCCCGGACGGGGGCGGCGCCATGCCAACGTTCCTACGGAGATGGGGCGTTGAGGTGGTCGCTCAGCCATGTGAGCGAGGGCGGAAGCAGCCGCGTCCAGGTCGTGAAGTTGTGCCCGCCCGAGTCCACCGTGGCCTGCGCCACCGTGAGCGGCGGACGGGCCGCCGCCGCGAAGGCCGACGAGTCCGCGTACGTGCTCCCGTCCTCCTTGCTGTCCGCGAGCAGCGCCGACAGCGACGGCATCGGCAGGTGCGCGAGGCGCCACGTGAGGTCGGCCTCGTCGCGGCGCTGCGCGCTGCCGCCGAAGAGGTCCCCGGTCGTGATGTCGTCCGCCGCCTTGAAGTAGCCGGAGAGCGAGACCACGGCCGGGAAGGTCTGCGGGTGCACCATGCCGAGCTTGAGCGCGCAGTAGCCGCCCGTCGAGTCGCCGATCACGCCGAGGCTCCCGGTGCCGTCCAGGACCCGGTAGGAGGCGCGCAGGTCGGCCGGGACGTCCGTCGTGTAGTACGACTGCGCCTGCGGGCCGTTCGGGACGTCCTCGCACTCGCTGTCCCGGGGCATCGACGGCGACGGGCGCATCAGCACGAGCACGGCCGGCCGCATCGCGCCCTTCCGCAGCAGGTCGAGCTCGTACGCCGGGTAGCGCAGCTTGGTGACGAGGTTGGCGGCGTCGCCGGGGAAGCCGGTCATCACGAGCAGCGCGGGGAACTGCCGGTGCTCGCCGCCCGGCTGGAAGTACTGCGGCGGCAGGTAGACGTAACCGTCGGTGCTCAGACCGGTCGTCCCGCCGGGGATGCGGACCTTGTCGAGCCGCCCGATCTGCGCCGGGTCGCGGCTGCCCGCCGGGGCGCCGGTGATGTCCGCCGTGCCGAGCACCGGGATCCCGGCGGGCGAGCGGGCGGGCCCGGTGCCGGTCGTCCCGGCGCCGCTGGTCCCCGTACCGCTCGCCCCCGCACCGCTCGTCCCCGTAGCGCTCGGGGTGGCTCCGGCGCCCTGGATCACGGCCGCCCCGCGATCGTGCCCCAGCAGGTCGGACCAGCTGCTGTAGAAGACGAAGTAGTCGTTCACCGCGAGCCCCAGCGTGGCGACCAGCGCCAGCTGCGTGAGCACGATCGTGCCGAGCCGCAGGAACATCGCCGGCCAGCTCCGGACGGCCAACTTCGGCCACACCCACAGCGTGCCGAGCACCGTGGCCACGGTGAACAGCGCCGTCAGCGCGAGCAGCTTGTGACTGGTGAGTCCCATGGTCCGGCCTCCCCTACCACTGTGGACCACCGGTCCCGGATCCACAGCGCCTCCCACCCACCGTAATCGGATGGCACCCGAACGTCATGCGCTCCGGGGAGGGCGTTCGTACCGGGAGTTCGCCGGGAGTTCGTGTCAGAAGTTCGACAAAGGTGTCGAGGATCGCCCGGTTCCGGGCTATGCTTTCGGGTGTTTGAAAAGGCACCTCGTTCGGTGAGGCGTCTTCACGGACACAGGCCACTGACCCGACGACGTCGAGAGACGCCCAGGTTCAGGACAGATCTTCCCGACCTAAGGGTTGATCCCAAGTGGCTTCCCCGCAGTGCCCGTTGCGGCCGGGGATTACGCCGTGAAGTGCCAAAGCTCTGACGAGTTGGGGTGAGCCGGCGGCCCGGGGGGCAGGTTGGCGAGCTCCTGCCGAGTCGATGAACGCACCGCCCGCGGTGCGTCCGACCGGAAGGAGGCGATCGCATGGACAGCAGTAGTAGTAGTCCGGGCCACAGTCGGCCCCGTTCCCGCATGCCCGAGCACGCCTCCGGCAGACGCTGAACCCCCTTATCCCACCGTGCTTCTGACGTTTCGTCAGCGCATGCGCACACCATCGTGCCCGCGCGGCCCCGCATCGGACGGCCGCCCCGGGTCGCGGTGCCGTGCCCGCAGGGGGTCACCGTCGCACGCCGCGAGGCGGGCCCGCGCGTCAACCCGCCAACCCCACGCCACGCCCGGCCGGGGCATGCCCTCGCACGCCCGCCGACCGTTGAACCCGAGGTGAGTCGCCATGTCCGTCGCCGCTTTCTTCCACCCCACCACCACCCGGACCGTTCCGCCCCGCGGCCTGCGCGCCGCCCTCGCCGGCGTCCTCGGCCGGATCGCCGCGGGCCCCATCGCCGCGGGCTCGATCACCGCGGGCCCGATCGACGACACCGTGCTCCGGGCCATCGGTTCGCAGGCCCCGGCCGGGCCGCCGATGCGCCTGCGGGCCCGCTGGGAGGCCGTCACCGCCGCCGACGGGACGGCAGGGCTGTGCGCCCGCTGGCACGCCGAGAGCTGACCGCCCGTCCGCCCCTGCCACCCACTCCACCAGCAGAATCACGCCGAAGGAAGTCCCGTCATGGCCGTCCGCTACCCCCGGCTCGACGTCATCTTCTCCGACCACCGGGCCGCCCTCCGCGCCGTCACGACGGCGAGCGCCCCCGCGGCCAAGGCCGCCCCCGCCGTTCCCGCCGCCCCCGCCGAGCGCGTCCCCGCACAGGCCGGTTCCGTCCGGGCCGCCACCGTCCGGGCCATCCGCCCGCAGGCCGGGGACGACACCCCGCCGAACGGGCTGGCGATCGACCCCGAGCAGCGCGTCGCCACCGTGAACGGCCGCGAAGTCGACCTCACCTTCATGGAGTTCGAGCTGCTCGCCCACCTGGTCGCCAACCCCCTGCGGGTGCACAGCCGCCGCCAGCTGATGGAGAGCGTGTGGGGCCGCCCCGACAACGGCGACACCCGCACCATCTCCACCCACATCGCCCGGATACGCCGCAAGCTCGGCCCCGGGCACCGGCCCACCCTCGCGACCGTCCGCCAGGTCGGCTACAAGTACGACCCCCGGCTGGCCGCCGCGGCCTGACCCATTTCGCCAACTCACCGTCACCACGGCCACGATGAGGTTTCCGATGACTCCCGGCAAGCTGCTCCCGCGGCGCGGCGAGGCGGCGGGGCTGCTCGTCGTCCTGACGCTGCTCGTCCTCGAAGGCCTCGCGCTGAACGAGGCCTCGGACCCGGACCGGCCGGTGATCGGCGCCGCCCTCATCGGGTCCGCCGCCACCGGTCTGCTGCTCGTCGGCGTGCTGCTCGTCGGCCGCCGCCTGGCGGCCCGGCGGAGGCTCCCGCTGCCTCCGCCGGGCCCGGACGGCCCCGTCTACAGCACCCGCGCCCTGGAGGGCTTCCCGATGGAGGCCGTCCGCCCGCTGCTGCTCACCGAGGACGGGCCGCAGCTCAACCAGCTCTACGCGGCCTGGGTGCTCGCCCTCGGCGGTCACACCGCGCCGTGGATCGCCCGCCGACTGGACCTGCCCGTCCCGACCGTCCGGATCCTCGTGGACGCCGTCCGCGAGCGGCGCCGGGGACCGCATCGGCCCGGCGCCAACCCGCCTCCGTCCCAGCACCGTTGACGACCACACCCGCCAACTCCCGCCCCCTGCACCGCACCACGAGAGGAACCCTTCGGTGATCACCGCCCTGGACCACGTCCAACTCGCCGCCCCACCCGGCAGCGAGGCCATGCTGCGCGCCTTCTACGGCGACATCCTGCAGATGGCCGAGCTCCCCCGCCCGGCCTCGCTCGCCGCACGCGGCGGGTGCTGGTTCGCCGCCGACGGTGGCCGCGTCCGGCTCTACCTGGGCATCGAGGACGCCTTCCGGCCGACCGCCAAGGCCCACCCCGGCCTGGTCGTCGACGAGATCGACGCCTTCGCGAGCCGGCTGGAGAGCTCCGGCGCGCTGGTCGTGTGGGACACCTCGCTGCCGCCGAACCGCCGCTTCTACACCCAGGATCCGGTCGGCAACCTGCTGGAGTTCGTCGAACAGCAGCCCGCGCCCACCCCTGCACAGCCGACCGGATCATCCAAGGAGCCTTCGTACCGGTGAAGGCAACCAGGCGAAACCGCAGGCTCCTTGAGGTCTCCTTGCCCGTATCCGGCTTCTACACCCGCGACCCGGGCGCGGCGGTGGCCCCGCCGCGCCCGGCGTTCGCCTGGGCGACCAGGTACGGCACCATCCCGCGCTCCGCCAGCGCCGTCCGCCAGGCGTCCCGCGCGAGCGCCAACTCGCCCGGGGCCCCGGCGTCCCCGCCCTCGGCCGCCCGCGAGCGCGAGGCCGCGGCGGCCAGCCCGATCCCGCCCGCCAGCGCACTCACCAGCGCCACCCCGGCCGCGACCCACCCGGCACCGACCAGCGCCCCGCCCAGCACCTCCGAGTCGTCGGCCAGCCCGAGCGCGTAGCCGAGCAGCAGGAAGATCCCGGCCGCGGCCCCGGAGACGAGCGGCACGATCACCGCCAGCACCCCCAGCCACCCCGAGGCCCGCTCCGGCGCAGGCGCGTCCACCGGCAGCCGCGCCTCCGCGTCGGCGTCCGCCCGCAACCCCGCGTACCGCTCGTACTCGGGCGCGGCGGCGGCCAGCACGTACTCCGCGTTGTCCCGCGCACACCGCCGCAACCGCTCGACCCCGTGCGCCTGCTCCCCCCTCGCGCGCAGCGCGGCCTGCACCGCCGCCCCCGCGAGCGCCCTGCTGAGCACCGTCTCGAAGTCGGCCCGGTCCTGCTGAGGTAGCCGGAGCGGTCTGTCCATGGTTCAACCCCGTTCGCTGTTCGCGTCGCCCCCGCCTTGGCGCCTGCTTTACCAGCTCTTAGTTCTACAGCACTGTAGAGCATGGGGTGCAAAGGGAGCAGCAGTCGTGACCAGTGAACTTGCGGCTACGGAGCGGGATCGGCCATGGGCACACGCCGCGGTCCGGCCCGGCCGGATCCGTCGTCCCGTCGAACGGCGGGGACTCCACGACGGGCCTAACCCACCGTCAGGATGCCCCGCATGAAGTGGTGGAACGTGCACTGGTACGAGTACGCGCCGCGCTGCGCCGGTGCCTTGAAGGTGGCCGAGGCGCCCGGGGCGATGGGGGCCGTGTCGAACGTGCGGTCCTGGGCGGTGAGGGTGTGCTCGACCGTGTCGGCGTTCACCACCGTGACGGTGCCGCCGGGGCGGACGGTGAAGTTCGCGGGCTGGAACAGGAAGTTCCCGATCGTCACCGTCACCGCCGTCGGGCCGCTGGGGGCCGCCGTCGTGGGGAGCCGTGGCGCGGCGGGTGCGGTGGTGGGGCCGCTGTCCTCCGGCGCCGAGCCGATGTAGGCGCTGAGGCATCCGGTGAGGGATGCGCTCAGGCCGGCGGCGAGGAGGAGGGCGCCGCCGGCCCGGGCGAGCCGGGTCGGCGGGCGCATCAGCCGGTTGCGGCGGGGGTGGGGGTGGCGAGCCGGATCCGGCGGGCGTCGGCCGAGGCCGGCGGGGCGGAGCCGAGGTTGGAGACCGTGGCGGTCAGGACGGCGTCCACGTCGGGGATCCAGTTGGTGGTCTTGGACGACACGATGAGCTGGCGATGCTGCTCCGTCCCGTCGCACTGGATGTCCGTGTCGGCCGTGCGGGTGGAGCCGAAGGCCTTCGTGGCGGCGTCCTCCGGGTCCTGCTGCTCCACCGTGACGGTCAGCGACCTGGCCTCGGCGGCCACCCCGCACACGTATGTGACGTCGACCCGGACCTTGCCCGGGATCTTCTGGTCGATCCGCGCGCCGTCGATGGTGACCGACGTCGTCGGCTGATCGGGGCCCGCATCGGCCACTGCGGGCACTGCGGGTACTGCCAGGCCGCTGAGGGCCGTGGTGAGGACCGTCAGGATGATCCACCGCTGCACTGCCAACCTCCCGGGGGCTAGGACGAGCTGCGGCCGACGCTAATCGCCCGCCCCCGGCCCCGCGCGCCGGGCGGCCCGAACGGCTCACGCCCCCCGGCACGCGCCGCCCCGGCGCCCGTCACCGGCCTCAGGCCGCCTGCCGCACCAGCCCGGCCCGCGCGCCCGGCCGCAGCCAGACGACCCAGGTGAGCGCCGAGCACGCCAGGTAGGCCCCCAGGAAGCCCACGTAGGCGGCGTCCCCGTTGTGGCTGGCCTGGAAGGACTGCCGGAAGGCGAGGTTCACGATCACCCCGCCGAACGCCCCGATCGCACCCGCGAGCCCGATGAGCGCGGCCGAGCGCCGCCGTGCGTCGGTCTCCGCCGCCGCGGGGTCGGCGCCCGCGGCGACGGCGGCGCGGGCCCGGCCCTGGTAGTGCGCGGGGATCATCTTGTACGTCGAGCCGTTGCCGATCCCGCTGAGGACGAACAGCGCGACGAACCCGGCCAGGAACAGCGGCAGCGAGCCCGCCCGGGAGGCGGCGAGCACGACGGCCGTCCCGGCGCCCATGGCCGCGAACGTCGCGAGCGTGACGCGCGCGCCGCCCCAGCGGTCGGCGAGCCGTCCGCCGACGGGCCGCAGGAGCGAGCCGAGCAGCGGCCCGAGGAAGGTGAGCGCGGCGGCCTTGACCGGGGTGTCGAAGCGGTCGTGGAACTGCACCTGGAGCACCTGCCCGAAGGCGAAGCCGAACCCGATGAACGAGCCGAACGTGCCGATGTACAGCGCGGACACGGCCCAGCCGTACGGGTCCCGGGCCACCTCGCGCAGCGCCCGCCCCTCCTTGGCACCGGCGGACGACGCCGGCAGGTTGTCCATCCTCCACCAGGCCCCCGCCGCCGCGAGCACGATCAGCGGCAGGTAGATCAGCGGCAGCAGCCGCGGGTGGGCCGCGCCCGCCGTGGCGAGGACGAGCAGCCCGAGCAGCTGCACGGCCGGCACGCCGAGATTGCCGCCGCCCGCGTTGATGCCGAGCGCCCAGCCCTTGAGCCGGTGCGGGTAGAAGGCGTTGATGTTGGCCATGGACGAGGCGAAGTTGCCGCCGCCGACGCCGGCCACGCAGGCCACCGCGAGCAGCGTCCCGTACGAGACGCCGGGCTTCAGGACGAGGGCGGCGAGCACGGTCGGCACGAGCAGCAGCAGGGCGCTGATCACCGTCCAGTTCCGTCCGCCGAACCGCGCGACGGCGAAGGTGTACGGCAGGCGCAGCAGCGCGCCGAGCGCGGTCGGGAGCGCGGTGAGCGTGAACTTGCCCGCCGTGTCGATGTGGTACTGGGGCCCGAGGAAGAGCACGAGCACCGACCACAGGCTCCACACCGAGAAGCCGATGTGCTCGGAGAGGACGGAGAAGACGAGGTTGCGCCGGGCGATGCGGGCGCCGGCCCGCTGCCAGAACTCCTCGTCCTCCGGGTCCCAGCCGCGCAGTTCGGCGGGTCCGGCCGTACCGGCCTCGACGACTGTCGTCACTTCGCACCTCCGGAGACCCGGACGGGCCAGACCTTCAGGACGGCCGGGCGGCCGTCGGGGGCGGTGTCCTCGTCGAGGCAGCGGCCGTCGGTGAGGTCGAAGACCTGCTTGTACATCGGCGAGGCGAGGGTGGGGCGGTCGCCGCGGCTGCCGAGCAGGCCGCGGGAGAGCACCTGGGCGCCGCTGAACGGGTCGAGGTTGTCGACGGCGTACAGCTTCCCGGCGCGGTCGACGAACAGCGCGACCTGGTGCGCCTCGGAGAGCAGGACGGCCCTGCCGCGGCCGGGCTGCAGGTCGTCGAGGGTGCAGACGGCGTGCCAGCGGGTGCCGTCGTGGATCTGAACGTCGTGGATCTGAACGGTCACGGGGTGAGCACCTCCAGTCGGGCCCCGGCGATGAGGACCGGGGATTCGAGGGTGTGTCCGTCCTCGCCCGGGCGGGCGGGGCGGATCTGGCCGCGTTCGGGGACGAAGGTCACGGCCGGGTCGGGGGTTCCGGGGGCGTTGACGAAGGAGGAGAAGCGCCGCAGCCGGTCGGGGTCGGCCAGGGTCTCGGCCCATTCGTCCTGGTAGCCGCCTATGTGACGGGCCATCAGTTCGTCGAGCTCGGCGGCGATGCCGAGCGAGTCGTCGAGGACGACGGCCCGCAGGTGGTCGAGGCCGCCCTCCAGGCGCTCCAGCCAGACCGAGGTGCGTTCGAGGCGGTCGGCGGTGCGGATGTAGAACATCAGGAAGCGGTCGATGGTGCGGATGAGCGTCTCGCGGTCGAGGTCGGCGGCGAGCAGGTCGGCGTGCCGGGGCGTCATGCCGCCGTTGCCGCCGACGTAGAGGTTCCAGCCGGCCGAGGTGGCGATGATGCCGAAGTCCTTGCTCTGCGCCTCGGCGCACTCGCGGGCGCAGCCGGAGACGGCCGACTTGAGCTTGTGCGGGGAGCGCAACCCCCGGTAGCGGAGCTCCAGTTCGATGGCGAGCGTGGTGGAGTCCTGGACGCCGTAGCGGCACCAGGTCTCGCCGACGCAGGACTTCACGGTGCGCAGCGACTTGCCGTAGGCGTGGCCGGACTCGAAGCCGGCGTCGACCAGTTTGCGCCAGATCACCGGGAGTTGGTCGACGGTGGCGCCGAACATGTCGATCCGCTGGCCGCCGGTGAGCTTGGTGTAGAGGCCGTGGTCGCGGGCGATCTCGCCGATCGCGATGAGGCCCTCGGGGGTGATCTCGCCGCCGGGTACGCGCGGGACGACCGAGTAGGAGCCGTTGCGCTGGATGTTGGCGAGGAAGTGGTCGTTGGAGTCCTGGAGGGCGCCCTGTTCGCCGTCGAGGATGTGGCCGTTGCCGAGGCTGGCCAGGATGGAGGCGACGGTGGGCTTGCAGACCTCGCAGCCCTCGCCGCTGCCGTGCCGGTCGAGCAGGTCGGAGAAGCTCCCGATCCCCGTCACGCGGACGATCTCGTACAACTCGGCACGGGTGTGGGCGAAGTGCTCGCACAGGCCCTTGTCGGTGCTGACGCCGGCCGCCTCCAGCTCCTCGGTGACGACGGTGCCGAGCATCTTGACGCAGCTGCCGCAGCCGGTGCCGGCCCGGGTGCACTTCTTGACGGCGGCGACGCTGTCGCAGCCCTGGTCGCGGACGGCGGCGCGGACGGCGCCCTGGGTGACGTTGTGGCAGGAGCAGAGCACCGCGTCGTCGGGCAGGGCGACCGGTCCGGCGTTCGCGAACCCGGCGGGCAGCACGAGCTGTTCGGCCGGGACGGTGAGCGGCTTGCCGGCTACCGCGAGCGGGCGCAGCGTGCCGTAGGCGTCGGTGTCGCCGACCAGGACGCCGCCGAGCAGGGCGCCGTCCCGGCCGATGACGAGCTTGCGGTAGACGCCGCCGCGACTGTCGCTGTAGAGCACGTCGAGCGCGCCCTCGGCGGTGCCGTGCGGGTCGCCGAAGCTGGCGACGTCGACGCCGAGGAGCTTGAGCTTGGTGGAGGTGTCGGCGCCGGTGAAGCCCTCGCCGGGCAGGTCGGCCAGCGTCCGTGCCGCCGTCTCGGCCATCTGGTAGCCGGGCGCGACGAGGCCGTAGACGCGGCCGTCGGCGGCCTGGGCGCACTCGCCGATGGCGAGGACCGCCGGGTCGGCGGTGCGGCAGCGCTCGTCGACGACGACGCCGCCGCGGGCGCCGACCGGCAGGTCGCAGTCGCGGGCGAGCTGGTCGCGGGCGCGCACGCCGGCCGAGAACACCACGAGGTCGGCGGCGAGTTCGCGGCCGTCGGAGAGCGCGAGCCCGGTGACCCGGCCGTCCTCGCCGGTGACGACGCCGCTCGCGCCGGCGCCGGTGTGCACCGTCACGCCGAGGTCCTCGATCTTGCGGCGGAGCACGGCGCCGCCGCCGTCGTCGACCTGGACGGCCATCAGGCGGGGCGCGAACTCGACGACGTGGGTGGTCAGTCCGCCGGCCCGCAGTGCGCCGGCGGCCTCCAGGCCGAGCAGCCCGCCGCCGACGACGACGCCGGTGGCGGCCTTCTCCGCGTCCGAGCGGATGGCGTCGACGTCCTCGATGGTGCGGTAGACGTGGCAGCCGGGCGCGTCCTTGCCGGGCACCGGCGGGACGAACGGGACCGAGCCGGTGGCCAGCACGAGGGCGTCGTAGCGGACTTCGGCGCCCGATCGGGTGCGCACCAGGCGCGCCGCCCGGTCGATCGCGGTGGCCGGGTCGCCGAGGCGCAGGTCGATGCCGTGCTCGGCGGGGAAGCCGGGCGGGCACAGCGAGAGGTCCTCGGCGGTGCGGCCGTCGAACAGTGCGCTCAGGTGGACCCGGTCGTACGCGGGCCGGGGCTCCTCCGCGAGCACGGTGATCCGCCAGCCGCGGGCGGCGGGCAGCGCGGTGAAGGCCTCCAGGAAGCGCTGGCCGACCATGCCGTGGCCGACCAGGACGAGGTCACGGCTGCTGCGGTGGTCGGGCGTCATCCCATTGCTTATGGTCATCGCGGTTCTCCTCGGGTGAGCAGGTGCAGGGGGTGGCCGCCGAGCGGTCCGCCGCTCTCGAAGGCGCCGGCCAGCGCGTCCACGGTGGCCAGGTCGCCGAGCAGGATCGCGCCGACCAGGCGGTCGCCGCGCAGGACGAGCTTCTTGTAGCTGCCGCGGGTGGCGTCGGCGATCCGCAGGACGTCGAGACCGGGGTCGAGGGTCTCGTCCACGGCGCCGAAGGCCGCGTACTCCAGGTCGCCGGTGCTGAGCCGGGCGCGCGGGACGCTGCCGGTGTAGCGGGCGTCCGGGTCGGCGCCGGACAGCCGCCGGGCGAGCACGTCGGCCTGTTCCCAGGCGGGGCCGGCCAAGCCGTGGACGGTGCCGCGGTGCTCGGCGCAGTCGCCGATCGCGGACACGTTCCCGCCGGAGACGTCCCCGGCGACGGCCAGTCGGTCGTCGACCAGGATCCCGGTGCCGACCGGCAGCCCGGCGCCGTACGCCAGGGCGGTGCGGGGGCGGGTGCCGCAGGCGAGCACGACCAGGTCGCAGTCGAGCCGGTAGCCGTTGGCCAGTTCCACCGCGCCGACCCTCTCCCCGCCGTGGACGGCGCGGGCGCGGTTGCGGGCGTAGGTCTCGACGCCGAGCGCCAGCAGCCGCTCCCGCAGTACCTCGGCCGCCTCGTGGTCGAGCTGACGCTCGATCAGATGTGGTGCCTGGTGGACGATCTCGGTGCGGACGCCGAGCGCGGCCAGCGCCCGGGCGGCGCTCACCCCGAGCACCCCGCCGCCGATCACCACCGCACGTTTCGCGGTGACGGCCTCCTCGGCGAGCCGCCCGCAGTCCTCCAGCGTGCGCAGGGTGTGCACGCCCTCGGCGAGGCCCAGCCCGTCGGGGCGGCGCAGCCCGCGCACCGGCGGCAGCACCGGGTTGGAGCCGGTCGCGAGGACGAGCTCGTCCCACGGCTCGACGGTGCCGTCGGCCAGGGTCAGCGTGCGGGCGGCCGGGTCGAGGACGACGACCTCGCAGCCGGGCCTGGTTTCGGCCCCGCCGAGCGGCAGCGCGATCGACTCGGCGTCGTAGCGCCCGGTCAGGACGTCCGCGAGCAGCACCCGGTTGTACGGCGCGCGCGGCTCGGCGCCGTAGACGGTGACGGTGCCGGGCCCGCCGAGCGCGCCGTAGCGCTCGGCGAAGCGGGCGCCAGCCATGCCGCCGCCGACGACGGCGATCCTCGGTTCCCTGGTCACGGTGCCACCTCCTGTCCGGCGCGCGCGGCCTGCCCGGCCACCTCGCCACTCCGGTCGAACGGGCGCACGACCTGCCCGTCCGAACCGCCGTCCCGCCCGCCCGCTGCCTCGCCGTCCCCGGCAGCCCCGCCGCCGCTCGGCCCGCCCGCCGCCTCGCCGCCCCCGGCAGCCCCGCCGCCGCTCGGCCCGGCCGCCTTCTCCACCCGGACCGCGCACACCTTGAACTCCGGCATCCGGGACACCGGGTCGAGCGCCGGGTTGGTCAGGCTGTTGGCCCGGCCCGCCCCCGGCCAGTGGAAGGGCATGAACACGGTGTCCGCCCGGATCGCGTCGGTGATCCGCGCCGGGGCCACCGCCCGTCCGCGCCGGCTCGTCACCGCCACCGGCTCCCCGTCGGCCACCCCGAGCCGCTCGGCGAGCCGCGGGTGCAGCTCGACGAACGGGCCGGGCGCGGCCCTGGTGAGCCCGGCCACCCGCCGGGTCTGCGCGCCGCTCTGGTACTGGGCGAGCACCCGGCCGGTGGTCAGGTACAGCGGGTACTCCTCGTCTGGCTCCTCGCCGGCCGGGCGGTGGGTGACGGCCACGAAGCGGGCCCGTCCGTCCGGGGTCGCGTACCGGTCGAGGAAGAGCCGCCTGGTGCCCGGGTGGTCCTCGGCCGGGCAGGGCCAGAACACGCCGTCCTCCGCCACGATCCGCCGGTAGCTGATGCCCGCGTAGTCGGCGTCGCCGCCGGCCGAGGCGCGGCGCAGCTCGTCGAAGGCCTCCACGGCCGCCACCGGGAAGCCGGTCGCCACACCCAGGCGGGCGGCCAGTTCGCGCAGCACCCACAGCTCGCTGCGGACGCCCTCGGGCGGGTCGAAGGCGCGGCGGCGCAGGATGACCCGGCCCTCCAGGTTGGTGGTGGTGCCGTCCTCCTCCGCCCACTGCGTCACGGGCAGGACGACGTCCGCGAGGCGCGCCGTCTCGGACAGCACCAGGTCTGCGACGACCAGCAGATCCAGCGCGCGCAGCCGCTCGGTGACGTGCCCGGCGTTCGGCGCGGACACCGCCGGGTTGGAGCCTGCCAGCAGCAGCGCCCGGACGCCGCCCGGCCGGCCGAGGCCGTCCAGCAGCTCGTACGCCGACTTACCCGGGCCCGGGATGCTCTCGGGCGGCACGCCCCACACCGCGGCGACGTGCTCCCGGGCGGCCGGGTCCTCGATCGAGCGGTAGCCGGGCAGCTGGTCGGCCTTCTGGCCGTGCTCGCGCCCGCCCTGCCCGTTGCCCTGGCCGGTGAGGCAGCCGTAACCGGCGTACGGACGGCCGGAGTTGCCGGTCGCCAGGCACAGGTTGATCCACGCGCCGACGGTGTCGGTGCCCTTGCTCTGCTGCTCCGGGCCGCGCGCGGTGAGCACCATGCCGGTCTCGGCGGTGCCGAACAGCCGGGCCGCCTCGCGCAGTTGGTGGGCGGGCACGCCGGTGATCCGCTCGACGCGGTCCGGCCAGTGCGCCATCGCGGCCTCGCGGGCCGCCTCGAAGCCGGACGTCCTCCCGGCGATGAAGTCCTTGTCCACCAGGCCGTCGGCGATCACCAGGTGCAGCAGGCCCAGCGCGAGCGCCAGGTCGCCGCCGGGGCGGGGCTGCAGGTGCAGGTCGGCGAGTTCGGCGGTGCGGGTGCGGCGCGGGTCCACGACGATCAGGGTGCCGCCGTTCTCGCGCAGTTCGCGGAAGTAGCGCACGGCCGGCGGCATCGTGTCGGCCGGGTTGCCGCCGACCAGGATCAGGCAGCCGGTGTGCGGGATGTCCTCCAGCGGGAACGGCAGGCCGCGGTCCAGGCCGAAGGCCCTGCGGTGGGCGGCCGCCGCCGAGGACATGCAGAACCGGCCGTTGTAGTCGATGTTCGCGGTGCGCAGCACGACCCGGGCGAACTTGCCCAGCAGGTACGCCTTCTCGTTCGTCAGCCCGCCCCCGCCGAACACGCCCACCGCGTCCGGCCCGTGCTGCTCCCGCACCCGGGCGAGCCCGTCCGCCACGCGGTCCAGCGCCTCCGGCCAGCCCGCCGCCCGCAGCGGCCCGCCGGGCCGGTCGCGCAGCAGCGGGCCGGTCAGCCGGACGTCCCGGGCGAGCACGGCCGCCGCCGAACGGCCCTTGCCGCACAGCGCGCCCCGGTTCACCGGGAACTCCGGCCGCTCCAGCACCTCGGGCGCGCCGTCCGCGCCACCACCCAGCCGCATGCCGCACTGCAGCGAGCAGTACGGGCAGTGGGTGTCGGTGGTCGGCGTGGGGGCCGCCTTCGGGCTGGTCAGCGTCATGCCGAGGAATGTCGCCGTCCGCTGTTTCGCGACCGCGTCACCCGTGTTGCGGGCGCGGTACACCTCCCTCACGGCCGCCCGGCCCCAGGGTGCGCTCCAGGAACACCGGCCGTAACCGGAGCAGCCCTTTCGCTTACCTGGGGGTGACGGGCGGGCAACGCCCCCGTAACGTGCACGCCGCACGCTGACCGGCATGGCAACCCCCACCGCCCAGCCCGGGCCCCTCACCGGCTTCACCGTCGGGGTCACCGCGGCTCGCCGCCGCGAGGAACTCGTCGCCCTCCTCACCCGGCGCGGCGCCCAGGTGGTCGAGGCGCCCGTGCTGCGCATCCTGCCGCTCGCCGACGACCTCGCCCTGCGCGAGGCCACCGAGCGGTGCCTGGCCGCCCCGCTCGACTACGTGGTCGCCACCACGGGCGTCGGCTGGCGCGGCTGGATGAGCGCCGCCGAGGGGTGGGGCCGCGCAACCGCCCTCGCCGAGGCCTGCCGGGGCGCGGTCGTGCTCAGCCGGGGCCCCAAGGCCACCGGCGCGGTACGGGCCAGCGGCCTCGGCGAGGGCTTCTCCCCCAGCACCGAAGCCACCGACGAGCTCCTCACCTGGCTGCTCGCCCGCCCCCTCGACGGGTGCCGGATCGCCGTCCAGGAGCACGGCGTGCGGCTCGACGCCTTCGCGGCGGCCCTGCGCGAACGCGGCGCCGAGGTGATCTCCGTCCCCGTCTACCGCTGGGCCCCGCCGGACGACATGGCCCCGGTGCGGCGGCTGGTCGAGCAGACCGTCCGGCGCCAGGTGCACGCGCTCACCTTCACCAGCGCGCCCGCCGTCGCCGCCTTCCTCGCCACCGCGGAGGCCGAGGGCCTACGCGAACCCGTCCTCGACGCCCTGCGCGGGGACGTCCTGCCCGTGTGCGTCGGCGCCCTGTGCGCGCGCCCGTTCGCGGACCTCGGGCTGCCGACGGTGTACCCGGAACGCGGTCGGCTGGGCTCGCTCGTCCGGCTGCTGGCGGAGACGCTTCCCACCCTCGGCCGGCGCGAAATCCCGTTGTCCGATGCGGTGTTGACGCTCCAGGGCAACGCGGCACTGGTCGACGGCGAGAGCCACCTCCTCAGCCCTCGCGGCGCCGCCGTCCTCCGGGCCCTCGCCGAACGCCCGGGGCACGTGCTGAGCCGCGCCGAACTCCTGCGCGCCGCCTGGACGGACGCGAGCGCGGACGAACACGCGGTCGAGGCGGCCGTCGGGCGGCTGCGGGCGGCGCTGGGCGCGCATGCGGGGCTCATCCGGACGGTGCCCAAGCGGGGCTACCGGTTGGCGGCGGGCTGATGCTGCTGGCCGTGGCGCACGGGAGCCGGGACGCGGCGTCGTCCGCGACAATTCGAGCGCTACTTCACCGCGTTCGTCTTCTCCGACCCGAACTGCCGGTCCGCTGCTGCTTCCTGGACCTGAACCGGCCGTCGCTGGACCAGGCCCTCGCCCAACTTCAACACCAGAACCCCATCCTGGTCCCGCTCCTCCTGAGCACCGGCTACCACGTGCGCGTCGACATCCCGGCAGCGGTGGCCGCCGCCGGCCTGCCAACGTCCCAGGTCGCCCGCGCGCTGGGCCCTCACCCGCTGCTCGCCGAAGCCCTGGCCGATCGCCTTGCCGAGAGCGGCGCCACCCCGGAGGCCCCGGTGGTCCTGGCCGGCGCCGGCTCCTCCGACCCGACGGCCATCGCCGACACGACACGGATGGCAAGCCTCCTGGCCACCCACCTGGGCCGCCCGGTCACCCCGGCCCACCTGTCGGCGGCGAGCCCCACCCCCCACGAGGCCGTAGCCGCGCTGCACTCCGAGGGCCACCGAGAGGTAGCAGTAGCGACCTACCTCCTGGCCCCCGGCTTCTTCGCCCGCCGAGCCGCAACGACGGAGGCGAGGTGGACGAGCGCCCCCCTGGCAGCCCACGAGGCCGTCGCCCGCCTGATCCTCCACCGCTACGACGAGGTGAGCCGGTCGAATTCACCAGCCTTGACGCCGAGTGTGAAGGCACGCAGCGCGTCAGGCGTGTTGGCAAGGATGGTGCCAGGGGCGTCACACTCGCGAAGTCTGATGCTGCAGCCGGCGGTTGCAGAGACGTAGACGCAATTGGCTGCGTCTCCACTGAACGAGGACTTCTGCGCAGGAAGTCGACCCGCCCGACTTCCCGCGCAGAGGGTCCCGAGGCGGGATCAGACAACCGCCGGCACGGCCTCCTTCTCGGCGACGGGCAGGTCGCGCATGGTCCGCAGCGGCGAGCAGAGGATCGGCAGCACCGCGAGGAGCTCGCCCACGACACCGACCCACATGGCCTGCCGGACGCCGAGGCTCTGTCCGAGCACGCCGCCGATCAGTGCGCCGACCGGCATCAGCCCCCAGACGACGAACCGGAAGGACGCCGTCATCCGCCCCAGCAGCGGCTTCGGGCAGAGCCGCTGGCGATAGGCGACGCTCGAAACCCGGAAGGTCATGAAGCCGGCCCAGCCCAGGCCGTTCAGCGCGACGGCGATCGCGAACCGCCCATCCGCCTGGTACATCGGCAGGGCGAGCAGCCACAACACGCTGCTCAGGGTCATCGAGAGCCACATCGCCCGGCCCTGGCCCAACTTGGCGGTGATCCGCTCCACGCACAGTGCTCCGAGCAGGCCGCCCACCGCCTCCGCGCTGAACACCAGGCCGCAGAGGAACGCCGAGAGGTGAAGCCGACCAGCGAGCAGCGCCAGCAGCATCGACGCACTGATCGTGCCGCACATGTTGGAGAGCGCCGAGCTGATCGTGATCGCGCGGAGCAGCCGGTGGCCGAGGACGAAGCGCAGGCCCTCGGCGATCTCGGACCGCAGGTTCCCACCGCCGGCGCCGCTGCGCGGCCGCGGATCGGGCGTGCGGATGCGGGCCAGTGACAGGGCCGACAGCACGAAGGCGGCCGCGTTCACGACGATCGCCACCGGCGCGGTGAGCGCTCCCACCGCGATCCCTCCGACGCCCGGACCGCCCACTTGCGCGATGCTGCGCGTCGTCTCCAACTTGACGTTGCCCTCGACCAGTTGCTCGTCCGCTACCAGGTGCGGCAGGTGGCTCTGGAACGCCGTGTCGAAGAACGCGGTGCAGACGGACATCCCGAACGCCACCACGTACAGCTGGAGCAGGGTTAGCGTACCCAGGAGCGCGGCGACCGGTATCGACCCGAGCAGCACCGCACGGCAGAGGTCGCCGACCACCATCACGCGGCGCTGCCGCATCCGGTCCACCCAGGCGCCGGCCGGCAACCCGAGGACCAGCGCGGCCAGGTACTCGCACACGACGAGCAGGCTCATCTCGAACGGCGTGGCGTGCAGCGTTCCGATCGCCACCAGCGGGAGCGCGACCAGCGTCACGCTCCCGCCGAGCTGACTGACCGCGTCGGCGGCCCACAGCCGTCGGAAGTCCCGGTGGAGGAACAGGCTCGAACGATCTCTGATCATGGTCACGGTCGGCAACACCACCATCGGACGACCTGGCCGACCAGTGTTTTAGTCTGGGCGAAAACACCTGTGCGGGGAGGGAGCCCCATGACCGAGGTGCGGTTCGACGTCGATGACGTCGCCTCCGTCAGGTTCGCGGTCTCGCCGCTGTGGGAGACCATTTCCAGCCTCCGGGTGCTGCGCGAGCCCGGGCACCACCCGGTCCACCTGCCCTGGATCGGGCAGGCCCGGCAGCTGGTCCGGGACGAGGGCCTCGCCCGCCGGACCGCTCCGCTGAGAGCCATCGTGTGGTCGGGCAGTTGCCTGCCCGATTTCCTGACACCGCCACCGGGCTGCTCGCTCGGCGAGATCGAGGAGGAGCTGGCAGTCGTCCTGGCCACCCCGCCGGCCCGCGTCCGGGCCGAACTCGAAGCGGGCTTCCGGTACGCGCCGCCCTCGCCGTTCGCCCGGCTGCTGGCCGCCGACCCCGAGTCGGCGCTGCCTCGGCTGGTCGACGCCGTCCGCGGATGGTGGCAGGCGGCGATCCACCCGCACTGGCCGCGCATGCGGGCCGTACTGGAGGCGGACATCGCGTACCGCACCCGCCAGTTCTCCGGTGGCGGTGTGCAGTCCCTCTTCGGGAACCTCCACCCCGCGCTGTGCTGGGCCGGGGACCGCCTCCTCCTGGACGACCGGCTGGACACCGCCATCGACCTCCGTGGCCGGGGCCTCCCGCTGCTGCCGAGCGTCTTCACCGCCCACTCCGTGCTCGTGACCAGCGACCCGGCATCACCGCCGATCGCCATCTACCCCGCCCGGGCGGTCGGCACCCTGTGGGAGCGGCAGGAGGCCACCACGGGTGCGCTCGCCCGGCTACTGGGCCGCAGCCGGGCCCGGATCCTGGCCTACACCGGCTCGCCCAGCACCACGACCCAGCTGGCGACACGCACCGGTCTGAGCCCGGGGGCCGTCTCCCAGCACCTGGCCGTACTGCGCGAAGCCGGGCTGGTGACCGGCCACCGCTACCGCAACGAGGTGAACTACACCGTCACCGATCTGGGAGCCGCCCTTCTCGACCGGCCCTGACGCCCCGGGGCTGCAGCCTTCCCGTCCTCCGTCCGAGCAGGAGACCTGGGAGGGCATAGCACCCCGAAGCGCTGTTGCGAATGCTTCACTTATTGCGAATACTTCGATTAGGACAGCGGAGGGAAGCCATGGGAACCGTCACAGGCAGGAAGATCGAACCCGGCGCCGTCGATGCGGGCGATGCTCGGCGGGCCCTCAGCCGGATCAACGACTACCTCTCGCACACAGGTCGCAGCAACAAGGACATCCAGGTACACCTCGAAACAGGAGCGCAGGACGAGACTCTGGTGCTCCCAAGACCGGTGGCCGAGATGTTCGCCTCGATACTGGCCGCCCTCGCCAACGGACAGGGCGTCCAGATCATCCCGGTCGATGCGGAGCTCACCACTCAGCAGGCCGCCGACATGCTGAACGTGTCCCGCCCCTACCTCATCGGACTGCTGGAGTCCGAGAAGATCCCCTACCGGCTCGTAGGCCGCCACCGCCGCATTCGTGTCGACGCTCTTCGCCAGTACCTTCGCGAGGACGACGCGGCACGGAAGGACGCCGCCGACGAGCTGATGCAACTGGACCAGGAGCTGGGGCTGCTCTGACATGGCCTTCGTCGTCATCTATGACGCGTGCGTGCTGTACCCGAACACCCTGAGGGACCTCCTCATGCGTGTCTCGCTACGGGGGCTCGTGCGCGCGCAATGGACTGACACCATCCTTGACGAGGTCGATCGCAACCTCGTCAAGGACTTTCAGATCCCACCGGAGAAGCTCCAGCGACGTCGAGAGCTGATGGTTCAGGCGGTCCGGGACTGTCTCGTCACGGGGTTCGAGCCCCTGATCGAGGGGCTCAAGCTCCCGGATCCCGACGATCGACACGTGTTGGCCGCGGCGATCAGGGCGGGAGCCCAAGTCATCGTCACCAACAACCGAAAGGACTTTCCCGTCGACTACCTCGGTTCGTTCGACATCGAGCGGAAGAGTGCCGATGACTTCGTCATGGACCTCATCGGGCTGGATGAGCGCGTCGTCTACTCGTGCGTCCAGGAGATCGCTCTGAGCCGACGCAAGCCGCCACAGACGCTCGACGACGTGCTGAGCCAGCTTGAGAGGTCCGGCCCGAGCCAGTCATTGGCCGCCTTGCGCCTCGGGTGGGTTGCAGAAGAGGGTTAGGCCCGCCGCGCGGCGTGCGCGGCGGGCCCTCAAGGACGCTATGGGTTACCGGCGGCCGGCCGCGACTCTGGCATCGCTGTTCTCGTCGTCCCCCCAGCCGTCGCTGCGGTCGCGGTACAGGGTGAACTGGTCGTAGAGCACCGGCGTCGGCACCGGGTTGGCCGCCGTGGCCGGGGCCGAGTGGTAGTAGCTCACGGTGATGGTGGTGCGGCTGCCGGGCAGCACGCCCGGGTCGACGTCGAAGACCGCGACGCCGTAGGGGTGGTTGGTGTCCGGGTCGATCACCGCGGACCAGGTGGCCTTCTCCTTGGCGTCCGGGTCGGCCTTGAAGGTGAGCCGCTGGGTGCGGACGAAGGCCTCGCGGACGCCGTCGCCGTCGGCCGGCAGGTACTTGTCGTCGTGGCCGGCGGTGCCGCCGCCGCCCAGGATGAGGTGGACGGTGCCCTGCGAGGTGTCGATCTGCCGCAGGTCGTCGTCGGCGACGGACGGGGTGAGCAGGCCGCCGGACTCGGTGCCGCGCACGGGGTGGGTGCGCTCGTAGTCGTGGTCGTGGCCGGCGAGAACGAGGTCGACCGCGTACTGGTCGAACAGCGGCATCAGCTTCTCCCGGATGCCCATGTCGCCGCCGTGGCTGGCGGCGGACGAGGACATCGCGAACTGGTGCATGCTGACGACGATCCAGTCGACCGCGCTGCCGCCCCGGGCCCGCGACAACGTGCGCTCCAGCCAGCGCAGTTGGGCGCCGTCGCTGTAGTCGCTGATGTAGATGGACTGCCCGGTGGCGGGGTCGATGCTGGCGTCGTCCTCGACCGCGATCTCGTTGCCGTCGAGGCTCAGGAAGAGCACCGAACCGATCTGGAACGCGTACCAGTTGCCGCAGTAGTCGCGGGTGCCGTTGTCGGGGAGCTCGAAGCGGGTCAGGTAGGAGGCGTAGCCGAGGTCGCCACCGCCCGCCTCGACCTCGTGGTTGCCGGGCGCGGGCATCCAGGGCCGGCTGGCGGCCGACTTGGACAGGTTGTTCATGAACGCGTTCCAGCACTGCGGCTGGAGCTGCGGGTTGTTGTTGGCGTACGCGAGGTCGCCGTTGAGCAGGTGGAACAGCGGCGAGAACTGCTCGACCTGGCGGACGGCCGCCGCACCGTGGATCGAGGACTTCGCGAACACGTTGTCGCCGGTGCCGAGGTCGCCGAAGCTGGTGAAGCGGAACGCGGCACGGCCGCGCCCGGGGGCGGTGCGGAAGGTGCCGCGCACCGGCTGGGCACCGTCGTGCAGGACGTCGTAGACGTACGTGGTGTCGGGCTTCAGGCCGCGCAGCCGGACGTGGTGGGTGAAGGTCTCGACCTTGTTCAGCCCGTCGACGTACGTCCGCGTCTCGGCGTCGACGCTGCGCCCGCCGCCGCCGCGCGGCGTCCCGAGGCGCAGGCGCGGGCGGCTCACGCTCGCCGCCGTCGCCCAGGACACGGTCATCTCGGTGGACGGCTCGTCGCCCCACTGGAGGTGGACCTGCTCGGGGCCGGGCGTGCCGGCGACGGCGGGCTGCGTCCAGAGCAGGGTGGACGCCGGGATCGCCGCGAGGGCGCCGGCGGCCGTACCCGTCCGAAGGACCGTTCTGCGCGAGGGATGTGACACTGCCGCCTCCATGGGCTCCGAGAAACGCCCAGGAGACTCCCACGGCGGACGGTACCGGCGGACCACTTCGGACAGTGCGTCCGGCGAACGCCGGGTGAACGAACCGGTTACTGTGGCCCACGTCCGACGGCGCCAACGCGATCGAGAGGTCCCGCACGTGTCCTCAGCACCGGATTCCCCCGCAGCACCGGCCTGGTACACCGTCCGGTGCTTCTTCCGCTGGACCAACTGGAGCGACGCGCCCTACGAGGAACGGATCACCCTCTGGCGCGCCGGCTCCTTCGACGAGGCGATGGTGCTCGGCGAGCGCGAGGCGGCCGCGTACGCGGAGGACGGCGGCTTCGAACTGCTGCCGCTCACCCAGGTGTTCGTCCTCGACGCGGACGGCGGCCCGGCCCACGGCAGCGAGGTGTTCTCCCTGCTGCACCGCACGGACATGGCACCGGAGACGTACCTGGACCAGTTCGACCGCGACGGCAGCACCGAGCAGCCGTGAGCCGGCGGGCTCCTACGCGCCGTAACGATGGGCGAACGGGCGCCCGGGGCAGGTACGGCACTCGAACAGGCGCACGCTGTCCAGGTCGCCGAGACTCAGGTCCGCGCCCTCCCACCTGACGTCGCGGTCCTCGACCGGGGTCCACGCCTGCCGGTTGTCGTGCTCCTCGGTGCTGTCCACCGTGAGCAGGTGGTCCATCGGCGTCGAGCAGAGCGGGCAGACCGGCCACCGCGGCTCCTGCGACCAGCCGGGGTAGCCGCCCAGCTTGGTGCCCGGCGCGGTGGACAGGTGGTCCTGGTAGTGCCAGCCCGTCTCCGCCTCCACCTGTTCGAAGCGGGCGTCCAGGGCGTCCCAGAGCTCGTCCGGCAGGTCCCAACTCGGGTACTCCGTCACCGTCTCCGGGTGCACGACACAAGGACGCGGCACCCGCCCGTACCCGGCGTCCGCAGGCGCCGGCGGGGTCTGCCGCACCTCCCCCACCTCCGCCGCGGAGCGCCAGCGGACCAGCGGGACGACCCACTGGGTCGCATGGCGGCGCGGACACCACAGCACCTGGAGCAGGTCCCGCCCCTCCGGGAAGGGCACGGTGTCCGGCACGTCGGCGCGGAAGATCTGGACGACCGCGACCATCGGCGACCCCGGGTGCTCGGGGCACTCCGGCCACGGCTCCCGCGCCGGCCACAGCAGCGGCCCGCCGACCGAGCTGTCGCGGCACGTCGGCCGGCCCGAGCGCGGGTGCAGCCGCACGGTCTCCCGGCGGAAGGGCGCGAGCTCGGGAAACAGCGCTTCGACGTTCAAGGGGCGCGGTGGAGTTCGACGGGTCACCCGCGGACGGTACCGGGGGCCGGAGGCCGGGCGCACCGGAGATTCGGCCGGAGCCGCACAGGAAGTCGGCGGGCCCGACTTCTCGCGCGCGGCCTACGCCGACCGCACCTACCTCGGCACCGCCACGGCCCGTACCGGAGGCTCGGCGTCGGTGGTGCCGTCCTGGGCGACGACGGTGAAGCGGCTGGGGCCGTCCGGGGCCAGGTCCGACGGGTCGTCCGACTCGGTGCCGAGAACGGCGAGGCTCTCGTCCTCATGGCCGGTGGCGGTGTCGACGCCGGTCAGGGAGTTGCGGGTCATCGCCCAGACGCGGGTGCCGTCGACGGCCAGGCCGGTCACCTGGTCGTCCAGCCCGGCGGTCCACCGCTTGCCGCCGTCGGCGAGGGAATAGGCGACCAGGCGGCCCGTCGCGTGGCGGCTGTTGTGCTTCGCACCGCCGAAGGTGACATCGTCCGGCTTCTCGCCCGGCACGACGAGCAGGTCGCCCACGACCACCGCACCGTAGGCGGGGCGGGCCTCGAACTGGTGGACAGCGTGGGCGCCGCCCAGGGTGACGTCCAGGTCGTACTCGTCCCCGGAGACCGGGATGGTGCTGCGCACCTTGCCCGCGCGGTCGAAGGCGAGCACGGCGTGCGTGCCGCGGTCGCCCTGCTCGTCCACCCACACGGTGAGCGGGTCGGCGGAGAGGACGGCCGCGTCGTTCAGGCCGTTGGCGAGCGGCAGGACGGTGTGCGTCCGCTCCTGCCCGTCCTGCGGGGCCAGTGTCCGCAGCACGGGGCCGCCCTTGGTGCACTGGGCGACGGTGACGGCGGTGTCCGGGCCGCCGGCGACCCGCAGCGGTGCGCAGTCCGGGTCGACGGCGCTGCGCCAGGCGGCGCTGCCGTCGGTGAGGCTGACGGCGCGCCAGCCGCCCGTTTCCTGGAGGACGGCGCGATCGCCGGCGACGGCCAGCAGTCCGGGAGCGGCGGTGTCGCCCGTGCGGAGGGGAGCGTCGAGGTTCGCCGTCCAGCGCGGGGTGCCGGTCGCGAGGTCGAGCGCGATCGCGGTGGCGCACGGACGGCCGTGGGCTCCGTGGGCGAACAGCCCGATGCCGTGGCCGGTTTCGCGGCTCATGGCGCAGACGGAGTCCTCGGCGGGCGGGGTCCAGCTCCAGGCGGTGTCGCCGGTGGTGGCGCGGTAGGCCACCACCTTGTCGGGCCGGGCGCGGACGACGAGGTCCGCGGTGCTCCAGCTGCCGATGGCGCGGATGTCCGAGGGCCGGTCGGGCGGGGCCGTCCAGTCGTCCTTGACGCCGAGGCCGGCGAAGTGGACGAAGATCCCGAGGCCGATCAGCGTGCCGAGTGCGACGGACGGCAGGCCGAAGCGCGGATGGAAGAGCGCGTAGAGCAGACCGGCGCCGCAGACCATCAGCCCGAGGATGGCGATGAACCCCATGGAGGCGACGGCATCGCCGCCGTAGCCGTAGTGCCCGCCGAACAGCGCCCCCAGCCCGAGCACCAGGAACAGCGCGCCGAACACCCCGCCCGAGACCACCCCCAGGATCTCCTGGTCGACCTTGAGCCGGTCCTTGATGTTCCCCGCCATGCCGCTTCTCCCCCGAGACGTGTCGAATGATCATGACAGAGGCCGACAAGCGCAGGAAGTCGGATCCATCGACTTCCTGTGCACCACCCTTCGGCTATGCGAGAGGAGACTGTGGGCCATGGATGCGATCGCTCATGGTGTGCGGGAGTCGTCGTCGCGGATCGGGACGTGGCTCAGGGCCCACGTCCGGCCGGCGCCCGCCGTGCCGGCTGCGGACGCGGCGAGGCTCGATGCGGCGGCGCGGGAGCTCGGGCTGGTGCTGCCCGGGGACCTGCGGGCCTGGTGGGAATTGACGGGCGTCAGCGCCGGCTTCTGGCTCCCGGGGGAGTTCGCGCCGACGGGCCTGGAGGAGGCTCTGGAGACCCGGGAGATCTGGCTGTTGGTCGCCGAGGAGAGCGCGGGAGAGGGCGCGGGAGAGAGCGTGGATGAGGCAACGTTCCGGCCCGGGTTCATGCCGATCGCGTTGAGCCCCGGCGGCGACGGCCTGCTCGTCGATCTGCGCTCCGGCGAGTGGCAGGGCGCCGTCTTCCTCTGGGATCACGAACGCCAAGGCCTCGGCACGCCGCTCTGGGAGGGCGTGGGCTCGATGCTCGCCGACATCGCCGATGCTCTGGCGTCCGGCACCCCGGCGTTGACGTGGCACGAGGGTCTCGGCGGCCCCGAGAATCCGGTCGTCGCGACGGTGGACGAGTCCCGCGAACTGGGCTGGAAGCCCGCGTGGATCTGATCCGCACCGAGCGTGCGCAGGAAGTCGGCGGAACCGACTTCCTGCGCGCACGGGTCGAAGTAGCCCCTGGCAGCGGAATCGCGCGCATCGAACGACTGAGGTCTCCTGGAAGGGGTGGGTCCGTCGAGGCCGAGCTGACCGCTCGCCTCGCCCTTCACCGATGAATCGAGACCGCTGTGACAGGAATCGAAGATCTCAGAGCTGCCACCCGTCTCCTGCTCGACCTGAGCTTCAGCTGGGAGGCAAAGGCACCGGACAATGACGCACCGATCGTCGACAAGACGGGCAAGGCGAGCGTTCCCGCAGTTGCGTTCGACAAAGCGTCCGGCTCGCTGGATTTCGTCATGGATGCGCAGCGGTTGCAGATTCCGAGCCTGCAGAGTCCGCTTGCCGTTCAGATGACCGGAGTGAAGTTGGACGACTCGAGCATCAAGTGGGTCCCCTCGCTCCCGAACGGCCCGGTCGGCGTGAAGATCAAGGGCGCCGGAAGTGCCACCATCACGGGCGTCGGCGGACAGATCTCAGCGAAGCTCACTTCCCTGAATCCGGCGCTGAGCAAGTCCGGAGGGCCTCAGGACCTGCGCCCCTACGCATTCGACGTGCAGTTGGCGACGCTCGGTGCCGCCAACGGGCTGACAGCGGACTTCTCGGCCTCCATCGACGGCCGGCTCTACCTGAACAACCTGACCGTCAGCGGTCTCGCCGGGCAGCTCGAAGAACTTTCGCTGTCCATCGAGAGACTCCCGACCAGCGAGTGCGTGGAAGTCCCCGTCGCCGGCGGGACCTCCATTCTCAAGGCGGTCGTCACCGGTGTTCCTCGGGGAGCGACGCTGGCCTACTCCTGGAGCGCGGCCGGCGGCACCGTGATCGGCAGCACCACCGACAGTCTTCTGGAGGTGAGGCTGCCGGCGGCGATCGGCACGGTGGTCACCGTGGGCCTGACGGTGACGGTGACCGATGCCGGCGGCGCCACGTCGCTCGTCGCCACCCCGTTCCCCGTCCTGGGAGCCGATCCCCAGCTTGCCCAACGGATGGAGAAACTCTGCAAGATCATGGAAGAGGCTCCGAGCAACTGGTTCGTCAACCCGCTGTGGGACCCGCTCCGCGACCTGGTCGTTCACCCGAACGAGCCCGCGCTGCAAAGGACCGCAGACGTCCTGATCCGGCTTGGTGAAGCGGTGCGGAACCTGCATGACGGCACGGCGTAGGGCCGTCCCGCGGAGGAGCTCCCGGCCCGCACGGATTACCGAAGGCTGACGAACGGAGCCGAGCACCCCGAACAGCCGCCCCGCGCAGCTAAGTTCCACGGCATGGAGATTCTCGTGACCGGCGGCGCCGGCTTCATCGGCTCCGCCGTCGTCCGCACCCTCACGGCGGTGGGCCACGGCGTGCGGGTGCTGGACGCGCTGCTGCCCGCCGTCCATCCGTCCGCCCAGCCCCCCGAGCTGCCGGACGGCGTGCCCTTCCTGCACGGGGACGTCCGCGACCCGGCCGCCGTGGAGGAGGCGCTCGACGGGGTGGACGCCGTCTGCCACCAGGCCGCGATGGTCGGCCTCGGGCTGGACCTGAACGACGCACCCGCCTACGCCGGCTGCAACGACCTCGGCACCGCCGTCCTGCTCGCGGCGATGGCCCGCACCGGCGTCCGGCGTCTCGTCCTGGCGGGCTCGATGGTCGTCTACGGCGAGGGCCGCTACCGCTGCCCCGTGCACGGCGACGTCGCGCCGGGCCCGCGCCGACCGGCCGACCTGGACGCGGGCCGGTTCGAGCCGCCCTGCCCGGTCTGCGCCACCGCCCTCGCCCCCGGGCTGGTCACCGAGGACGCGCCCGCCGACCCGCGCAACGTGTACGCCGCCACCAAGCTCGCCCAGGAGCACCTCGCCTCCGCGTGGGCCCGCGCCTCCGGAGGCACCGTCCTGACGCTCCGCTACCACAACGTCTACGGTCCGGGGATGCCGCGCGACACCCCGTACGCGGGGGTCGCGTCGCTGTTCCGCTCGGCGCTGGCACGGGGCGAGGCGCCCCGGGTGTTCGAGGACGGCGGCCAGCGGCGCGACTTCGTCCACGTCGAGGACGTCGCGGCGGCCAACCTGGTGGCCCTGACCTCGATCGACGCCAGGCCGCCCGGCAGCGCCCGCGCCTACAACGTGGGCAGCGGCGAGCCCCGGACGGTCGGCGAGATGGCCTCGGCGCTCGCGGAGGCGTACGGCGGCCCGGCACCGGTGGTGACGGGCGAGTACCGCCTCGGCGACGTCCGGCACATCACCGCGGACTCCGCCCGCCTGCGCACCGAACTCGGGTGGCGCCCGCAAGTGCCGTTCCACACCGGGATGAAGGAGTTCGCCGCCGCACCCCTGCGGGCGTGACCGCGGCGGACGGAACCACCGTCACGCTCAACGCACGGCCTGTTCCCAGATCTCCAGCCCCGCGCGGAGGAGTTCGCGCACGGCCGCGGTCTCCTCGCCCGTCCAGGCTCCCTCCCCCGCGGCCGGTTCGAGGGCTTCGCCGCCGAAGACCTTCTCGTAGGCGCTGTCGTGAACCGGCCCCTGGGCGGGCAGGGGCGGGTCGGCCTTCAGGCTGCGGGAGAGGTCCTCGAAGAAGGCGGCCATGCCCATCTCCCTGATGCCGCGGTGGCACCTGCCACACGGCGAATCTAGGCGCGCGAGGCCACCCTCGACACTAGGCGTGCGAGGCCGCCCTCGGCGCCGGGAGGGCGATCTCGAAGCAGCAGCCCCCGTCGACGTTGCGCACGCCGGCCCGCCCGGCGTGGGCCTCGACGATGCCGCGCACGATGGCCAGCCCGAGCCCGCCGCCGCTGTCCCCGCTGTCGCCGCCCTCGCCCGGGTCGCGCCGGGGCGTGCGGGCGGCGCCGCCGCGCCAGCCGGTCTCGAAGACGCGCGGCAGGTCCTGTTCCGGGATGCCGCCGCAGCCGTCGGTGACGGACAGCACGACCTCGTCCGCCTCGCGCCGGGCGGCGACCGCGACCACGCCCTCCTCCGGGGTCGCCCGGATCGCGTTGACCAGCAGGTTCCCGAGTACCCTGGTGATCTCCCGGCTGTCCACCTCGACGGGCTCGGCCGCCACCTCCCGCCCCTCCAGCCGGACCCCGCGCCGCCGGGCCAGCGGGTAGGCGCCGGCGAGCGCGTCGTCCACCAGGTCGTAGACGGACACCCGGGCCACCGACAGCGACAGCGCCCCCGCCTGGATCCGGGACAGCTCGAACAGGTCGTCGACCATCCCGGTGAGCCGTTCGACCTCGGTGCGGATCCGGACGAGGTAGCGCTCCGGCTCGTCGGCGACGCCGTCCTCCAGCGCCTCGGCCATGGCCCGCAGGCCGGCGAGCGGGGTGCGCAGGTCGTGCGAGATCCAGGCGATCAGCTCCCGGCGCGAGCGCTCCAGAGCCTGTTCGCGCGCCCTGGACTCGGCGAGCCTGGCACTGGTGGCGGCCAACTCCTCGCTCAGAGCCGCCAGTTCGGTGCCGAGCGGCTGGTCCGGCGCGGTGAACCCGGCGTCGCTGCCGACCGTCCGGGCCGCCACGGCGAGCGCCCGGCTGCCGGCCACCACCTGGCGGCCGAGCAGGGCGGCGGTGAGCAGCGACACGACGGCGGCCATGCCGAGCACGGTGACGACCACGCCGAAGTCGTGGGTGGACAGGAACATCGCCTGCGCCACCGCGAAGGTGCCCGAGGTCACCGCGAGGACGGTCACCACGGCGACGGTGAACAGCGAGAGCGCGACGGAACGCCGGCGCAGCAGCCGGATCGCGGCCCAGCCGAGCAGTCCGGCGCCGCCGGCGCCGAGGGCGGCGAACAGGGCGATCAGTAGGACGTCCTTCACCGGTCACCACCGCCGGCCGGGTCGTAGCGGTAGCCGACGCCCCACACGGTGGTGATGAGCGCGGGCGCGGCAGGGTCGTCCTCGATCTTCTCGCGCAGCCGCCGGACGTGGACGGTGACGGTGGAGAGGTCGCCGAAGTCCCAGCCCCAGACGCGCTGCATCAGGTCCTGCCGGGAGAAGACCGTGCCGGGGTGCCGGAGCAGGAACGCGAGCAGGTCGAACTCCCGTAGGGTCAGGGAGAGTTCGCGCTCGCCACGCTGGGCCCGGCGGGCCTTCGGGTCGAGGGCGATGTCCCCCGAGCGCAGCGGGCCGCCGTCCGGAGCCGCCGAGCCCGCCGGGGCCGCGCCGGCCCGGGCGCGGCGCAGCACCGACTGCACCCGCAGCACCAGCTCGCGCGGGCTGAACGGCTTGGTGACGTAGTCGTCGGCGCCGAGCTCCAGGCCGAGGATCCGGTCGGCCTCGTCCCCCTTGGCGGTGAGCAGCACCACCGGCAGCCCGGCGCCCTCGGCGGAGGCGCGCAGGCGCCGCAGCACCTCCAGCCCGTCGAGGCCGGGGAGCATGAGGTCCAGCACCAGGAGGTCCGGGGGCGCGCTGCGGGCGAGGGCGAGCCCCTCGGCGCCGTCGGCGGCGCGGTCCACGAGGTGGCCGGCGCGGGTGAGGTAGCCGGCGACGACCTCGGCCACGGTCGGGTCGTCGTCGATCACCAGGATGCGGGAGACGTCGTTCACCTCGCCGAGGATAGGAGGTGGCGGCGCCGGGTGCGGACCGGACGGGACGGGCGTTCGCCTTCCGTAAGATCCCCGAGCCCTGCCGGACGAGATCACCCGGACGGGCCAGCCGACACGACGTCCGCGTTCCGTAAGGCGCCGGTGCCCCCGCACGCGGCCCGTCGGCGCCTAGCGTGGCCCGCGTGACCTCACCCACCCCCATTCCCCCTTCCGTCGACGTCGTCCTGCCGTGCCTGGACGAGGCCGCCGCGCTGCCCTGGGTGCTCGGCCGGATCCCGGCCGGCTGGCGGGCGATCGTCGTCGACAACGGCTCCACGGACGGCTCGGCCGAGCTGGCCCGTTCGCTCGGCGCGACGGTGGTGGCCGAGCCCCGGCGCGGTTTCGGCGCCGCCTGCCACGCCGGGCTGCTCGCGGCCACCGCCGAGCTGGTGTGCTTCCTGGACTGCGACGGCTCGCTCGATCCGGCCCAGCTGCCGCGCGTCACCGAGCCGGTGCTGGCGGGCGCGGCGGACCTCGTCCTCGGCCGGCGGCGCCCGTCGACGGCCGGGGCCTGGCCGGTGCACGCCCGGCTCGCCAACGCCGTCCTCGCCCGCCGCCTGCGCGCCCGCACGGGGGCGGCGCTGCACGACCTCGGCCCGATGCGGGCCGCCCGCCGGGAGCGGCTGCTGGCGCTCGGCCTGGGCGACCGGCGCTCCGGCTACCCGCTGGAGATGGTGCTCACGGCGGCGGCGGCCGGGATGCGGATCGCCGAGACGCCGGTCCACTACCTGCCGCGCGCGGGCCGCTCCAAGGTCACCGGGACCCTGCGCGGGACCCGGCAGGCCGTCCGCGATATGCGGGCGGTGCTGGCCGCGCCGCCGCCCACGTTGCTGGTGATCGCCAAGGCGCCCGTCCCGGGCCGGGTGAAGACGCGGCTCACGCCGCCGTTCACGCCTGAGCAGGCCGCCGGTCTGGCCGAGGCCGCGCTCGGCGACACCCTGCACACGCTGTCCACCGTCCCGGCCGGGCTGCGCCTGCTGGTGCTGGACGGCGAACCGGGCGACTGGCTGCCGCCGGGCTGGCAGGTCGTGCCGCAGTCGGGCGGCGGCCTGGACGAGCGGCTCGCGGCGGCCTTCGCCGACGCCGCCCGCCTCGCCCCGGGCGCGCCCGCGCTGTTGGTCGGCATGGACACCCCGCAGCTGAGCGCGGCGGCACTGGCCGAACCGCTGTCCGCCGCCCGGCGCGCGGGCGTCGACGCGTGGTACGGCCCGGCGGCGGACGGCGGCTTCTGGGCCCTCGGCCTGGCCCGGCCGACGTCCCCGCTCGCTGCCCGACTCCTGTGCGGCGTACCGATGTCCACGCCGCACACCGGAGCCCACCTCCTCGACCGTCTCGCGGCAACAGATCTGACGGTCAATCACCTTCCGGAACTCACCGACGTGGACACCGCCGAGGACGCCCGCCGCGTCGCCGCCGAAGCCCCGCACGGCCGCTTCGCCGCCCGCCTCGCCGGCTTCGAACTCAGCCACGGGGGCGGCGAGTTGACACCCACCACCGCTCTGCAGGTCGACTCTCCCACCGGGATGCCACGTTGACGATCACCGCCACCACCCCCTGGGTCGACGACCCGTTCGCCGAGGCCGTCCGCACCGGCCGCGGCCCGCTCTGGCTCCGCCGTGCCGACGGCCACCGCCTCCGGCTCGACGTCGAACGCTGGTGCGCCCCGGCCACCGGGGCCGACCACAGCCTGCTGCTGCGCTGCACCCGGCTCTCCGCCCCCGTGCTCGACCTCGGCTGCGGGCCCGGCCGCCTGGTCGCCGCGCTGCTCGAACTCGGCGTCCCGGCGCTCGGCGTGGACGTGACCGGCGCGGCCGTCGCCCGCACGCTCGGCCTCGGCGGCCCGGCCCTGTGCCGCTCGGTCTTCGACCGGCTGCCCGCCGAGGGCCGCTGGGGTGCCGCACTGCTGGCCGACGGCAACCTCGGGATCGGCGGCGACCCGCTCGCCCTGCTCCGCCGGGGCGCCGAACTCATCGCCCCGGACGGCCTGTTGCTCGTCGAGGTGGAGGCGGCGGAGACGGACGAGCGCGCCGTCGTCCGGGTCGAGGGCCCGGACGGCCGCCTCGGCCCGCCGTTCCCGTGGGCCCGCCTCGGCACCCTCGCCGCCCTGCGCCGCGCCCGCGCGGCCGGCCTCGCGGAGGCCGAGCGCTGGACCTCGCACGGCCGGCGCTTCCTCGCCCTGCGCAAGGCCTGAGCCGGACGCGGGCATGGATTTGGGCCGGGGTCCAGGGAGCCTTGCAGGACGCCGTTCGTGCGTCACGCGTGCGGCTGTCGCCCAACCGCCTCTCGGCCCCTCGGTCAGGGGTGCCCCGGCGGCACCCTTCGCGGCGTCGCGGCCGAGCCTGCCAGAAGCCCCGGGCGGGGACAAGACCCCCGAACCGACGCCTACCCGGCGTTCCCCACCCGCCACGGCGGGTGCCCGGACCTGCACGTCAACGGCACCCGTCCCGCGCCGTCCGCGCACCGGACCCACGGGACGGGCACCAGCCCCACGGGACGGGCACCCCCTTCACACCGCCCGCGCGAGCACCCGCCGAGCGGCCCGGCGGCCGCCCCACCGCCGCACCGCGCCGCCCGTCACGACGCACGCCAGCGCCACCCCGTACGCTGCCTGCTGCGCCTCGATCCCGCCCGTCAGGTAGAGCACCTGCCCCGCCGCCGGGACGGCCAGCCACTCCCACCGCCCGTCCAGCGCGACGAGCGCCACCACCAGCAGCCCGTACCACGGGTAGGACGGCGCCACGACGAGCAGTGCCGTCCCGGTGACGAGGAGCGCGCCCGACCACGGTCGCGCCGGGTCCCCGCGCCGCAGCACCCACAGCGCCACCCCGGCCAGCACGGCTCCCGCCGCCCACGGCAGCAGCGCGTCCGGCAGGACCAGCGCCGGCAGCCCGAACCGGTCGATGTGCCCCTGCTCGTAGCCCTCCTCCCGCAGGTAGCCCGGCAGGTACCCGAGCACCCCGGCGCCGGACGCGGCGACGTACGGGACGTACGAGAGCGCGAACGCGCCGACCGTCCACGCCAGCAGCACCGCGCTCTCCCGGACGGACCGGCGGGCGAGCACCCCCGGCAGCGCCAGCCCGGGCAGCAGCTTGACCGCGATGGCGGCTCCGGCCAACAGCCCCCCGGCCGCCGGGCGCCGTCGCACCACACACCCCAGCCCGGCCACGAGCAGCAGCGCGCCCAACGTGTCCACGTGCGCGTCGTTGACCGCCCACACCGTCACACCCGGGCACCACCCCCACAGCGCCGCCCGCCGGCTCCCCCGCCCGACCACGAGCAGCGCCCCCGTCGTCGCGACCGCGAGCAGCGCGCCGGCCGCCTGCGCCCCGCGCACCCCGCCGCCGAACGGGTGCACGACGAGGAACCACGCCTCCGCGACGGGCGGGTAAATCGTGTGCACGGCGGGCCGGTTGATGTGGGTGCAGTCCCCGGCCGCCGTCCGCCGCTCGTCCCAGCCGGCGCACTCCCCGCCCGTCGGCCAGAGCCCGGGATCGCGCAGCCGGGCGAGTGCGGGGTCGTCGGGGGTGTGCGCGTACGGGGAGATCCCGGCGGCCTGCACCCGGCCGTCCCAGACGTACCGGTAGGCGTCGTCGCTGGTGCGCGGCGGCGCGAGGAGGCCGACGGCGGCGACGGCGATGCTGCCCGCGAGCACCAGCGGCACGACCTGACGGTCCGTCATCTTCCGGAGCAGTACGAGCGCGAGCGCGAACAGCCCGGCGTCGACGGCGTACCAGACGAACAGGGGCGCGCGATGGTCGAGCGCGCCACCGCCCGTGACGGTCACGACGAGGGCTCCGACCAGGGCGGCGAGGGCGAGGAGGGCACGAGTGAGCACGGCGCCCACCCTGCCACCGCCGGGCCGGGGCGGGCCGCCGCGACGTGGCGCCGTTCGGATTCCGTAAGCACGTCGGAGCGCCGCCGCGGGGCCCCGGACGGGTTCCATGGGCACGTGAACCCGAAGACGCCCGAACCCCCCGGCCCGAGCTCCCCAAGCCCGAGCTCCCCCGGCCCGAGCTCCCCCCGGCCGTCCCGCCGTTACGACCTCCCGCTCCCGCCGCCGCCCGACGCCCTGCGCCGCGGACCGTTCCGCGACGGGAAGTTCCGCTCGGCGCTGCACGAGCCGCGCACCACCGTCGTGCTCGGCCGCTGGCTCGGCGCCGCGCTGCTGGTCTGCTTCCTCACCGGCCTGGTCAGCCACGCCCTCCAGGACCCGCCGACCTGGCTCGTCCCGTACCTCCAGAGCCGGCCGGTCGGCGGCTACCAGGTCACCCAGGGGCTGCACGTGATCAGCGGCCTGGCCGCGATCCCGCTGCTCGGGGCGAAGCTGTGGACGGTCTACCCGCGGCTCTTCGAGTGGCCGCCTGCCCGCAGCGTGCTGCACGCGCTGGAGCGGCTCGGCATCTTCGTCCTCGTCGCGGCGATGCTGCTGGAGGTGTTCACCGGGCTGTTCAACACGCTCCAGTGGTACCCGTGGCCGTTCCCGTTCCGCCAAACCCACTTCTGGCTGGCCTGGTTGGCCACCGGCGGGCTCCTCGTCCACATCGCCGCCAAGGGCACGCTCATCGCCCGGCACTGGCGCCGCCCGGCCGTCGGGCTCCCGCAGCGCCGCGCCTTCCTGACCGCCGTGACGGCCGCCGCGGGTGTCGTGACCCTCACCACCGCCGGGCAGACGGTGCCCTTCCTCAGCGGCCTGGACCTGCTCGCCCCGCGCCGCCCGGACATCGGCCCGCAGGGCCTGCCGGTCAACCGCACCGCCGCCCAGGCCGGCACCGTCACCGCCCCCGCGGACTGGCGGCTGCGCGTGGACGGCCCCCGCCCGTACACCCTCACCCTCGCAGAGCTCGCGCAACTACCGCAGCACGACGTGGAATTGCCGATCGCGTGCGTCGAGGGCTGGAGCGCGACGGCCCGCTGGAGCGGGGTCCGGATCGCCGACCTGATGGAGCGCGCCGGCGCCCCGGCCGGGTCCGCACTGCGCTTCACGTCCTTCGAGGCCAACGGGCCCTACCGGGTGATGGAGATGCCGTCCGAGTACGCCGTCGACCCGCTCTCACTGCTCGCCCTGCGCGTCAACGGCGAGGTACTGAAGGCCGACCACGGCTATCCGGCGAGGGTCATCGCCCCCAACCGGCCCGGCGTGCTGCAGACCAAGTGGATCGAACGGATCGAGGTCGTCTGATGCCCCGTTGGCTGCGCGCCGCCCTCCTGCTCGGCGGCCTCGCCCTGCTCGGCTTCGGCCTCTCCGGCCTGCTCGCCGACTCCTACATCACCGCCCCGTTCGACGTCCTGGTGTGGGCCGTCGGAGCGGTCGTCCTGCACGACGGCCTGTGGCTGCCGCTGCTCTGCCTGGTCGGCGCCCGCTACGCCCGCGGCCCGGTGCTGCGCGCGTGGCTGGTCGTCGCGGCGGCGGTGACGGCCGTCGGGCTGCCGGCCGTCCTGCGGGACGGCACGGACCACGGCAACTCCACGCTGCTGCCGCTGCCTTACGGCCGCAACCTGCTGCTGGTGCTGGCCGCCACCGCCGTCGTCGCGCTGCTGGTCGCGCTCGTCCGGCGGTGGCGCACCCAGGGCCTCAGGCCCCGGCGGCGACGCCCGGCAGACCCGTCGTGAGCCCGTCCAGCGCGTGCGAGCAGACGCAGTCCCGGTCGGCCGGCAGGCTCTCCAGCGCCTTGAACAGCACGGTGCGCAGCCGGTCGACGTTCCCCGCGAAGGCCTTCAGCACCTCGGCGTGGGTGACGCCCTCACCGGCCTCCACCCCGGCGTCCAGGTCGGTCACCAGCGCCAACGACGTGTAGCAGAGCCCGAGTTCGCGCGCCAGCACGGCCTCGGGGTGCCCGGTCATGCCGACCACCGACCAGCCGTTCGCGGAGAACCAGCGCGACTCGGCGCGGGTGGAGAAGCGCGGGCCCTCGATCACCACGAGCGTCCCGCCGTCCACCGGCTCCCAGGCCGCGTCGCGCGCCGCGTCCAGCGCCGCCCGGCGCCCGGCGGGGCAGTACGGGTCGGCCATCGACACGTGCACGACCTCGGGGAGCGAGCCGTCCGGCAGCGGCAGTCCGTCGTAGTAGGTCTGCACCCGGCCGGAGGTGCGGTCGACGAACTGGTCCGGCACCAGCAGCGTGCCGGGCCCGTACTCCGGCCGCAGCCCGCCCACCGCGCACGGCGCGAGCACCTGGCGCACACCGAGCGCGTGCAGGGCCCACAGGTTGGCCCGGTAATCGATCCGGTGCGGCGGCAGCCCGTGGCCGCGCCCGTGCCGCGGCACGAACGCCACCCGGCGGCCGGCCACCTCGCCGAGGAACAGGGCGTCGCTCGGCGGCCCGTACGGCGTGTCGACGCGCACCTCGGTCACGTCGTCCAGCAGCGCGTACAGCCCCGATCCGCCGATCACACCCAGTTCGGCGCGCGGGAGTCGCTGATCGTTCGTCATCGTTCGTGCCCTTCCTCGGAGACGTCCCGGCCACTGTAGGAGGCGGCGCCCCCGGCGGAAGCGGGACCTCGATTACGTCGGTCTTACGGCTCGCGGCGCCGCGGGCCGCTGCGGCCGAATGGCGGCGGGCCGCCGGGGTGGTCCCCGGCGGCCGGGCGGGTGACTTTCCGGACGCGTCGGCAACCGTCCGCCCCACCCGGCGTGCGTCGGTGGACATGCGCCGCCTCCGGACGGCGTACGCCCTGTCCCCGGACCTGAGAGCCGCCCATGCCTCCCACCGCCCGTCTCCGCAGCCTCGTCCCCACCGCCCTCTGCGCCCTGGCCGTCGCCCTCGCGGCCCCCGCGGCGCAGGCCGCACCCCCGGGCGGCGGCCACGGGGCCGACCCCGTCGGGAGGTACGACTGGGAGAACGTGGCGGACTGCGAGAGCAGCCACGACTGGCACATCAACTCCGGCAACGGCTACTTCGGCGGCCTCCAGTTCGACAACCCCACCTGGCGCGAGAACGGCGGCCTCGCCTACGCCCCGCGCGCCGACCTCGCCACCCGCGAGGAGCAGATCGCCGTCGCCACCGTGCTCGCCGAGCGCCGCGGCCTGAGCCCCTGGCCGGTCTGCGGCGCCCGCGCGACCCGCGACCACGACCGGACCCGGGACCACGACCGCGATCGGGAGCGGGACCGCGATCGGGAGCACGCCCGCGGCACCGCCCTGCCGCCGCCGGCCGCCCCGGCCACCGCGCTCGCCGGCGGTGAGCGGCGGGTCGGCCAGGACGACACCCTGTTCGGCCTCGCGGACACCCTCCGCCTCCCCGGCGGCTGGCCCGCCCTCTACGAGGCCAACCGTGACGTCGTGGGCGACGACCCCGACCTCATCCAGCCCGGCATGGTCCTGCGCCTGCCGTCCTGAGCCCGGCCGGACCCGCCGCCGCCCACGCCCCCGCCAGTGGGGAGCGTGGGCGGTGTCGTCACGCGGGCTCCGCCACGAGGACGTGCAGCCCCCGCGCCCCCACCTCGCTGTGCCGGACGGCCAGGCCCGCCGCCGCGCACTGCTCCTCGACCCACTCCGGTGAGAGCCGCAGCTTCGGGTAGCTGCTGACCTCCTGCGTCCACGTCCCGCCGCTGCGGGTGTGGACCAGGTCGTGCACCAGCGCGGTGTCCTCGTCCGGGTACTCCAGCACGCAGGTCATGATCCGGTCCTCGGTGGCCCGCACCGGGAGGAAGCGGTCGGTGCCGGTGAGCGGGCGGGTCAGGTCCCGGAAGGACAGCACGAGCCGCCCGCCCGGCGCGAGCGCGCGCGCCGCGTCCCCCAGCAGCGCGACGACGTCCTGCCGCGCCGGGAGGTGCGTGAGCGTGTCCCCCATGCACACCACCGCGGCCATCGTGCCCGGCGCGGTGTGTGCCGGCAGGGCGCCCCGCAGGTCCGCCAGGACCGGCCGGACGATGTCCGCGTGCCCGGCCTTCGCCGCCAGTTCCGTCAGTTCGTCGAGCAGCCGCGCGCTCGTGTCGACGGCGAGGACCGTCTCGTAGCCCAGCGCGGCGAGGGCGAGGCTCTGCGGCCCCGGCCCGGCCCCGAGGTCCACGGCGAGCCGGCCGGGGCCGTCCGCACTCACGCCGAGCCCGGCGAGCAGCTCGGCCTGGGCCGCGGCGAGGGCCGGGACGTCACCGCCGAGCATCCAGGTGTAGTGCGCGGCGAGGAGCCGGTCGTAATGCTCGGGTGCGGTGTTCATGGCGGTACCTTCCGTCCGAAGTTCCTGTCCCTGACGGCATGTTAGGAACTCCTGATCCCGGCGAACCGGGCGCCCCCGGGAAAGCGGTCGGCCCGCCCGGTCACCAGGACCGGACGGGCCGACGGACGGCGGGGCGCGTTACCCGACGTGGACGCGCGGGCGGCGCGTGCGGTCCGGCTCCGCCTCGCGCAGCACCTCGCGGGTGACCGGGGCCACCTCGCCCTGGCCGAACAGGAAGAACCGCAGGAACTGGGCGAACGGGTTGCCCTCGGTCCACTCGAAGTACAGGTGCGGCCGCTGGCCCGTGCGGTCCCGGACGGTGAGCGCCAGCGCGGCGATCGCGTTCGGGACGCTGGAGCTCTCCAGCGTCAGCACCCGGTAGCGCCCGTGCAGCACCTCGCCGCGGACGGTGAGCTCGGACTCGAAGTCCGAGGCGTCGCGGACCGTCACCTCGACGAAGACCAGGTCGTCCTCGCCCGGGATGTCGTTGTCGGCGCGGATCTGGCGGATCTTGTCGCGGTACTCGGCGACGTCCCGGTGGGTCGGCTCGTTGGCGATCAGGCGCAGCGGGCGGTGCGCGTAGTCGCGGATGAAGCGCTCGGCGACGTCGTCCAGGGTCACGTCGGTGACGCGCAGCTCGAAGGCCCGCTTGAGCCGGGAGAGCAGCGACACCAGGATGATGCCGGCGATGAAGCAGGCACCGATCTTGACGCCGTCCGGGCGCTCCATCGTGTTGATCACGGTGGTGTACAGGAACACGGCCGAGATGATCCCGAAGGCCGTGGTCCAGCCGCGCTGGCGCTTCTTGTAGGCGGCGATGGTCACGGCGATGGCCGCCGAGCTGATCAGCACGAGCACGCCGGTCGCGTAGGCGCCGCCCTGGGCGTCGACGTTGGCGTCGAACAGCCAGGTGATCAGGAAGCCGACGAGGGTGAGGACGATCACCATCGGACGGACGGCGCGCGCCCAGTGCGGGGCCATGCCGTAGCGCGGCAGGTAGCGGGGCAGCAGGTTCAGCATGCCCGCCATGGCGGAGGCGCCGGCGAACCACAGGATCGCGATCGTCGACAGGTCGTAGACGCTGCCGAAGGCGCCGCCCAGGTACTGGTGCGCGAGGAAGGCGAGGGCGCGGCCGTTGGCCTCGCCGCCGGCCTCGAACTCCTTGGCCGGGATGAGCAGCGTGCAGATGAAGCTGGTGGCGATCAGGAAGGTGCTCATGATCACGGCGGCGGTGGTCAGCAGCTTGCGGGTGCCGCGGATGCGGCCGGCCGGGTTCGCCTCGGTGTCGCCCGCGTCGCCCTCGATGTGCGGCATGACGGCGACGCCGGTCTCGAACCCGGACATGCCGAGCGCGAGCTTGGGGAACACGACCAGCGCGACGCCGATCATGACGAAGATGTTGCCGTGCTGGACGGTCAGCGCGTTGGACCAGTCGGTGACGACGTGCGGAGCCTGGATGATCTTCCAGATGCCGACCGCGACGACCACGACGTTGAGCGCCAGGTAGACCACGACCAGGCCGACGGCCAGGCCGATCGCCTCGCCGAAGCCCTTCAGGAACACCGCGCCGAGCAGCGCGACCAGGATCAGCGTGATCAGCATCTGCTTGCCGCCGAGGACGCTGTTCAGGTGCGGGTTCTCGACCAGGTGCGCGCTGGCGTCGGCGGCCGAGAGCGTGATCGTGATGATGAAGTCCGTCGCCGCGAAGCCGAGCAGGGCGAGCACGAAGAGCTTGCCCTTCCAGAACGACAGCAGCCGCTCCAGCATCGCGATCGAGCCCTCGCCGCGCGGGCTCTCCTGGGCCACCCGCCGGTAGACCGGCAGCGCGCCCAGCAGGGTCACGATCACCAGCACGATCGTGGCGATCGGCGACAGCAGGCCGGCCGCGAGGGCGGCGATGCCCGGCTGGTAGCCGAGCGTCGAGAAGTAGTCCAGGCCGGTCAGGCACATCACGCGCCACCAGCGCTGGCCCTGGTGGCCGCCGTGCGCTTCGCCGCCGTCCTGCCCGCTCTGGTCACCCTGCGTGTCCTTGGCCACGGACGCGTCGGCCAGCAGCCAACTGCGGAGGCGTATTCGCGCCGACGGCGCGGCCACCTCCGGGGACGCCGCCACCTGCGCCGTCCCCGTCTCCGTCGAACCCGACGAAACCACCTTGCACCTCTTGTTCAAGACCCCGTAAAAGCGCCGTCGGGCGACGGCAGTGCGCCAGGCTATGCGACCGGCGTTAAGGAGTCGTCATCGGCCCGCGTTAAGAAAACGTCATGGTGGTGGACGTCTTGGAGCCGTCGGGGGCGCGCCGGGCCGGGGGCGCGCCCCCGGCCCGGCACCGGCAGGCGTTACGCCTGGTAACCGAGGACCGTCATCATGCCCGTCTCGGCGTGGTAGACGTTGTGGCAGTGGACCATCCACAGGCCCGGATTGTCGGCGTCGAAGTCGACGGCGAGCGTCGTGCCGGGCAGCACGATCGCGGTGTCCTTGCGCGGGCCGCCGCCCGCCGCTCCGACGAGCGCGAAGGTGTGCCCGTGCAGGTGGACCGGGTGCCACATGTCCGTCGAGTTCCGGAACTCCAGCCGCACCCGCTCCCCCGCCGCCACCGGGTGGCGCTGCGAGGGGTCGTACCTGCGGCCGTCGAAGGCCCAGTCGGCCTTCGCCATGCCTCCGGTCAGCTCCAGCCGCACCGTCCGGTCCGGCGCCTTGGCGGGCAGCCGGACGCCCGCGGCCGCCGTGAGCTGCGCGGCGGTCACCAGCCGGCCGTCCAGCTCGGCCGGGCGCACCGAGGCGTCGGGCGCGGCGCCGCCGCCGGTGCGCAGCAGCGCGAGCGCGGAGGCGCCCTTGCCCTCGGCGAGGGCGGTGAGGGGGAAGACGCCGTCCTTGACGGTCACCAGGACGTCGTAGCGCTCGCCCATGCCGAGCAGGAGCGCCCGGGTGACGGCCGGCTCGACCGGGAAGCCGTCGGTGTGGGTGACGGTCAGCTCGTGGCCGCCGAGGGCGACACGGTAGGCGGTGTCGCCGCCCGCGTTGATCAGCCGGATCCGGACCCGATCGCCCGGCTTGGCGGTGAAGGTCTCGGGCGCGGTCGCGAGGCGGCCGTTGACCAGATGGAACGGGTACGCGACGTCGCCCGCGTCACCGCCGAGGAGGTCGCTGCGGGCTCCCATGAGCATGCGCGAGGGGCCGGCCGTGCCCGCCGCGTCGTGGCCCCCCATGCCGGCCATGTCGTGCCCGCCCATGCCCTTGGACAGTTCGCTCAGGACGGCTTCGGGGGTGCTCCCGTCCACCCCGTCCAGCCAGTCGTCCAGGACGACGACCCACTCCTTGTCGTAGGCCAGCGGCTCCTTCGGGTCGTCGACGATCAGCGGCGCGTACAGCCCGCGGTCCTGCTGGACGCCGGAGTGCGGGTGGAGCCAGTACGTGCCCGGGCGGGTGAGCGCGAAGCGGTAGTCGAACGCGGCCCCGGCCCGGACCGGATCCTGCGTCACCCCCGGGACGCCGTCCATGTCGTTGCGCAGCGCGAGGCCGTGCCAGTGCAGCGAGGTCGGCTGCGGCAGGTGGTTGGCGAGGGTGAGCGCGAGCGTCTCGCCGGCGGTGGCGCGGACCTCGCGGCCGGGCAGCGCGTCGCCGTACGCCCAGCTGCGGACGGTGCGCCCGCCGAGGTCGAGGGTGGTCTCGGTGGCGGTGAGCGCGACCTTGCGCTCCGCACCGGGGTTGCGCCGCGCCTCGGCGGCGGCGACCTCGGGACCGTTCGGACGGACGAAGCCGGCCGGCGCCGGAGCCTGCCCGCCGTGGTCCATGCCCTCCATGCCCTTCATGGAGTCCGAACAGGCGGCCAGGATCCCGGTCCCGGCAGCGGCGAGCGCCGCGCCGAGCACGGCGCGTCGAGAGGGTGTGCGCATGACGAAATGCACCTCGTGTGTAGGTGTGGGTCGGTGGACGTGCGAGGCAACCGCCACACGCCTACTGACGCAGCACCGACACCTCGGCGAGGACCGACCTCCCGCCCCTGGGCGGCGGAAGCGCCCGGACGGCGGCCAGCAGCAACGCCCGCACGGCAGCAGCGGCATCACCGGCCCGCCGCAACACGTACCCCCCGACGGCGAGCAGCACGAGTCCCCAACCGGCCGGCACGGCAAGGCAGACCGCCATCGGGTCCATCCCGCCGGGCATCCCGGGGTCGGCCGTGACGTCGTGCGACCGGTGCGCCTGGACGGCGGCATGCTCCCCGCCGTGCCGTCCTCCATGCCCACCGGTCGGATGCCCGAGCGTGTGCATGGTCAGCACCCCGAACAGCAGGGCGGCGAGCAGAACTCCACGCAGGACCCGCACCATGCCGTCCCGCACCGCCCACCTCCACTCCGCCATTTACCCCCACAGGGTATACCGCATCACCGTGTGACCCGTTGTTCGCACCCGTCCCGCCCCCGGTAGCATCCGGGCCGGGGGAGATCACGCACACCGACGCGCCCGACGGCGCGCAGGTCGGGCTGCCCCGCGGCGGCCCCGTCCGGAGCCACCGGTTCCCGCGACACCCTGGAGCTGCACCCGATGGCCCTGCCACGACACCCGGCGACCCTCCTGCGGCGCGCGGGCCGCAGACTCGGCGCCGCCGCCACCCTGCTCTCCCTGGCCGTGGCGACGGCCGGGCTCGGCGCGGCACCCTCGGCCGCGGCCGCCGCTTCCGCCCCCGTCACCGCCCCCGTCACCGCTCCCGTCCCAGCGAACCTCACCGCCGCCGGCCCGTTCAGGGACTCCTTCCAGCAGGACCCGGCCCTCGACACCGACCCGCTGTACGGCCTGAGCGTGGGCCTCGACCGACGGCAGAACGGCGTCCGGACCGCGTCGTGGACGCGCGTCTCCGGCCGCTGGGACACCACCGCGGCACCGCCGCCCTACTACGTGCAGACGAGCCACCCCGCCCAGCCGAACCGCATGGTGTTCTCGCTCGGCGTCTCGGCCGTCATGCTCGGCGCCCCGGCCGTGGCCGACCAGGACGGCCGGTTCACCGTGTCCACGGTCGTCGACCCCGTCGTCGGCGACACCGCGAGCGCCGACTGGGCCTCGATCGTGCTCAGCCGCAGCCACCGCGCCACCGGCTACGTGACCAATTCCGACGTCGACCTCGGCTTCATCGTCTCCTCCTCCGGCAAGCTCTCGCTCTTCCACGGCGGGGGCGGCGAAACCCCGTTCTGGACGGGCACGGTGCCGGCCGCCGACAAGTACGCCGTCTCGCTGACCGTCTCCAGCGGCGCCGACCGGGCGCTCGCCCTGACCGTCAACGGCACCGTCTTCCCGGTCACGGCACCGGCCGGCGTCAACCGCTGGCCGAGCAGCGCGTTCCTCTACCTCGGGGCGTACCTGTCCGACCGGAACTCGGTGACCACCTTCGGCGACGGCGCCGGCACCGGCGTGAACGTCAGCCGGATCGACGCGAGCGCCACGGCGGGCGCCAAACCGTTCGTCGACACCTTCGACGGCTCCCCCGCCGGCGGCGACCACGGCCTCAACGACGACCTGAGCGCCCGTCAGCCGACCGTCGTCAGCGCCAACTACACTGCGGTGTCCGGCGTTCAGGGCCTCGCCGCCTCTCCGCCGACGGGCTCGGTGCGGGTCAACGACCCCGTCGCCCCGAACGCGCTCTCCTTCCCGCAGGGCACGGCCGCCGTACGGCTCGACAAGCCCGCCACGGCCGACCTTTCGGGCACCTACACCGTCCACGCGCGCCTCACCCCGGCCGTCGGATCGACCGGCGGGACGGACGCGGCCTCGCTCCTCGTGAGCAACGGCTCGGGCAGCACCGGCGCCGTCGACGCCCGCGACGTGGCCCTGGGCCTCCAGGTCCAGGCCGGCGGCGCACTGACGCTCTACCAGGGCGGCCGGCAACTCCCGCTCACCGTCGGCTCGGTGACCCCGGCGTCGGACACCTACGACGTCTCGCTCGCGCTCGCAGCCGGAACGGCCGGGCAGGCGACCGTCACCGTCAACGGCACCACGGTGTTCGCCGGCCCCACCCCGGCCGTGCTCCCCCGCGACGGCTACGTGTACCTCGGCTCGCGGCGCACCACCCCCGGGGCCGTCGGCACGGCCGACGACCTGCGCGTCACCATGCTCGGCGGGCTCGACTACTACGGCTACTTCGACATCATGGACCCGCGCGACAACATCGACCACAGCCCCGAAGTGGCGCCGTGGACGAACATGAACAACTACATCGGCCAGGACCTCGCCAACCCCCGCTACTCGGGCTTCCTCGACTACTGCGCACCGGCCTCCTGCGTCCTCGACGTCTACAGCGTCGTCACGCTGAAGGACGCCCAGGGCAACATCACCGGGCCCGACCCGAACGCGGCGGCCAACCTCTCCGCGCTCCGCGGGCGGATCGGCTCCAACCTCGACAAGATCTCCATGATCTACCTGCTCGACGAGCCGTACTACCACGGCTTCACGCCCGACCAGGTACAGACCGAAGCCGACCAGGTCCGGACCGCCTTCCCCGACAAGCCGATCGCCTACACCACCGACGCCTACAACCTCACCCGGCCCGTCCCGCGCGCGGCCGACTTCGTCGGCTTCGACCACTACTGCGCCGGACGCGGCCGCCTCCAGCAGGAACTCGCCACCCTCCAGGGCGCCCTCGCCTCGCCCGACCAGCACCTCGTGCTCTTCCCCGAGTCCTTCATCACCGGCCTCGACCACCCGAACGGCTGCGAGAACTCCACCGACGCGGCCCTCGCCGCCGACAACGCCGACTACCGCGCGATGGCCGCCCAGAACCCGCGGATCGTCTACCTCCAGAACTTCCGCTGGCTCGACTCGAAGCAGCCCGGCACGATGCCGCTGACCACCGCGCGCCAGCAGGCCATCGGCAAGGCCGTCATCAACGCCACCCCGGCCGGCCCGGCGACCGGCGTCGGCGTCTACCGCACCGGTGACCGCACCGTCAGCGAGAACAGCCACAACGACACCCTCCTCGGCGTCGGCCCGGTGGCCGGCCTCGTCACCGGGCCCGACGACGTCGTGCTGACCGGCCACTGGAACGGCCCCGGCACCGACACGGTCGCCGTCTACCACCGCGACACCGCGACCTTCGTCCTCACCGACGACAACGCCACCCCGGCCGCCACCGTCCGCTTCGGCGTCACCGGCGACATCCCCCTGGTCGGCGACTGGAGCGGCCGGGGCCGCACCACCGTCGGCGTCTACCGCCCGAGCGACCAGAACTTCTACCTCAGCGACGACAACGCCACCCCCACGTACACCATCAAGTACGGCAACCCCGGCTGGACCCCGCTGGTCGGCAACTGGAGCGGCACCGGCACCACCACCATCGGCGCCTACGACCCCACCACCCAGATGTTCTACCTGCGCGACTCCAACACCCCCGGCGACGCCGACCACCGCTTCAAGTTCGGCAACCCCGGCGACACCCCCGTCAAGGGCGACTGGGACGGCACCGGGATCGACACCGTCGGCATCTACCGCTCCACCGACCGCTCCTTCTACGCCTCGGCCAACGAGGGCACCGTCATCCCCTACGCCGTCGTCTTCGGCAACCCCGGCGACATCCCCCTGACGGGCAACTGGGGCTGACCCCCCGACCCGGAACGGCCCCTGAGACACACCCCCTAAGGGCGTAGACACGGGAGCCGGCGGGCATCGCTGGTCGTAGGGTCCAACCGCCGCTCGTGAGAAGGTGCCAACCGTGAAGGTTATCGATCTCGTTCTCAATATCCTCTGGTTGATCTTCTGCGGCATCTGGATGGCGATCGGCTACGTCATCGCCGGAATCATCTGCTGCGTACTGATCATCACCATCCCGTTCGGCATTGCCTCGTTCCGCATCGCCGGCTACGTGCTGTGGCCGTTCGGGCGGACGGCGGTCGAGCGGCGGGACGCCGGGGCGGCGTCCTGTGTCGGGAACGTGATCTGGCTGGTGTTCGCCGGGTGGTGGCTGGCCCTCGGGCACCTGATCACCAGCATCCCGCTGTTCCTGTCGATCATCGGGATCCCCTTCGGGTGGGCCAACCTCAAGATGATCCCGATCTCCCTCACCCCGCTCGGGCGCGAGATCGTGTCGACGGACCAGCGCTTCGCCGGCTGGTAGGGGAACGGGCGCGCGACGGCCGACGAGGAGTGAAATCCTCGTCGGCCGTCGGCGTTCCTACAGGTCCAGGATGCCGATGGCCATGTCGCGCATCTCGACCTTGCGGATCTTGCCGGTGACGGTCATCGGGAACTCGTCGACGACGTGGACGTAGCGCGGGATCTTGAAGTGGGCGAGCCGGCCGGTGCAGTAGGCGCGGACGGCTTCGGGGGTGAGGGGTGCGGCGCCCTCGCGCATGCGGATCCAGGCCATCAGCTCCTCGCCGTACTTGGGGTCGGGGACGCCGATCACCTGGACGTCGAGGATGTCGGGGTGGGTGTAGAGGAACTCCTCGATCTCGCGCGGGTAGAGGTTCTCGCCGCCGCGGATGACCATGTCCTTGATGCGGCCGGTGATGGCGAGGTAGCCGTCCTCGTCCATGACGGCGAGGTCGCCGGTGTGCATCCAGCGCGCGGCGTCGACGGCCTCCGCGGTGCGCTCGGGCTCGCCCCAGTAGCCGAGCATGACGGAGTAGCCGCGCGTGCAGAGCTCGCCGGGTTCGCCGCGCGGGACGGTGCGGCCGGTGGCGGGGTCGATGACCTTGACCTCCAGGTGCGGGCCGACCCGGCCGACGGTGGAGACGCGGCGCTCGACGGAGTCGTCGGTGCGGGTCTGGGTGGAGACGGGCGAGGTCTCCGTCATGCCGTAGCAGATGGAGACCTCGGCCATGCCCATCCGGTCGATGACGTCCTTCATGACCTCGGTCGGGCAGGGGGCGCCGGCCATGATGCCGGTGCGCAGGCTGGAGAGGTCGTGGCGTTCGAAGTCCGGGTCGGCGAGCTCGGCGATGAACATCGTGGGCACCCCGTAGAGGGAGGTGCAGCGCTCGGCGGCGACGGCGGCGAGGGTGGCGCCGGGCTCGAAGGAGGGGGCCGGAATGACCGTGCAGGCGCCGTGGGAGGTGGCGGCGAGGTTGCCCATGACCATGCCGAAGCAGTGGTAGAAGGGCACCGGGATGCAGATCCGGTCCTGCTCGGTGTAGTCGAGCAACTCGCCCACGAAGTAACCGTTGTTGAGGATGTTGTGGTGCGACAGGGTCGCGCCCTTGGGGAAGCCGGTCGTGCCGGAGGTGTACTGGATGTTGATCGGGTCGTCCGGCGCCAGTTCGGCCCCGCGGACGGCGAGGGGCTCGGGGTCGGCCCGGCGGCCGACGGTCAGCAGGTCGTCCCAGGCCGCACTGCCGATCAGGACGACGCGCTCCAATTCCGGACAGCGCGGCCGGACTTCGTCGATCATCGCCGCGTAGTCCGAGGCCTTGAAGGACGGCGCCGCCACCAGCAGCCGGATCCCGGCCTGGTTGAGCACGTACTCCAACTCGTGCGAGCGGTAGGCCGGGTTGACCGTCACCAGGATCGCGCCGAGCTTGGCGGTGGCGTACTGGGTGAGCGTCCACTCGGCGCAGTTGGGGGCCCAGATGCCGACCCGGTCGCCCTTGGCGATGCCGAGGGCGAGCAGGCCGAGGGCCAGCGCGTCGACGTCGGCGGCGAGTTCGGCGTACGTCCAGCGGCGGGCGGTGGCGCGGTCCACCACGGCGTCGCGCCCGGGGAAGGCGCGGACCGCGCGATCGAGGTTCTCGCCGATCGTGTCGCCGAGCAGCGGCACGTCCGCGGTGCCGGATGAGTAGCTGCGACTGGTCGACGTGGTCCGCACGTGCTGCCTCCTGGCTGGGGATCGCGAGGGTCGGGGACCATGGTCCCGATCCCGCACCCCCGGCGCCACCCCCGAACGGGGGTACGGCCCCGGCCCGGACACGGCGAAGGGCCGCCCGCCGGAGTCGGCGGACGGCCCAGGGCCGTCGTCAGGCGTTGATGCAGGTGTTGCCGAACGCCGGGTTCAGGATCGAGACCACGCCGATCGAGTTGCCACAGACGTTGGCCTCGACGTTCACCGGGATCTGGATCTGGTTGCCGGACAGCACACCCGGCGAGCCGAACGCGACACCGTTGGCGGTGGCGTCGCCGGCCGCGGCGGTGCCGGCCCCGGCCAGGACGCACATCGCGGCGAGGGCGGTGGCGGCGAGGGTGGTGCGAATACGCATTGCGTCACTCCTTGTGAGGGTGGCGAAAAACCGTGTGACGATCACACTCGCCCCCGATCTCACTCGATCCGGTGCCCGAAATGCCGGTATTGCTCGCTACGACGGCGTGTCGTCCGACCACGTTACGTCACCGCTGCCCAGGGCCACGGAGGCGCGCGGGAGCATCGGCCCGTCGCCCCGCCGGGACAGCACCGTCAGCGTGCCGACCTGCGCGGACAGGCTGCCGAGCCGGGCCGCGCACTCGGCGGCGAGCTCCTTCGGGTGCTGCGTGCGGCCGAGCGACAGGTGCGGCGTGAAGCCGCCGGCGCGGCCGCGGCAGCGCGGGAAGCGCTCCAGGAGGTCCGCGTACAGCCGGACCCAGGGGGCAGGCCCGGCGGCGGCCGGATCGAGCCAGACGGTCGCGTACGCGCGGTGCCGGAAGCTGCGCACCCCGCTCAGGCGGACCGGGAACGGCGGGGTGCGCGCCACGGCGGCGGAGAGCAGCGGGACCGCGCGGGCGAATTCACTCTCCGGGACGAATCCGAAGAGCACGTTGACGTGCGGCGGCCAGCGCCGGACCTGCGGGTCGTGCACCAGCCGGATCGCCTGGACGGCCGGCCACAGCCCGGGCGGCGGCAGCCAGGCGACGGCCGTGCGCGGCGTCGGCGGGAGGTCCAGGACGGCAGGACGGACGACGGCCCGGCCCGCCGCCCCGTCGTCCGTCCTGCCGTCCATGGGGCCAGGCTACGGACCCAGCCGCGCCTCCACCGCGTCCAGCAGCTCCCGGGCCGGGTGCAGGCCCGGCTCGGCCCGCAAGGCCCGGCGCAGGAGCACGCGCGCCGTCGGGTCGTCGCCCCCGCGGACGGCGTCGAGCGCCTCGTTGTAGTCGATCCGGCCCGCGTAGCGCAGCCGGACCAGGGCGACCAGGTCCTCCCGGCAGGACGGGCAGCGCAGGCTCTCCGGATCCGCCGGGACGGCGCACTGCGGGCAGGGCACCTCGATCGGCGGGACGGCGTCGTCGGGGTTCATCGGGGACCGGCCTCCTCGGGGCGCACCGGGCCGAGCGACTCCGGCGTCGGGTCGTTGCCCAGCTCCCGCTGCGCCTGGGCGTACAGCACCAGGAGCGCGGAGTTGTGCCGGTTGGCGGCCTCCATGTTGGCGGACTCCACGGCCGCGTCCAGGCCGCGCAGCTCGGCGATGATCTGCTGGGCGAGGCCGGGCGAGACCAGGTTCTGGCTCACGTAGACGTTGCACATGGTGAGCATGCGGAAGGTGTGGCCGAGCGAGTCGCACAGCTCGTCGGCGCGCTGGGCGGCGCGCATCGCGCCCTCCCAGTCGGCCGCCTCGCGGCGCAGCCGCAGGTCGGCGGCGACCGAGCGCAGGCGGTCGAGGTCGCTCGGGTCGAGGTGCTTCTCGCAGTAGTGGATGAACAGGCTCAGGTACGCCTCCGAACCGCGCACCCAGCGCTGGGCCTTGAGCTGGCGCTGGGCCCGCTCCAGGGCCTCGTCGACCGACTGGCCGCGGGTCTGGCCGGCCGCGAGGTCGTCGAGGGTGTCCATGAGGCGCTGGGCCTCGCGGAGTTCGGCCTCGGTGAGCTCGCCGCCCCAGCGGTCGGTGAAGGTCTCGATCTGCCGCTGCTGCTCCTCCACCTGGACCTTCAACTCGGGGTCGAGGGTGACCCGTTCGAGTTTGACGGTCTTCTCGCCGCCGCCCTGGATGCGCACCGACAGGGTGATGGTGCGGTCCCGGTCGAGGCCGAAGGAGACCGCCACGGGGGTGCGGCCGCCGAGGCCGGCGGGCAGGCGCAGGGTGAGGTGGCCGATCAGCTCGTTCTGCTGGGCGATCTCGTGTTCGCCCTCGTAGACGGCGACTTCGAGGCGCTGGCGGCCGCTGCCGGAGACGACGAACTCCCGGCTGACCGGCGAACTGGTCGGGTAGCTGGTGTTCTTGGGGATGATGACGGCGAGCCGGCCGTCGTTGAGCTCGATGCCGAGGTTCTTCGGGGTGATGTCGAACGGGTTGGTGACCTGCATCAACTCGCCGCAGCCCGTGCAGACTTCGCTGCCGGGCCGGTTGACCACCCCGCAGGAGGCGCAGCGCAGGCCGACGTCCTCGGCGGCGCTGGAGGCGACCCTGGTCTGCCCGGGGGCGGCCGAGTTGAGCGGTTCGCCGCACAGTTCGCAGGCGGTGACGCCGGGGGCGGCCGGGGTGCCGCAGCGCGGGCAGTTGTCGCTGTGGGCGACGGTGGGCGCCTGGGACGGGGGCGTCACGGCGCCCGAACCGTCCAGCGCCTGGCTGCACTTGGGGCAGGCGGCGGCCTCGGCGTCGACCGGGACGTGACAGGTGGGGCAGGACACCCGGGGGCCGCCGAGCAGCGAGGTGGCGCAGTTGGCGCAGGCCGAGGCGGAGAGGTCGCCGGGCGCCCGACACTCGGGGCACTCGACCTCGCCGACCAGCGCGGACTGCACGGCCGCGCCGAGCGCGACGCACTGCATCGGGTTGACGCCGCGGCGGATCCGGCGCGGCCCGAAGACCTCGCCCAGGCGCCGCGCCACCAGCGGGATCGCGGTGGAGCCGCCGACCAGCACGACCTCGTCGATGTCCCCGACGGTGAGGTTGGCCTGCATGATGGCCTTGTGGGTCAGCTCGATGGTGCGCTCGATGTGGCCCTCGATGAGCTCCTCGAAGCGGGTGCGCTCGAACTCCGTCTCCAGCACCAGCTGGCCGGCGCCGAGGCCGGGGAGGATGACCTCGGAGGACTCCTGGTGGGAGAGCTCGATCTTGACCGTCTCGGCGGTGGAGGCGATCTTCGGGCGGTCGCGCAGGTCGGGCTGGTAGTCCGAGCCGTACTCCTCGCGGATGTCGTCGAGCAGCGCGGTGGTGATCGCCCGGTCGAAGTCGTCGCCGCCGAGCAGGTTGTCGCCCTCGATGCCGAGCACCGAGACCGAGCCTGGCACCAGCAGCAGGATCGAGATGTCGAAGGTGCCGCCGCCGAGGTCGTAGACCAGGACGGTGCGGCCCTCGTCGCCGGCCTCCGAGGTGATCCCGTAGGCGAGGGCGGCGGCGGTCGGCTCGTTGATGATCCGCAGCACGTGCAGGCCGGCCAGCCGGCCCGCCTCCTGGGTGGCCGCGACCTGCCGCTCGCCGAAGTACGCCGGGACGGTGATGACGGCCCGGTGGAACGGCTCGCCGAAGCGCTGCTCGGCGTCCTCCTTGAGGCGGTGCAGGATGATCGCGGAGATCTCGATCGGGGTGTAGGAACGGCCGTTGAACCAGACGTTGACGTCGCCGTCGGTGCCGGCCGTGACCTTGTAGTCGACCTCCTTGAGGGCCGCCTGGACCTGCGGGTCCTTGAACTTGCGGCCCATGAAGCGCTTGACCGAGCGGATCACGTTCGCGCCGTCGATCGCGGTGCGGCTGCGCGCGGTGGAGCCGACCAGCAGCTCGCCCTTGCGGCCGGTGCCGACGACGGAGGGCGTGGCCTCCTGGTTCTGCCGGTTGAAGACGATCTCCGGCTCGCCCCGGCGCAGGTGGGCCACCACCGAGTTGGTGGTGCCCAGGTCGATGCCGAGTGTGCGGTACATGGTGTCCCCCTCTAGTTCTTTTTCCGCTTGCGGCGCGTACCGGAGCCCGCACGGGCCCGCCGGGGCCTGGTGGGCGGCGTCTTCGGGCGGCCGGGGCCCGCCGACGCGGCGGGGCCGGGGCCGGGGTCGACGGGGTCGACGGCGTCCTCGGGCTCGACGACGCCCTCCGGCTCGACGGCCTCCTCGGGCTTCGGCTCCGGGGTGAGCACCGCCTCCACGTACCCGGCGCCGAGCACGTACACGGACTCCGGCTCCGGCTCGGACACCGGCGCCGCGACCACGACCTGGGCCCGGCGCAGCACCTCGTCCCCCCAGAAGAACCCGGTGACGACCGTCTGCACGACCGTCTCCGGCGCCACCCCCGGCCGCGGCTCGGTGCCGACGATCTCGGCCAGCACCGGGTCCGCGGTCAGCCCTTCGAGCCGCATCGGCCGCACCCCGGCCCTGGCCAGCCGTCCCAGCAGGCGCCGCCTGGTCGCCTCGATCCCGGCGCCCCGCCCGAGGTGGACGAGCTCCGGGTCGAGGCCGAGCGAGGCGAGCGCGTCGTCCACCTCGACGAGCGCGCCGAGCAGTTCCTGCTGCGCGGCCCGGGCGGCCTGCGCCTCCTCCTCGCGCTTGCGCGTCAGCATCGAGGCGCGGAACAGCAGTTGGGTGAAGCTCTGCCCGAGGTCGAGCGCCCGGGCGCGCTCGGGCACCGGCAGCGGCGCCGGCAGCCGCCCGGGCACGGAGGCCGGGACCGGCGCCGGCGCCGGGGCCGGGGCCGGGGCCGGGGCCGGGGCCTGGTCCGATGCCTGGTCCGATGCCTGGTCCGGTGCCTGGTCCGACGCCGGCAACGGGGCGGACGGTTCGGGGCTCGGGGCGTGGTGGGTGGTCATTCGGGGACCTCGATCTGCGGCAGCACGGACAGGTCGGCGGCGAAGCGGGCGGGGACGGGCGGTTCGGGGGCGGTGCCCGGCGGGGCGGGCTCGGCGAAGTCGGCGGCCAGCTCGTCCCGGTGGAGCGCCAGGAAGGAGGCGGCGGGCGGCGGCTGGGGCCGCTCGACGACGAGCAGCGGGTCGGCGAGGGCCGGCGCCAGCAGCCCGGCGGCGCGGTCGACCGGCTCCGGCGGGAGGGGCTGCTGGAGGTCCAGCTCCAGGCGCTTGTCCGGGTTGCGCAGCAGGGCGGCGGCCTCCTGGACCTGCTGGCGGGTGTGGCGACCGGACTTCGTCGCCGGGCCGACGGCGAGGAGGATCTCGCGCGCACTGGCGCTCGGCGGGACGCCCAGGATCTCGTACGGCGACGGTTCTTCCAGTGGCATGGCGCGGGTTGCTCTCCTTCGGCCGCGGCCCGGGACCGCGGTGTGGACGACGGCCGGGTCAGTACAGCGAGTTGATCTTGCGCTGGAGGGCGCGCAGTTCCGCGTCCTGCGGGTTGTGCTCGACGGCCTGCTTGATCAGCTGCCGGGCCTCCCGGTAGGCGCGGGCGTTGGCCCTGGCCACGGCGTGGGCACTGAGGACGATCCCGAGCTCGGTGTGCAGCTTCGCCGTGTCCTCCGCCGAGCCGGACAGCCCCAGCGCCTCCTCCAGCAGCCGGACGGCCCCGGGGTAGCGCCTCGCCTCGTACTGCTCGACGGCCTCGCTGCGCCACACGCTGACGGCCAGCTTGCGGACGTCGGCGGCCTGGCCGTCGTACTCCATCGCCTTGCGCAGCATCGCGGAGCGCTCGGCGAAGGGGCGGTCCTGGAGGTTGTCCAGCATGTGGTTGGCCAGCATGACGGCGACCCGGCGCGGGGCCTCCGTCTCGGCCCGGCCGGTGAACTCCGGGTCGGCGCGCAGGGCTTCGGTCATCCGGGACACCGCCACCGTGCTGCGGCCGGCCAGCGCCGCGGTGAGCGCGAGGCGGCGCAGCGCGAAGGCGAGGCCGAGCCGGTGGTCCGGGTCGGGGTTGAGGTCGATCAGCTCGCGCCACAGCTCCACGGCCTCTTCCAGCTGGCGGACCGGGGCGTCGGGCTGGGTGAGCTGGTTGGCCCGGTTGCCGAGCGCGGCGGCGAGGAACTGCCGGGCGGTCTGGTCGCCGGGGTTGAGGGTGAGGCTCTTGCGCAGCAGGGTGAGGGCGCGGGGGTAGTCCTTGGTCTCGTTGTTGATCTTCCGGGCCCACTGGGCGTAGGTGGCGCCGAGGTCGCTGCGCACGTCGGCGTGGTCGGGGGCCAGCGCCAGGGCGCGTTCGAGGAGTTCGGCCGCGCCCTGCTGGTCGTCGTCGCTGCTCTTGAGCAGGGCGCGGGCCGCGCGCAGACCGGACTCGGCGGCGATGCCGGGCGCGTCGGAGGGCAGTGCGGCCCCGGGGACGGCGTGGGCGCGGGTGAGGCAGTCGAGGGCCTCGCGCCAGTTCTGGTTGCGGTGGTGCCCGCGGGCCTCGTCGACCAGGGTCGCCACCAGCAGGCCGCGCCAGGCGTCGTCGCGCTGCGCCTCCGGTACGGCGTCCAGCGCCTCGACGGCGGCGGACTGGAAGCCCTGGATCAGGAGGTAGCGCTGCGGGCCGAGGGGTCCGAACAGGTCCAGGGCCTGGTCGAGCGGATGCGACTCAGGGCGGGACGCGCGCTTCCAGCCCTGTACGGCCCGGTCGAACTGCTCGCCCCACCAGGGGAGTTCCGGTGCCGAGCGGAGGAGTCCGGTCAGCGTCGGACCGTGCGCGAGGTGGCCGGCCGTGGCCCGTCCGGGCTGACGGACCGTCAGATCGGCCTGGAAGAAGGCCTCGGCGCAGTGCGACTCCATGGCGAGGCGGAGCGTCCAGCTCGCCGCGTCCTCGCCGGTGCGGCCCTCGGCCTCGTCGAGCGCGCGCAGGTCGACGCGCAACCGCTCGACGAGCGCGGCGCGCGCGGCGGCGACGCGCGCCGGTTCGGCCGGGCGGCCGGTGATCCGGGCGGACTCGGCCCACAGGGCGGGCAGGTGCAGGGCGGCGGCCAGGCAGCCGATCGTCCAGCGCCAGACCTGCGGATCGGCGGTCCCGCCCTCCGGACCGGGCGCGGTCGCCAGGCGGTACCCGGCGAGGCCGAGGGCGTGCAGCAGGCGGGCGTCGGTCGGGTCGGCGAGCAGCAGCGCGTGGTAGGCGTTCCAGGCCTCCCAGCGACGGCCCTCCAGGGCGTGCCGATGGGCCTCGTGCTCGGCCAGCATGCCGAGGGTGGCGGCGGCCTGCGGGTGGCCCGGCGACAGCCGCAGGACCTCGCGGAGGTCACCGGCGGCCGCACCGGGCTCGCCCGCGTCGAGGCGGCCCGCCGCGCGGCGGACCAGCACGGCGGCGCGCTCCCGGGCCGCCGCCTCCGGCAGCTCGGCCAACGCCTCGTCCAGCCGCCCGAGTTCGGCACGCAGCAGGGCGAGGTCGAGCCGGACGGGCGCGGCGGGGGCGCCGTCGCCGAACGCGTCGGCCCAGGCGGCGAGCACCGGCTCGGCCTGCTCGGGCACGCCGGCGCGGCGCGCGCAGTCCAGGACGGCCCGCAGGGCGGGGCCGGCACAGCGGACGCAGCGCGGGGAGGCGGCGTCGGCGGGCCGGTAGAGGTGCGCGTCGCACGCCTCCCGGCCGCAGCCGCCGCACGAGCCGGTGGCGGGGGCCTCGCAGACGGGGCAGTCGGCGGGCGGGGCGGGGACCGGTTCGGACGCAGGTGCAGGCACGGGGGCCGCCGGACCGCCCGCCACCAGGCCGGTGGCGTACGGGTTCGGCGGGCCACCCTGCGTGGGGCCGTCGGCACCGACCGGTCCGGTGACGTACGGGTTCACCGGCCCGCCGGCCACCGGGCCCGTGGCGTACGGGTTCGGCGCAGCACCCTGCGTCGGGCCGTCGGCCCCGACCGGCCCGGTGACGTACGGGTTCACCGGCCCGCCGGCCACCGGGCCCGTGGCGTGCACGGCCGGGACCACGCCCGGAGCGGCGCCCGGGCGCACAGCCGCCGTGGCGCCGTCCGCCGCCGCACCGGTGCACCCGACGCAGCGCGGCACGCCCGCCGTACCGCGCGCCTCGCCCGCCTCGCCCGCGCGGTCGAAGTGCGCGTCGCACGTCTCGCGCCCGCAGCCGCCGCACACACCGGACGCCCTACGCCCGCAGATCGCGCACCCGACGGACGGCACCGCAGGAACGGCACCGGGCGCGGCCGCCCCCGGAACCGCCCGCGGCGGCGGGACCGCACCCGAGGGGGCAGCGGCCGAAGCAGCCCGCGGCGGCGGGACCGCACCCGAACCGGCAGCGGGCACAACGACGCGCGGCGCAGGCGCCGACAGGAAGTGCCGGTGCCACTCCAGCGCCGTCCCCCAGTTCCCGGCGCGCTCCGCGAGGGCCGCGCGCAGGCGGGCGACGGCCGGGTCGCCCGCCGGGTCGGCGTCCAGCGGTGCGAGCAGGGCGACCGTCTGCACCGGGCGGCCGGCCAGGAGCGCCGCGGCGGCCAGGTGGTAGCGGTCGCGCGGGCCCGCGTGGGCGTCGATCAGGCCGGGCAGGGTCTCCGTCGTGCCCCCGGCCAGGGCGAGCGCGGCCCGCAGCCGTCCCTGCCGGGCACCGACCGCGCCCGGGAGGCCGTCCGCGAGGGCGAGTGCCTCGGCCGCGCGCGTCCGCGCCTCGGGGCGGTCGCGGCCCGTGACGAGCAGGTGGGCCGCCTCGCGCAGCGCGGCCTCGCGCAGGGCGGGCCGGTAGCCGGGCGCGTGCGGGTCGTCGTCGGCGGCCCGCTGCCACAGCTCGCGCGCCGCGGTGGGGTCGGTGGCCAGGCTCCGCCGGGCCAGCCGGTCGCGGACGACGGCCAGCCACGTGCGCAGGTCGTCGTCGCGCAGCCGCTCGAAGGCGGTCAGCGCGCTCGTCAGGTCGCCGGAGCGGACGCCGGCGAGGCCGTGGTGGAACGCGGCGATCCGCCCCCACCGGGAGTCGTCGCCCGCCTCGGCGCGCAGCAGCGGCTCGGCCTCGGCGGTCCGTCCGGCGGCGAGCAGGGCGGCGCCGAGCCGGACGCGGGCCGGGCGCCAGCCGGAATCCAGGTCGAGACCGGCGCGGTAGTCGGCGGCGGCCTCCGCGGCGCGGTCGGCCCGCTCGTGGACCAGGGCCAGGCCGAACCTGGCCGGGGCGAAGGCGGGTTGGGCGGCGAGCGCGGCGGTGAACTGCTCCTCGGCCTGGTCGTCGGCGCCGAGCAGCAGCGCGAGGCGGCCGAGCGCGTAGCGGGGGCGGGGGTCCCAGGAGGCCTCGCCGGCGGCGGCCTGGAAGTCGCCCCAGGCGGCCTCGGTCTCACCGAGCCGCTGCCGGGCCAGGCCGCGGAACAGCAGGCTCTCGGCGCGCAGGGCGGGTCCGCGGGACCACCGGTAGGCCTCGCCCGGCGCGCGCCGCAGCGCCTCGTCGAAGGCGGCGACGGCGGGGGCGTCCCGGTGCAGGGCGAAGAGCTGCGCGCCCCAGCGGAACCACAGTTCGCCGCCGCCGCCGCCCGGCGCGGCCGACGCGAGCAGGGCCTCGGCCTCCTCCGCGCGCTCGGTGCCGCGCAGGACGGCCGCCCGGGCCAGCACCGGCCAGTCCCGGCCCGGCAGGGCGGCGAGGGCCTCCGCGGTGGCGCCGTCGCGCTGCTCGGGCGGGCCGTCGTGGCACAGCCGCTGGAGCCAGTCCAGGGCCCGGGCCGCCGCCTGGGCCTCGGCGCCCGGCTCGGCGCCGCCGGCCGTCGCCCGCAGGAAGGCGAGCACCGGCGCGAGGGAGCCGGCCGCAGCCGACATCCGCTCCTCGGCGAGGCGTTGCAGGCTCCAGCGGGGCAATTGCCGGGCCGGGTCGGCGAGCAGCGGGAAGGCCTCGTGGTGCAGGGCCAGGGCGGCCTGCGGGTCACCGATGGCGACCGTGGCCTCGGCCTGGCCGAGCAGGGCGAGGCCGCGCTGCTCCGAGAGCGCCCCGGGCGCCCCGGCGAGCCGGCCGGCCAGCTTCGCGTAACGCCGCCTGGCCTGCTGCGCCTTGCCGGCCGCGAGCCGCTCGGCCGCCCCGGCCAGGGCCTTCGCCACCGCCTGCGGGTCGAGCGCCCGCCGGCGGCGGACCACCAGGACGCCCGCCACAGCGGCCAGTGCCACCACGATCAGCACCACCGCGAGCTGCGCCATGCACCGTCCCCCTGTGCTCCCCGACCGCCCCCATCATGATCAAATAGGCATGTTCGATCATGAGTTGACGCTATTTCATGATGTTGCTCGGCGAGCATCAGGATAGGCCCTCGGCGGGGCCGCCGAACAGGAACGAGCACTATCCTGGGCACCGCGAACAGCCGGGCCGCCGTCGGTGGCCCGGCGTCAGGCAGCAAACGGGGGTGGCGTGTCCGAGTCGCGTTGGGTGCCCGGGCTCCGGTTCGGACCGGAGTTCGACCCCGAGCAGTACGAGCTCCTCGAATTCCACCACCGGGGCGGGGAGGCCGAGGTGTGGCGGGCCGTTCGTACCGGCCACAACGGGCGCAAGGAGCTCGTCGCCGCCAAGATCATGCTCGAACGGGACCCGTCCGAGGTCCGCCGCTGGCTCGGCCGCTGGGACGACGTCTCGCACAACGCCCACCGCCTCGGCATCACCGACCTCGTCGTACCGAGCTTCCTGCTCGGCCCCTCCCCGCACCGGCCCGGCGCCGCGCCCACCAGCGGGCTGCTCGCCTACCAGATCTCCCCCTGGGTCGACGGCGTCCCGCTGCACACCTGGGCCGGTGCGAACCGCGCCGGGCCCTCGGCGGCGGCCGAGGTGCTCGCGCGGCTGTGCCGCATCGTCGACGAACTGCACCGCAAGCGCTGGGTGCACCGCGACATCTCCCCCGCCAACGTCCTCGTCGACGCGGCCGGCCAGGTCAAGCTCATCGACCTCACCTTCCTCGCCCCGCTCGACCACACCCTCACCGTCGCCGTGTTCACCCCGGGGCACGTGCCGCCCGAGGCCGAGCAGGTCGGCGGCTTCCCGACCACCGCCAAGGACCTGTTCGCCGTCGGCACCCTGGCCCGCGCCCTCCTGCTGCCCGACCACGGCCGCCTCGACCACCGGCTGGCCGTCGAACAGGCCCGCGCCGAACTCCTCGCCGCCGGCTACGGCGAGGAACTCGCCGACTGGGCCTGCGAACCGCTCGCCCGCGACCCCGACCGGCGCCCCGCCCCGCTCGGCCCCTGGGCCGCCCGCGGACGCGAACTGCTGCGCGCGCACCGGCCGCGGCCCCGCACGACCGGCCTGGCCGTGCTGCCGGGTTCGGGCGGCACCCCGCTGGTCGCCGCCGCGCGGGCGCACGGAGGCGTCCTGCTGGTGGGCGCACAAGGGCTTCCGCCCGGGCAGGGGCCGGAAGCCGTACGGGAGTTGGTGTGCGGACGGGCCGGGCTCCGCAGTGAACTCGTCCTGTGCGCCGAGGACGGCACCGGCACCCTGTGGGTCGGCACCACGACGGGCTGGTGGGAGGCCGCGCGCGGCGTCACCGGCCTCGCGGGCGGCGTCGACGCCACCGGCGAACTGACCGTCTGGACGGCCGCCGGCGGCGCACTGCAGTCCTTCCGCTGGGCCCCCGGGCGCACCCTCACCGGCCGCGAACTGCCCGACTGCCCCGCCGACCGGGTCCTCGCCGCCGTCGAGGAGCGGCCCGGCGCGTGGCTCGTCCTCGTCGAGCACCGGGACCGCGCCCTGTGGTGGCGCGCCGGCACCGGCACCGGCCCCACGCCGCTCGGCCCGCCCGGACCACTCCGCGCCGCCGCCCTCGCCCGCACGTCGGCGGGACCGCAGGCCGCCACGCTGCGCGCCGACGGCTCCGTCCAGCTGCACACCCTCGGCGCCGCCGGCCACGCCCCCGAGGTCGGCGACGGCGAGCCCGCCCACGCCCTCGCCCTGGCCGGCCACCGCGGCGGGCCGACGCTCGCCCTGGCCGGCGAGGGCGGCGTCCGCCTGCGCACGGCCACCCCGGCCCGCCACCCGCGCTGGTGGCGCCCCACCCTGCGCCCGGCGACCCGCGTCGCACTGGCCGTCGGGGACGACTGGCGGCTGTGCCTGGCGGCCGTGGTCGAGGGCGAGCTGCAGTGCTGGCAGGAGGACACGGCCTACCGCTGGCAGGCGGTGGCGCTGCCGCCCCAGTGACTCCTGCGGGCCGCCGACGGCGTGAATAACCCGGCCGTCCCGACGCCGTGGGCCGTCAGCTCCTCGACCACGACCCGGAGCACGGCTGCGGCCATCAGCGGCATGACGGCGTCCTTGCAGTTCAGGGAGAGTTCGAGCGAATCCGGCCGCAGCGTCACGCCGTTGGGCGTGTAGCAGTCGGGAGCCTGGCAGAACTCCCGGAACTCGGCTTCACCGAGCTCCCTCCCGTCCTCGGTGACCCGGTACAGGCGCTCCCGAGCGGCCGTGAGCGCGGCCAGCGTCCGGAGGCCGTCCCCGTACCGGACGGCGAGCCGCCACACCTGGTCGACCGGATACCCCTGCGACACGACGATCGGCAGGGTGTCGGGGTCGACCACGATCCCGTCCGACACGCTCAGCGACGCGACGGCCCGGCGCTGCCAGTCCGCCGCCCGTCCGTCGAACGCGTCGTTGAAGGCACCGGCCGCACGCCACAGGTACACCGGACCGCCCAGCCGGACGGCCAGTTCGAAGCACCGCTCCACCTCCCCGCCGTCACCGCCCCCGAGCGCCGCCCGCCCCGACGCGAACGCGGCCTCGGCCCCATTGACCGCCATGCCACAGGAGTACCACGCCCCACCGACAACCGGCCCGCGGCGAACGCCGCCACGACCCCTCGGTCCGTCAACTCCACTGCCGGAAGCGGCCGTCCGGCTCGTCAGGCCTGGTCCGGGAGGGCGTGGGCCGGGCCCTCGACGGTGACGTAGGCCTCGCCCTGGGGCCAGGGGTGGGGGGTGTAGGCGATCAACGTGGGCGGGAGGGTTTCGGATTCGGGGCGGAGTTCGATCCGGTGGTCGTGGCCGCGGAAGTCGGACGTCACCACGTGGGCGCGGACGGAGTCGGGGGAAGCCTCGGCGCTCAGGCGGAGTTGATGGGGGCGCACCAGGGCCAGCGTCCCAGAGGTGACGGAGGCGGGCTCCGCCAGGGCCAGGGCCCCGAACGGGGTGCGGGTGGCCGGCACCAGGTTGGCCTCGCCCAGCACGCGCGCCACGGCGGCGTCGGCCGGGCGGTGGTACAACACGTCCGGCGTGCCCGCCTGGGCGATGCGGCCCTCGCGCAGCACCGCGATGGTGTCGGCGAAGGCCAGGGCCTCGTCCTGGTCGTGGGTGACCAGGATCGCCGTCGTCCCGGCCTTCCGCAGGGTCGAGGCGACCTCGCGCCGCAGCTCCGCCCGCAGCGCCGCGTCGAGGGCGGCGAACGGTTCGTCCAGCAGCAGGAGTTGAGGACGAGGAGCCAGTGCCCGGGCAAGGGCGACGCGCTGCTGCTGCCCGCCGGAGAGCTGGTGCGGGCGGCGGTCGCCCAGGCCTGCGAGGCCGATCAGGTCGAGCAACTCGGCCACGCGGGAGCGGCGCTCCGCTCGCGGCAGGCCGAACCCGATGTTCCCGGCCACCGTGAGGTGTGGGAACAGCGCGCCGTCCTGCGGGACGAGGCCGATGTTGCGGCGCTCGGCGGCGACCCGGCTCCGCCCGTCGTCCAGCGTCCGCCCGTGCAGCACGACGCTGCCCGAGGCGGCCGGGTGGAAGCCGGCCACGACCCGCAGCAGGGTCGACTTGCCGCAGCCGGACGGCCCGAGGATGCAGGCGAGGGCGCCCTCCTCCACGCTCAGGTCGATGCCGGAGAGGACCGGGCTGCGCCCGTGGGTGGCGTGCAGATCGACGACGGACAGTCCGGTCATGAGTTCTTCCCTGGGCGGCCGAGGGTGCGGTGGGTCAGCAGGAGCACGGACGGGACGGACAGCGCGACCATGAGGGCCGCGTACGGCGCCGCGGCCCCGTACGCGAGTCCGCTGGTGTACACCCAGAACTGGGTGGCCAGGGTCTGGGTGCCGGTGGGGCGCAGCAGCAGGGTCGCGGTCAGCTCGGTGGAGGCGGTGAGGCCGACCATCGCGACGGCCGTTCCGAGTCCGGGCAGGACGAGCGGCAGGGTGACGCGTGCGAGCACGGCGAGCGGCCGGGTGCCGAGCGAGCGGGCGGCCTCCTCGACGCCGGGCGGCACCTGGGCGAGGGCGGCGCGGACGGCGGTGAGGGCGAGCGGGAAGAACAGCACGACGTACCCGGCGACGAGCATCGGCGGCTGCTGGTACAGGGGTTGGGCGTAGCGGACGGCGAAGAACACGACCGACAGGGCGACCGCGATGCCGGGCAGCGCCCGGGTGAGGTAGGCGGCGCGCTCCACGAGCAGCGCGGGCCTGCTGCCGCGCCGCCACGCGTACAGGGCGACGGGGACCGCCGCCGCGGTGGCGACGAGGGCGGCACCGAGCGCGTACCCGAGGGTGGCGAGGGTCGCGCCGACGACCGACGCGGAGGGCAGGGTCGTCGAACTGCCCTTCACCAGCCAGTACCCGAGCGCGTACACCGGCACGCCGAGCGCGACCCCGACGAGCGCCGTGAGGCCGGCCAGCGCCGGCGCCGTCCACCGGCCGAGGCGCACGGGCCGCGCGGTGCGGGCGACGGCGCCGTGCCGGGTGACGCGGGCGTTCCGTCCGGCCCAGGCCTCCAGGCCGACGAGCAGCAGCGCGAGCGCCACCAGGACGAGGGTGAGCAGGGAGGCGGAGGCGGCGTCGAAGCCGAGCTTGTACTGGGTGAAGACGGCGGTGGCGAAGGTGGTGTAGCGCAGCATCGCGAACGCGCCGTACTCGCCGAGCAGGTAGAGCGAGACGAGCAGGACGCCGCCGGCCAGGGCGGGCCGGGTGAGCGGGAGGGTGACGCGCCACAGGGTGGCGAGGCGGCCGCGGCCGAGCGAGCGGGAGACCTCCTCGGCGGCGGCGTCGCCGTGCCGCAGGGCCGCCGCCACGGGCAGGAACACGAGCGGGTAGAGCGAGCAGGTCATCACGAGCACCGCGCCCCAGTAGCCGTGCACGGAGCGGAACAGCGAGACCCAGGAGTAGCCGCGGACGAACTCCGGCACGGCGAGCGGCAGGGCGAGCGCGACGGTCCAGGCGCGGCGGCCGGGCAGGGTGGTGCGTTCGACCAGGTAGGCGGCGCCGAAGCCGAGGACGGCGGTGAGGAGGGTGACGGCGGCGGCCAGGGTGACGGTGTGCCACAGCAGGGTCGCGATCAGCGGGCGGCCGAGGAGGCGCCGGGCCTGGTCCCACCCGCCCTGCGCGGCCTGGGCGACGACGAAGCCGAGCGGCGAGGCGACGACGGCGACGACGGCCACCGCGACGGGCGCGAGCAGGCCGGCGGCCCGCCACTGCGCGGACGCGGACAGGCCGGTGGCCCGCCACCGCCGGAGCGGGGACGGGCCGTCGGCACGGACGGGTGCGGTCACTGGAGCAGACCGGCGTCCTGGAGCAGCGACAGCGCCTGCTTGCCGTCGCCGAGCTGGGCCGGGTCGGCGACGGTGCCGATGCCGTCCAGGGCGGGCAGGTCGGGCTTGCCCTGGACGCCGGTGACGAGCGGGTACTCGTAGCTCGCGGAGTTCGCGATGACGGTCTGGGCCGGGGCGCTCGCGAGGTAGGCGAGGAGGGCCTGGGCGGCGGCCTGGTGCTTGCCGCTCTTCAGCACGGCGGCGCCGGAGACGTCGACGAGGGAGCCCGGGTCGCCCTTGGGGAAGTAGTGCAGGGTGCTGTGGGTGCCGCCCGCGCCCTTCTCGTCGCGCATCCGGTAGAAGTAGTAGTGGTCGATGACGCCGCCCTCGACCTCGCCGCTGTTGATCGCGGCGGACAGGGTCTCGTTGCTGTCGTAGACCTTGGCGTTGTCCTTGAGGCCCTTGAGCCACTGCTTGGCGGCGTCCTCGCCCTTGGCCTTGAGGACCTGGGTGACGACGGGGGCGAAGTCGGTCTCGCTGGGGGCGATGCCGAGCCGGCCCTTCCACTCGGGCTTGGCGAGGTCCAGGACGGAGGCGGGCGGCGCGGTGTCGGCGCCCTTGCCGGTGGCGGTGAGGAAGGCGGAGGTGCGGGCCGAGATGCCGACCCAGTCGCCCTTCGGCGAGCTGTCCGTGGCCGGGACCGCCTTGAGGGTGTCGGCGGCGACCGGGGCGAGCAGGCCCTTGTCGTCGAGGACGGTCAGGGCGGGCGGGTTCTCGGCGTAGAAGACGTCGGCCGGGGAGGCGGTGCCCTCCTGGAGGATCTGGTTGGCGAGCTCGGCCTCGTCGCCGGAGCGCAGCTCGACCTTGATCCCGGTGCGCTTGGTGAAGTCGTCGGTCAGCGCCTTGACGGTCTGCTCGTGCTGACCGCTGTAGAGGGTGACGGTCTGGCCCGCGAGGGCCGTGCCGGAGGGAGCGGGAGAGCCGTCGGAGCCACTGGAGCCGGAGCTGCCGCACGCCGTGAGGGCGAGGGCGCAGGCGGCGACGAGGGACAGGGCTGCGAGGGGCCGGACGGTTCCGGGCATGGTGAGGGCTCCTCCGAGGTGGCGGGGGTTTCGGTCGGACGCACGCCTCCACGGCCCGGTTCGGGCCGTCGGGACGCTGGCTGCGGCGGCCTGACGGCACGAGAACCTAGGGCAGGGAAGGCTTGCCTAACAAGTTTCGGAGCGTCACATCTCGACCCGGTCTCGTCCCGGTCGCGCTTCGGTGGACAAACCGCCAAGGCCGGGCAAACCGGCCTTCAAGCGCAGGTCAGAGCGAGGGTGTACGACGGATCGTCAGCCGGGGGCTCCCGGAGGGTGGCTACCTTGCGTGACCGGCAGCCGGTCGTACCGGGACGGTCCGGCACTGCCAAAGGGCCCCGGAACCAGGAGGTTCCGGGGCCCTTGCCACAAGCGGTCGCGCGGATCAGCGGAAGCGGCGGAGCCGGAGGCTGTTGCCGACCACGAAGACCGAGGAGAAGGCCATCGCGGCGCCCGCGATCATCGGGTTGAGCATCCCGGCCGCCGCGAGCGGCAGGGCGGCGACGTTGTAGCCGAAGGCCCAGAACAGGTTGCCCTTGATCGTCGCCAGGGTCCGGCGGGAGAGCCGGATCGCGTCGGCGGCGGCCATCAGGTCCCCGCGGACCAGGGTCAGGTCGCCGGCCTCGATGGCGGCGTCGGTGCCGGTGCCCATCGCCAGGCCCAGGTCGGCCCGGGCCAGCGCGGCCGCGTCGTTGACGCCGTCGCCGACCATCGCGACGACCTTGCCCTCGGCCTGGAGGCGCTTGACGGTGTCCACCTTGTCCTGCGGCATGACCTCGGCGATCACGTGCTCCGGCGCGATCCCGACCTCGGCGGCGACGGCCTCGGCCACCGCCCGGTTGTCACCGGTGAGCAGCACCGGGGTCAGGCCCAGGCGGCGCAGTTCGGCGATGGCGGCCGCACTGGTCGGCTTGACCGCGTCGGCCACCTCCAGGACGGCCCGGGCCTCGCCGTCCCAGCCGACCGCGATCGCCGTCCGCCCGGCCGCCTCGGCGGTCCGCTTGGCCGCAGCGAGGCCCTCGGGCAGGTACTGGGCCCACTCGTTCAGCAGCGCCTCCCGGCCGGCGACCACCGCGTGGCCGTCGACGACGCCCTGGACGCCGAGGCCGGGGACGTTCTCGAAGCCCTCGACCGGCGGCAGGTCGCCCGCCTTCGCCGCGGCGGTGGCGATCGCCCGGGCGATCGGGTGCTCGGAGGCGTGCTCCAGGGCGCCGGCCAGGCGCAGGGCCTCGGCCTCGGTGACGCCCTCGGCGGTGTGGACGGCGAGCAGGGTCATCCGGCCGGTGGTGACGGTGCCGGTCTTGTCGAGGACGACGGTGTCGACCTTGCGGGTGGACTCCAGCACCTCCGGGCCCTTGATCAGCACGCCGAGCTGGGCGCCGCGGCCGGTGCCGACCAGCAGCGCGGTCGGGGTGGCCAGGCCCAGGGCGCACGGGCAGGCGATGATCAGCACGGCGACGGCGGCGGTGAAGGCGGCGGTCCAGCCCTCGCCGGTGCCGAGCCAGTAGCCGAGGGTCGCGATCGCGAGGGTGATCACGACCGGCACGAAGACCGCCGAGATCCGGTCGGCGAGGCGCTGGGCGGCGGCCTTCCCGTTCTGTGCGTCCTCCACCAGCTTGGCCATGCGGGAGAGCTGGGTGTCCGCGCCGACCCTGGTCGCCTCGACGACGAGCTGCCCGCCCGCGTTGACGGTGGCACCGGTGACGGCGTCGCCGGCGGCGACCTCGACCGGGACGGACTCGCCGGTGAGCATCGACGCGTCCACGGCGGACGCGCCCTCGACCACGACGCCGTCGGTGGCGATCTTCTCGCCGGGACGGACCACGAACCGGTCCCCCACCGCGAGTTCGGCGATCGGAACCCGCACCTCGCGGCCGGCCCGGAGCACCGCCACGTCCTTCGCCCCGAGCTCCAGCAGCGCCTTGAGCGCCGCCCCGGCGGTCCGCTTCGAGCGGGCCTCGAAGTAGCGGCCGGCCAGGATGAAGGCGGTGACGCCGGCCGCCGCCTCCAGGTAGATGTTGCCCGCGCCGTCGCTGCGGCCGATGGTCAGCTCGAACCCGTGCCGCATGCCCGGCATGCCGGCCGTGCCGAAGAACAGCGCCCACAGCGACCACAGGAACGCGGCGCCGGTGCCGAGCGAGACCAGGGTGTCCATCGTCGCGGCGCCGTGCCGGGCGTTGGTGAACGCGGCCCGGTGGAACGGCCAGGCGGCGTAGGTGACCACCGGGGCGGCGAGGGTCAGCGACAGCCACTGCCAATTGTCGAACTGCAGGGCCGGCACCATCGCCATCGCGATCACCGGGACGGCCAGCGCCACCGCGGTGATCAGCCGCTGGCGCAGCGGCGCCAGCTCTTCGGCTTCACCGGTGTCCTCGCCGGCGGCGGGGCCGACGACGGCCGGGGGCTTCGGAAGGGCGGCGGTGTAGCCGGTCGCCTCGACGGTGGCGATCAGGTCGGCGACCTCGACCGTGCCCTCGAAGCTGACCTTCGCCTTCTCGGTGGCGTAGTTGACGCTCGCCGAGACCCCGTCCATCCGGTTGAGCTTCTTCTCGATCCGCGCGGCGCACGATGCGCACGTCATGCCGCCGATCGAGAGTTCCACCTCCGTGGAGGCGGGTGCCTGCGTGCTCATCGTTGCTCCTCGCGTCCGTGGCGCTGCGGGATCGGTACCCGGGAGGGGTATCCGGTGACGCCGGGGCGGCGCCGGGTTCCTTTATACCCCTGGGGGGTACCTGCCGCAAGACGTCGCCGGATACCCCCCATGGGTATTTCTGAAGCACGGGAACGTCTTGACTCGATACCCCATGGGGGTATTAACTCGGCGGCGTCGAACAGACCGGCGCCGGCCCGGCGCCCATCCCGAGTCCCGAGGAGAGAGCGTCATGAACACCGCCCAGACCATGAGCAAGGCCACCGCCACCATCGACCCGTCAGCCGCCGGGGCGACCGCCTCCTCCTGCTGCGGCTCGTGCGGCACCGGCGCCGCGGCCGCCCCGGCCCCCGCCGTCGCCGTCGCGGGCCGCGCGGTCTTCCAGGTGCAGGGCATGACCTGCGGCCACTGCGTCTCGTCCGTGACCGCCGAGCTGAAGAAGATCGACGGCGTCACCGACGTCGCCGTGGACCTCGCCACCGGCCGCGTCACCGTCGAGGCCACCGCGCCGCTCGCCGACGAGGCCGTCGCCGCCGCGATCGACGAGGCCGGCTACGACCTCGCCGGCCGCCTCGACGGCTGACGATCGGCACCCGCACCACACCCGACCCGTCGGCCCGGACGGACGGCACCCCGTCCGCCCGGGCCGACGGGTTCCGCCCCCGGACCGCCGGATCGAGGCGACTCAGTGGGCGAGCTTCACCGCGCCCGCCGTCATGGCCAGCCAGGCGCCGGTGATCAGCGCGATCGCCACGGCGAGCGGCAGGTGGACGGCACCGAAGAACAGGTCGAACACCCACCCCGCGAAGAAGAACGGCACCAGGCCCACGCCCCCGAGCCACCGGACGTCCTCGTCGATCCCCGGCAGACCGGCCACCACCAGGCCGGTGCCCACGGCGATCAGCAGCGCGAGCAACGCCAGGAGACCGAAGCGGAATTGCGGGAACACCGACTTGTGGCCCCGGTACTCGACTTGGGCGACGTCGCCCCGCCAGACCTTCAGCTGCACGTACGTGCCGACGTCCGCGTCGTCGTAGAACGCCTCGCCGACGTCGTAGTCCTTGCCCCCGGGATCCGACTCGCGCGCCACCGTGAGGTTGTGGGTGGTCGAGTCCCCGCTGCGGCCCACCCACCGGTCCGTCACCCGGCCGCTCTCCAGCCGCACGCAGACCGACCCCGCCGGCGGGTTGCCGGTGCTGCAGACGGGGGCGCGGGTGTACGCGCCCACGTCCTGGTTCACGGCGACGGTCCGCTCGATGCCGAACCCGACCGCGCACAGGCCGATCACGAGGAGCACCCCGCGCGCCAGCACCACGAGGGCCGTCCGCCATGCGCGCCGCGGCCGTGCGTCCCTCACGTCCCCCACCGTCCTCGCCACCCCCTGCTCCCCCTCGGGATGATGCCAAACAACGGGCGACCCGGGGCCGGAACCCCGACATTCCCCGCCCTTTCCCCCAGGGGTCCCGCACCCTTCCGTACGACCACGGTGGGAGCCGGTCCGGCACCTGAGGTGCACGAACGCCGTCCGGCGCGCCGCCGAGGATGGAGAGGCCAACACCGGCCCCCACACCCAGGAGCGTGACCCATGGCCATCCGACGAAACGCGGTGATCGGCGGCACGGCGGCCGTGATCGGACTCGGCGCACTCGCCGCCTTCGCCGTCCCGACCCTGAACGGCCTGCGGGAGGGCCGGCACGTCGAGGAGTCCGCCTACGCCACCGGCGCCAAGGCGAAGGCCGACCGCACGTCGATGCCGGCCTGGCTCCCCGACAGCGCGACGACCGTCAACTACCGTATGTCCACCACGGGTTACGACCGTCTGCTGGCCGCCACCGTCCCCGACGGCCGACTGCCCGAGGGCTGCACCCCGGGCGAACCGCGCGGCGCCGTCAACCTGACGGCGGCCTGGTTCCCCGGCGACACGCGCGCCAAGGCGACGGCCCGCTGCGGCAGCTACGACGCGGCCCTGGTCGGCGACCGGCTGTACGCCTGGCAGGACCACGCCGTCGAACTCGCGGCCCTGCGGGCGGGTTGAGCCCTCCCCCGTTGAACTCCCCGCGCGCTACGGCGCCTTGAGTAGGGGCAGGACGACGTCGTCGAGGATCTCGTCGACGACCTGATCCGACGGCACGCCGCCGCCCAGGAGGAACGCGTCGCGCAGGAGGTCGAGCGGGAGGGAGGCCGTGCGCGGGTTGATGCGCGCGGCGTTGATCTGCCCGCGGTCGGCGGCGCGGCGCATCATCGCCTCCAGCGCGTCCACCGCCCCGAAGGCCGTCAGCCCGGCGCGGAACCGCGCGCGCAGCTCGGGGTCGCGCATCAGGTCGATGAGGAAGCCGTGAACGGCGTCCGTGGGCAGGTCGTCGAAGCGGTGCAGCAGGCTGAGCAGGAAGGCGGCCAGGTCGGCCCTCAACTCGCCGGTGTCCGGCGGTTCCTGGAAGTCGGGGGCGTTGCGGCCGAGCGCGGCGATGACGAGGGCGGGCCGATTGGGCCACCGGCGGTAGAGCACCGGCTTGCTGGTCCGGGCGCGCACGGCGACGCCGTCCATGGTGAGCCGGTCGTAGCCGTGCTCGGCCAGTTCCGCCCACACCGCGTCGAGGATCGCGCGCTCAAGCTCGTCGCCCCGCCGGCGTGACGCCCGGCCGGCTTCCGCCCCGCCCACCGCTGCTCTGCCCATCACCGGATCCCGTAGATACGTTGCGTTTCTTATGGGGGCCAGTCTACAGTCGGGAGCAAGAAACGCGCCGTATCTTATGGGCTCGTACCCGAGGGAGACCGCCATGCCTGGCTCCGAAACACAGCTCGAAACCACCGACGTCCTCGTCGTCGGCGCCGGACCGGTGGGCCTCGCGCTCGCCGTCGGCCTGGCCCGCGCGGGCGTCGACTGCCGGATCGTCGAACGCGACCCGGACTTCCGCGACCGCGGCGTGCGCGGCAAGGGGGTCAACCCGAGGACGCTGGAGGTGCTCGACGACCTCGGCGCCGCCGACGCGATCCTCGCCCGCAGCCTGCTGAACCCCAAGCTCCGCACGTACGAAGGCAGTCGGGTCGTCCACGAGGTCGACCCGGCCGCCGCCAACACCGCGACGCCCGACCGCCCGTACGCCGGCATGGTCCTGCTCGCGCAGCACCACACCGAGGCGGTGCTGCGCGACCGGCTCGCGGAGCACGGCGGGAAGGTCGAGCTCGGGACGGAACTCGTGGACTGCGCCCAGGACGGCGAAGGCGTGCTCGCGACACTCCGCCGTTCCGACGCCGGCACCTCCGCGATCCGCGCACGGTACGTCGTCGGCTGCGACGGCGGGCGCAGCACCGTCCGCAAGCTCACCGGCATCCCGTTCCTCGGCGAGACCTGGGAGGAGGAGCGGTTCATCATGGCGTCGATGCGCATCGACGGCCTCGCCCCCGACCGGATGCACATCTGGAACGACGCCCGGTTCGGCGCCGGCGCCCTCGCCATCGTGCCGCTGCGCCAGGACGACACGTGGGCCGTCCACGCCGCCGTCATCCCCGACGAGGACGGCGTGCTGCCCGCGCCCACCCTCGACACCTTCCGCCGCGTCTTCGCCGAGCGCGCCGGCCTACCCGGCGTCACCCTCCACGACCTCACCTGGGCGAGCACCTGGCGCCCCACCGTCCGCATGGTCGAGCGCTACCGCAGCGGCCGGATCCTGCTCGCCGGCGACGCCGCGCACTGCCACTCCGCGGCCGGCGGACAGGGCATGAACACCGGCATCCAGGACGCCCACAACCTGGCCTGGAAACTCGCCGCCACGCTGCGCGGCGCCCCGGACGCCCTCCTCGACAGCTACGAGGCCGAGCGCCTGCCCGTCGCCCGCGCCGTCCTCGCCGCCACCTCCGCCCAGCACCGCACGCTCTTCTCGGACGGCGGAGCCCGGGCCCTGGCCGACCAGTTCGCCGACCTGACGGCCACCGCGGGCGGCGACTTCACCGGCCTCTCCCTCGGCTACCGCGGCGGCCCGCTCGGCCGCGACCTCGACGACGCCACCGGCATCCGCGCCGGCGACCGCGCCCCCGACGCCCCCTGCCGCACCACCGACGGCCCCACCCGCCTGTTCGACCTGTTCCGCGGACCGCACTTCACCCTGCTGAGGTTCACCGACCGCCCCGGCCCGCCGCTCCTCCCCCCGCTCCCCGGCCTCCGCGAGGCCGCCGTCCAGGACCCGGACGGCCACGCGCACCGCGCCTACGGCCTCACCGGCGACGCCACCGTCCTCGTCCGCCCGGACGGCTACGTCACCCTGACGGCGGGCACCCCCGACGCCGAGCAACTCCGCGACCACCTACGCCAGTTCGCCATCTGACCGACGCTCTCCCCAAACGGGACCAACCAGTCCCCCCCCGGGGCCCACCCGGAGCCCCAGCGCCCGCCGGCACGCTCTCAGGCTCCCGGCACCGCGTGGTGGATCGCAGTAATCGTCGCCGCCGCGTCGAACCCCAGCACCGGATCGGGCCGCCCGGAGAGCAGGCTGGCGTAGAGCGGGCGGTAGTGGGCGACCTTCCGCGCGGTCCGGCCGTCGTTGCCGAAGGCGGCCAGCAACTCCCCCTGCCGTGCTGCGAATCCGGTCATGGCAGTGTGATCGATCCAGACTTCCACGCCGGAGCGGCCGAACACCAGGCTGCTCTCCTTGCTACTGGAACCGGTCAGCCAGCTGCTCCGCAGCCGGGCCGTGCCGGCCACGCCCCGGGAGCGGAACTCCACGGTGCACCATGCGCTCGCGCCGCCGTCCATCTGCCGGGAGGACGCGAGTCCGGTGAGGTCGACGAAGCGGGTGAGCATGCTGAGCTGGTTCACCCCGGAGTCCATCCAGCTGGAGACGTACGAGGCGAAGGCCTCCGCTCCGCGGAGCACGTACGGGTCGTAGAAGGCGGAGGTGATCGCCGTGATCGGCCCCCAGTCCGGATTCCCGGCGACCAGTTCCACCGCCCAGTCGACCTCGGGGGAGAACGCGAAGTGGTGGGCGGTGAACAACCGGCCCGCAACGTCGGCCTCCCGCTCCAGCTCACGCAGCCTCGCGAGGGAGGCGAGGTCGTGGACGAGAGGCTTCTCCACCAGCACCCTGGCCGAGGAACGGAGCAGAGCCAGTACCGCCAGATCGGCGTGCGTCTCCGTCGGGACCGCGAGGACCACCAGGTCCGGCCGGTGCGCGTCGAGAGCCTCGGCGAGGCTGCCGTAGTGCGGGGGCCTCGCGCCCCGGAAGTCCACCGGCGCGACCGGACGCGGGTCGGCCGTGAACTCCAGGAACACGTCGTCCCGCTCGGCCAGGACGGCGAGGTGGGTCTCGGCGATGATGCCGACCCCGACCAGGCCGACGCGCACCGGATCGGTCATGCGTTCACTTCCCTCCGGCCGGATCCGGCCTCATGCCCCGTACTCTCGTGCCTCATGGTCGCGCGGCCACCTCCGCCCACCGGCCCAGCGACACGGCGGCGCCGTCGACCCACTCGACCCGCGGATCGCGCTCCACGGCCTGTGGCACGCCATCGATCCAGCTGGTCACGATCGGCACCCAGTAGGTGTTGCCGCCCGACCTGCGGGTCCGCGCGTCGAGCTCGGCCCGCGTGCGGCGGACGCCCTCGTGGTCACCGCCGAGGACCCCGAGCAGGATCTGGGCCACGTCGGCCAGGTTGTGGCCGCCGCGGTACCCGATCCCGTCCGCCAGCCGACGAGTGTCCCCGACCGCCTCGGCGGCGGCCCCGGCATCGCCGGCCACCGCGTGCGCGACCGCCTCGGCGGAACGGATCTTGACGAGCTCGACCGGATTGGGCACCAGATCGAGCAGGTCCCTCGCGCGGGTCGCCACATCCGCCACCGCAGCGACGTCTCCGGACCAGCAAGCGGTCTGCGCCAGGTTGGCCAACGCCTTCGCCTCCGCGGCGGCGAGGCCCTCGCGCCGGGCCAGGCCGACCGCCTCCCCGTACACGGAACCCGCCTCGTCGAAACGGGCGTTCACCCGCCAGATGTGACCGATCAGCCGCAACCGTTCGCCCTCGTCCTCCGGCCCACGACTGCACTGCTCCCGGAGCGAACCCAGTGCCCTGCCGAACCGTCCGTTGAGGTAGTCGTAGTCGCAGAGCCAGTACCTGGCCACCCCGTCGAACTCGCCGCCCACCAGGCCCCGGTAGATCTCCGCCGCCTTGGCGTAGTCCCCGTGGTTGCGCAGCGCGTGGGCGAGGTGAATCCGCACCAGCTGCGCCGTCGGACCGCCCTGCGGCAGGCTCTCCCCCGCCGCGTCGAGCAGCCCGACCGCCTCTGCGGCACGGCCGGTCCGGCGCAGTTGGACACCCCGTATGGCAGCGAGGACCGCCCGGTACTCCGGCGTCCCGGTCCGTTCGACGGGGAGTCCGGTGCCCAGCTCCGACCACTGTCCGGCCTCGACGAGGCGCTGCGTGGCCCGGGCCATCCAGTCCGCGAAGACTCCGTGCTCCGCCGAGAGCTTGAGGCCGGACTCCAGGACCTGGGCGATGGTCACCCGCTCGGCGGACGGCCCCAGCCGGTCCCCCAACCAGGCGAGCAACCGGGCCGCGGCCTCGCTGCGGTCGCGGTCGGACCAGCCGTCCGGGAGGGTGCGGTCCGCCTCGCGGATGGCGTGGCGCAGCGCCGCGTGCAGCGCGTACGGCAGGGCGTAGGCGTCGTCGTGTGTCAGGAACGGCCGACGCAGGAACCTGGCCACGCTGCCGTCGGAGACGTGGGGCTGTCCGGCCCGCAGGAGATCGGCGCCGACGCGGTCGGTGAGCGCCGCGGTACGGACGAGGTCACGCTCGTCCCGGGGCAGGTCCCGGATCGACCGGGTGGCCACGGCCGTGAACGAGCCGCCGAAGTCGGCCGCCGACGGCTGCCCTCCGCGGGCGAGCAGCGCCGCGAAGTGGGACACCGACAGGTCCAGGTACAGGGGCAGGCCCTGCCCGCCCGCGATGATGCGCCGGCGGACCTCGGCGGGCATGGCGGGCTCGCCGTCCCGGGTGAGCGCTTCGCTGAGGTAGCTGTCGGCGTCGGAGTCCGAGAGGTAGCCGACGAGGTGCTGGCGGGGCTCGACCGTGTCGTTGCTGAAGTGCAGGTTCGGCCAGGATCCGGGGCCGGTGAAGTCCAGTTCGCCGCCCGCGCCCGTGTCGGCCCAGTCGATGCGGTTGCGGCCGGTGATCACGAACAGCACGTTGGGCATCAGGTAGACGCAGCGCTGGATCAGCCGCTCCACGGTGCGGTCGGCGCCGCCGTTGACCACCTCGAAGGTGTCGAGGAACACGCACACCGTGGGCCGCCGGTCCGAACGGCCGCGGTGGGAGAGGCGGTCCAGGTCCCAGGCGAGCAGGTACGGGAAGTACGAGAGCGTCTCGTAATCGGCGTCGGCCTCGATCAGCTCCGCGAACAGCTCGCAGTCCGCCAGCAGCCGGCCTTCGCGCACGCGGTCCCGGACCGCGCGGTAGGTGGCCAGGGCCGCGCGGTGCGCCAGCCCGGTCAGCCCGCCGAGCCCCGCGGGATCGATCTCCCGCACGGTGTCCGCGATCTGCTCGCCGAGACCGATGCTGCGGGAAGCCCGACGCAGGGCCGGTGAGGCGTCGAGGAAGTCCTGGAGCGCCTCACCGGGGTGAGCACGGGCCCAGTAGGAGGCGAGCGCCAGGTCGAAGGCGGGCCAGCGGCTGCCCAATTGCCCCAAGCCGGCCCGCAGACGCAGCAGCAGGCCTTCCAGGTCGGCGGCCCCGTCCTCGGAGACGTCGACCCGGACGGCCACGACGTCGCCCCGCCCCTGGGCTGCGGCATCTGCGAGCAGCCGACGCTCCAGCTCGTGGGAGAGCGTCGTCTTCCCTATGCCACCCACCCCGTAGAGCGTCAGGACGTTGCGGCGCCCCTGCGCCCGGTCCACGACCGGCGACACCTCGGCCTCGTCCAGCGTGCGGCACAGGCCGTCCACCGACCGTTCGAACGCGGCCACTTCGTCGACCCGGTTGGTGAAGACCTGTTGCGCAGTGACGGTGGACGACAGCCCGCTCATGAACGCGGCCCGCAGGTTCACCCGTGCCATCCCGCCTCCTTGTCCGCGCCACCCCGATGATGACCCGTCCGCACCGCCCGAGGAGTGACGTGATCTGAGATCCTGTCAGGTCTCTGCGGAGCGCGACAAGGATCGGCCGCTGCCGGGCGGGCCGACCAGCACAACCACGGGCGAATTACCCCCGGCCCTCGCTTCGCTCGGCCGGTGGCTTCGCCAAGGGGCCTCTTCTTCTGGTCGCTCGCTCATCATCGGATGATCAGGTGGTCGAGGTAGCCCTGCACGTTGCGGCGCGTCTCCGAGACGTGGTCGCCGCCGAACTTCTCGTTGACCGCGTCGGCCAGCACCAGCGCGACCATCGCCTCCGCGACGATGCCCGCGGCGGGCACCGCGCAGACGTCGGAGCGCTGGTGATGCGCCTTCGCCGGCTCACCCGTACGCACGTCCAGCGTCTGCAACGCCCGCGGCACCGTCGCGATCGGCTTCATCGCCGCACGCACCCGCAACAGCTCACCCGTCGACAACCCGCCCTCGGTGCCGCCCGAGCGGCCGGAGGTGCGCTTCACACCCTCCGCCGTCGGCACGATCTCGTCATGCGCCTTCGACCCCGGCACCCGCGCCAGCTCGAAACCGTCCCCGACCTCGACACCCTTGATCGCCTGGATCCCCATCAACGCAGCCGCCAGCCGCGCGTCCAGACGCCGGTCCCAGTGCACATGCGAACCCAGACCCACCGGCACCCCGTACGCCAGCACCTCGACCACACCACCGAGCGTGTCACCGTCCCGGTGCGCCTGGTCGATCTCCGCGACCATCGCCTTCGACGCATCCGCGTCCAGGCACCGCACCGGATCCGCGTCCAGCCGCGCCTCGTCCGACGGCACCGGCAGCACACCGACGGGCGCCTTCGCGGCGGCCAGCTCCACGACGTGGCTGACGATCTCGATCCCGCACGTCTCCCTCAAGTACGCACGGGCCACCGCGCCCAGCGCGACCCGCGCCGCCGTCTCACGGGCACTCGCCCGCTCCAGAATCGGACGGGCCTCCTCGATCGAGTACTTCTGCATGCCCGCCAGATCGGCGTGGCCCGGACGCGGACGCGTCAGCGCCTCGTTGCGGGCCAGACCCGCCAGCACCTCGGGATCGACCGGGTCGGCCGACATGACCTGCTCCCACTTCGGCCACTCCGTGTTGCCGACCATGACCGCCACCGGGCTGCCCATCGTCAGACCGTGCCGGACACCGCCGAGGAACGTCACCTCGTCCCGCTCGAACTTCATCCGCGCGCCACGACCGTAACCGAGCCGGCGACGCGCCAGCGCGTCGGCCACCACGGCCGTGGTGACCGGTACACCAGCGGGCAGGCCCTCCAGCGTCGCGACCAGTGCGGGGCCGTGCGACTCCCCCGCCGTCAGCCAGCGCAGCCCGGTCAACGTCGTTCTCCTTCCAGAGGTGCCGGGAACAGCCGGCGCAGTTCGGCGTGGAAGCCGGGAAAGGTCTTGGTCACGCACGAGGGGTCGTCGAGTTCGATCCCGGGCGCGCGCAGCCCGAGGACGGAGAACGCCATCGCGATCCGGTGGTCGCGGTGGCACCTGATCCGGGCCGGCCGGACCGGCCCCGGATGCACGGTGATCCGGTCCTGGGCCGTCTCGACCGTCACGCCGCAGGCGGCCAGGTTCCCGGCGACCGCCTCGATCCGGTCCGACTCCTTGAGGCGCGCGTGGGCGATGCCGCGGATCGTGATCGGCGCGTCGGCCAGCGGCGCGATCGCGGCCAGCGTCATGAAGGTGTCCGAGATCGCGCCCATGTCGACCTCGAAGCCGCCGCGCAGCCGCCCGCTGCCGGTGACCGTCGTCGCGTCCGCGCCGACCTCGACCCGGGCGCCCGCGGTGCGCAGCACCTCGACGAAGCCGAGGTCGCCCTGGAGGCTGTCGCGGCCCAGGCCCGGGACGGTGACCGCGCGCCCGGTGACCGCGGCGGCGGCGAAGACGTACGAGGCCGTCGAGGCGTCCGGTTCGATCGCCAGGTCGGTCGCGGTGTAGCCGCCGGTGCCGATCCCGATGACCCCGGGGGCCTCCTCGGTCACCCGAGCGCCGAAGCGGCGCATCAGCGCGACGGTCATGTCGATGTACGGCCGGCTGACCAGGTCCCGCACGGTCACGGTCAGCGGGGTGTCCAGCAGCGGCGCCGCCATCAGCAGACCGCTCAGGAACTGGCTGCTGTGCCGGCCGTCCACGGCGAGCTCACCGCCGCGCAGCCCGTCGGCGTCCACCAGCAGCGGCAGTCCGCCGCTTCCGGCGGCGCGGACGTCCGCGCCGAGGCGTCGCAGGGCGTCGGCCAGCGGGCGCAGCGGGCGGGCGCGCAACTGGTCGGAGCCGTCGAAGAGGTAGCGGCCCCGGCCGGTCGCGGCGAACGGGGGCAGGAACCGGGCGGCGGTCCCGGCGTCGGCGCACCGGATCGTGGCGCCGCCGGACGGGCCCCCGCCGATCCCGGTGACCCGCCATTCGCCGTCCTGCGGGCCGGTTGCGACGGGCACGCCCAGGTCGGTCAGCGCGGTCCGGAAGGCGAGCGTGTCGTCGCTGGTCAGCGGTGCCCGCAGCCGGCTGGTGCCGGTGGCGGCCGCGGCGAGCAGCAGGGCCCGGTTGGTGATGCTCTTGGAGCCCGGGATCCGGGCGGTGAGCGCGGGGCCGGCGGGAGCCGTCACCGGTGCACCCCCCGGGCCGGTCCGGTCAGCGGTCGCACGAGCGCACCACCTCGGTCAGCAGGCCGGCGACGATGCGCACGCCGTCCCGGGTGAGCACCGACTCGGCATGGAACTGCATCGACGCGAAGCCCCGGCCCCGCAGCGCGTGCACCTCGCCGGTGGCGGCGTCCCGGCTGAGCTCGACGACGCCGAACTCGGGGTGCGTGATCTTGTCCTCGTCGCTCCGCGCGGCGAACGTGTTGTAGAAGCCGACCCGCTCGCGCGCGCCGAACAGGTCGATCTCGGTCTGGACGCCCTGGTTGGGCACGTCCCGCCGGGCCAGTTCGAGGCCGAGCAGCGTGGACAGCACCTGGTGGCTGAGGCAGACCGCGAGGAACGGCCGCTGCTCCCGCAGGAGCCGGGAGACCGCGGCCCGCAGGTGGGCGATCTTGGGGTGGCCGGTGTCCCGCGGGTCGCCGGGGCCCGGGCCCATCACGACCAGGTCGTGGTCGTCGACGTCGTACGGCTCGTCGAACCGCCGGACCGTCACCTCCAGGCCCATGGAGGTTAGTTGATGGCCGATCATCGAGGTGAAGGTGTCCTCGGCGTCCACGATCAGCACGCTGCGGCCGGCCAGCTCCGCGACCCCGTCCGCCCCGTCCGCGCCCTCCCGCAGCCAGAAGTCGGCGATGCCGGCGTTGCGCTGCTCCAGCGCCTCGCGGACCCGGGGGTGATCGGCGAACCGGCCGGTGCCGCCGGCTTCGAGCGCGGCCAGCAGCCCGGCCGCCTTGGCCCGGGTCTCGGCGACCTCGCTCTGCGGGTCGGAGTGCCGCACCAGGGTCGCGCCGACCCCGATCCGCACCAGGCCGCCGCGGTCGATGTCGGCGGTGCGGATCAGGATGGCCGAGTCCATGGTGCGGGCGCCGTCCTCGTCGTGGCCGATCAGCGCCATCACGCCGCTGTAGTAGCCCCGTCCCTCGGGCTCGTACCGGCTGATCACCTTGCAGGCGCTCTCCAGCGGGCTGCCGGTGACGGTGGGGGCGAACATCGTCTCGCGCAGGATGTCCCGGACGTCATGGGAGGTCCTGCCCTCGATGAAGTACTCGGTGTGCGCGAGCCGGGCCATCTCCTTGAGGTGGGGGCCGACGACGCGGCCGCCCCGCTCGCAGATCCGGGCCATCATCTTCAGCTCTTCGTCCACCACCATGTAGAGCTCGTCGGCCTCCTTCCGGTCCGCGAGGAAGGCCATGACGCCCGCCAGGTCGGGGCCGGCCGCCGGATACCGGTAGGTGCCGCTGATCGGGTTCATCACGGCGGTGCCGTCGCGCAGGCTGACGTGCCGCTCCGGGCTGGCGCCGACGAAGGTGCGGTCGCCGGCCCGGACCAGGAAGGTCCAGTAGGCGCCGGACTCGCGCTCCACCAGGCGCCGGAAGAACGACAGGGCGCTGCGCGGCGTGTAGTCGGTGATCTCGGCGACGAACGAGCGCTTGATGACGAAGTTCGCGCCCTCGCCGTTGCCGATCTCCCGGTCGATGACCCGGCGCACGGTGGCCGCGTACGTCTCGTCGTCCACGTCGAAGCGGCCGCCGGCCAGGGTGATCGGGTCGTTCGGCAGCCTGCGCAGCACGTGGGCGAGCGGCAGGGCGGCCTGCTCGGCGACCGCGAGCGTGATCAGCGGCGCGCCGTCGTCGACGCCGGCGAAGCCGCGTTCGGTGATCTGCCGGTACGGGACGACGGCCAGCACCTCGTGCCGGGCACCCCCGTGCGCGGCGGCGGACCCCGGTGCGTCCGGCACGGGGATCCCGGCGAGCGTGTCCACCGCGGACGCCTCGCCGAGCAGCACCTCGATCACGTCCGGCCCGGCCGCCTCGGGGCGGTACAGCAGGGCGTAGGCACCGGGGGCCCCGGTGAGCACCCGGTCCAGCAGGTCCGCCCCCATCGGGCTCTCCTCCCGTTCTGCCGGCCGGCTCACCGGGCCGCCCCCACGGACGGGGCGAGCCCGGAGAGCACGGACTTGGTCGAGGTGACCACCGCGCAGCGCTCCGCCGCGTAGGTGAGCGCCAGCCGGTGGTAGGCCTCCGAGAAATCGGCCACCGCGTCGGCGACCAGGAAGGTCTGGATGTCGTTGGTGAAGGCCTCCACGGCCGTCATCAGCACTCCGACGTGGGCGTACACGCCGCAGACGACGAGCTGGTCCCGGCCGTGGGCGCGCATCCGCTCCAGCAGGTCCGACTTGTGGAACGCGCTGTAGCGCCACTTGGTGAACACCCAGTCGGACGGCCCGGGTCCGAGCGGGTCGACGACCTGCCGGTCCTCCGGCGACACCTCCATGCCGGGCCCCCAGAAGTCCTTGAGGAGGCCGCGCTGCTCGGCGGTCATGCCGCCCGGCTGCGCCGTGTAGGCGACCGGGGCGCCGAGCGCCGCGAACTCCTCGCGCAGCAGCGCGGTGTTCTGCACCAGGGGCCGCCCGGGGGATTCGCTCGCCGGGAACGGCCTCAGGAAGTAGCGCTGCATGTCGTGGATCAGCAGGACCGCCCGGTCGGGGTCGACCGTCCAGCGCGCGGTGTTGGCCGGCAGGTCGCTCTCGGAGGGCATCGGGTAGGGGTCGATGGACGGAAGGCCCGCCATGGTCGTCCTTTCACTGGGCAGCCCGCTGCTTGGGGAGGCTGCGTGGGGGCTTGGGGGGTGGCCGGGCGTCAGCCGAGCCAGGCGGACACGACCGAGACGGCCTGGCGCGGGTTCAGCCGCGGGTCGCAGAAGCTCGTGTACTTGCCGCCGACCTCGTGGAGCCGGTCCCGGTCGGCGACGCACTCGGTGACCTCGTCCGGCGTCGTCTCCAGGTGGATGCCGCCCGCCGTGCCGCCCGCGCACGTGACGGCCCGGTGGAAGTCCACGACCTCCTTGACGACCGTCGTCACCAGCCGCGTCTTGAGCCCCCCGGGGCCGCTGACGGTGTTGCCGTGCATCGGGTCGGTGAGCCAGACGACCGGGTGGCCGGCCAGGCGGACGGCCCTGACCAGGTCGGGGAGCCGCTCGCCCACCGTGTCCGCGCCCATCCGGGCGATCAGCGTGAGGCGGCCCGGGGTCCGCTCCGGGTCGAGCTTCGCGCACAGGGCCAGCAGCTCGTCGGCGGTCATGGTCGGACCGACCTTGCAGGCGACCGGGTTCGCCACGGCCGCGAGCATCGCGACGTGGGCGCCGTCCACCTGCCGGGTGCGCTCGCCGATCCACGGCCAGTGGGTGGAGCCGAGGAGCAGCCGGCCGTCCGGCTGGGTGCGCAGCATGGGGAGCTCGTAGTCGAGCAGCAGCGCCTCGTGGCTGGTCCACGCCGGGGTGTCCGGCCGGGTGCGCCGGTCCCGGCCGTTCCAGCCCAGCAGCCCGACGACCTCGCGCGCGGACTGGTAGCCGGTCAGCATCCGCTTCGGGTCCGGCCGCCGCAGTTCGGCGTCCGGTTCCGGCGAGTTGACCATGTGGCCCCGGTAGACCGGGAGTTCGACGTCGCCGACGGTCTCGGTCGGCTTCGAGCGCGGCTTGGCGTACTGGCCGGCCAGCCGGCCCACCCGCAGGACCGGCTTGTGCGAGGTCATCCTCATGACACCCGCCAGCACCTCCAACAGGCCCGCCTTGCGGGCGACATCGCCCGGCGTGGCCTCCGCCCAGTCCTCGGCGCAGTCGCCGGACTGGATGATCTGTATTCGGCCGACCGCGGCCTCGGCGAGCAGCGTCCGGAGGACGTCGGTGTCCTCGACGGTGACGAGCGGTGGCAGCGAGGCGAGTTCGGCCCTGACCGGACCGAGTTCCGGGTGGCCAGCCCAGTCCGGCTGCTGGACCACGGGCAACGAGCGGAGGAATTCGTCGACACTGGGCACCTGATACCTCCAAGGAGAGGGGAAACCGCTCGTTCGGCATCTCCGGAGCGGCTGCGCCCCGACTCTCCGGGAGACGACGGGCCGACCGGAAGCCGCGGACCCGGACTCCGTCACATGGCAACGGACTTCGTCCCGACTTGACGGAGTCCCGCGGCCGGCGTTGCGGACGGGGCACCGCCCGAACAGAGTCCACTGCGGCGGTCCCCGAACGGCCGCCGGAATTCCCCGATCCCCGTGGAGGTCACCGATGTCCGAGGCCGAGCAGCCGCCGGCGTTCCGCAACGACGACGAGATCCGCCGGCACAACCGGTCGATCGTCGAGCAGTACATGAACACCCGCGGCGAGGACCGCCTCAAGCGGCACCTGCTGTTCACCGAGGACGGCTGCGGCGGACTGTGGACCACCGACACCGGCGAGCCGATCGTCACCCACGGCCGGGACCGGCTGGGCGAGCACGCGGTGTGGTCGCTGCAGTGCTTCCCGGACTGGGTGTGGACCAACATCGAGATCTTCGAGACCCAGGACCCGAACCGCTTCTGGGTCGAGTGCGACGGCGAAGGGAAGATCCTGTTCCCCGGCTATCCGGAGGGCCACTACCGCAACCACTTCATCCACTCGTTCGAGTTCGAGAACGGGAAGATCAAGCGGGAGCGGGAGTTCATGAACCCGAACCAGCAGCTGCGCGCGCTCGGAATCCCGGTGCCGGCCGTCCGGCGCGAGGGAATCCCCACCTGAGCCGGCCGGGAACGCGCCGGAGGAAACGGACCCATGAAGGCCGACATCGCCTGGTGGGAGCTGGACGGCTCCCCGCAGACCATCGAGTCGCTCGCCGAGCACCTGCGGGACGGCGCCGTGCAACCGTGGGCCGACGTGCCCGGGCTGCGCGTGAAGTTCTGGATCGCCGACCGGGAGAACAACCGCTGGGGCGCGGTCATGGTCTGGGAGACGGACCGGCCCGCGGACCAGCCGCTGCCGCCGAACCGCGCGGCCGAGCTGATCGGCGGCCCACCCACCCACCGGATGCGGTTCGACGTCGAGGCCGTCGCCGAGGGCGTCCACTCCCTTCCGGTGCTGCACGGCCTCGGCACCGCCCTGACGCCCTGACGGGATCCGGCAACGATCCGTCAGGGATCCGTCAGGGATCCACTGCACCACCTCTCCAGGAGACCCCTTGCACGACTACATCGTTGTGGACGCCTTCTCCCGCAAGCCGCTGGAGGGCAATCCGGTGGCCGTCTTCTTCGACGCCGCGGACCTGCCGGCGGAGCGGATGCAGCAGATCGCGAAGGAGATGAACCTCTCCGAGTGCACCTTCGTGCTCCCGGCCGAGCAGGGCGGCGACGCACGCATCCGGATCTTCACCCCGGTCAACGAACTCCCGTTCGCCGGGCACCCCATGCTGGGCACCTCGGTCGCCCTCGGCCGGACGTGGAAGGCCGACCGGCTGCGGCTGGAGACCGCCATGGGCGTCATCCCGTTCGAGCTCGACCACGGCGAGGACTCCAGCTCCTCCCGGATGCAGCAGCCGATCCCCACCTGGGAGCCGTACGAGCACGCGGAGGAGCTGCTCGCGGCGCTCGGCGTGACGGATCCGGTCACCCCGGTGGTGGCGTACCGCAACGGCCCGCGCCACGTCTTCGTCGGCCTGGAGAGCGTCGAGGCGCTCTCGGCGCTGCGCCCGGACCACCGCGCGCTCACGCGGTTCCCCGACATGGCCGCCAACTGCTTCGCCGGCTCGGGCACCGCGTGGCGCACCCGCATGTTCTCGCCCGCCTACGGCGTGGTCGAGGACGCGGCGACCGGCTCGGCGGCCGGCCCGCTCGCCATCCACCTGGCCCGGTTCGGGCTGGCCGCGTACGGGCAGGAGCTGGAGATCCTCCAGGGGGTCGAGATGGGCCGCCCCTCGCTCATGCTCGCGCACGCCGAGGGCGACGGCGACCGGCCCCGCGTCGTCCACGTCGGCGGCCACGGCACCGTCGTCGCCCGCGGCACCATCTACGTCTAGGAGATTCCGGTGAGCACCACCGCCAACCACACCGCGACCGGCAACTCCAGCAGGTTCGAGTCGCTCAGCGGGGAGACCGACCTCCCCTTCCCCGAGTACGACGCCCCGCCGGCCGAGCCGATCGGGCTGCTGCAGTCCTGGCTGGCGCGGGCCGCCGAGCGCGGCGTCCGGGAGCCCCGGGCACTCGCCCTGGCCACCGCCGACGCCAAGGGCCGCCCCTCCACCCGGATCATCGCGATCAGCCGGGTGACCGAGCGGGGCCTGGTCTTCCTGAGCCACACCAGCAGCCAGAAGGGCCGGGAGATCGCCGAGACCGGCTGGGCGTCGGGCCTGCTGTACTGGCGGGAGACGGCGCAGCAGGTGTCCGTCTCCGGACCGGTCGAACGGCTCGACGACGCCGAGTCCGACGCGATGTGGTCGGCCCGGCCGGTGCCGATGCACGCGATGTCCACGGCCGCCCACCAGAGCGACCCGCTGGCCGACGTGGCCGCGTTGCGGGCCGAGGCCGAGCGGCTGGAGGCCACCGGCACCCCGCTGCCGCGGCCCGAGCGCTTCGTCGGCTACCTGCTGACGCCCGCCGCGATCGAGTTCTGGGCCGCCAGTTCCGACCGGCTGCACCGCCGGCTCCGCTACGACCGCCAGGACGACCTGAGCTGGACCACCACCAAGCTGCAGCCGTGAGCTGACGGAAGGCGCGAGAAGGAGAGGGCCGGGACATGGACGTGATCATCATCGGAGGCGGGATCGGTGGCCTGACCACCGCGCTCAGCCTCCACGCGGCGGGCATCCGCGCGACCGTGCTGGAGCGGACCCGGGAGATCCGTCCGCTCGGCGTGGGCATCAACGTGCAGCCGCACGCGGTGCGGGAGTTGACGGAGCTGGGACTCGGCGACGAACTCGCCGCGCTCGGCGTGCCCACCGCCGACATGGTCTGGGTCGACGGGAGCGGCGAGGCCCAGCACCGGGAGGACCGCGGACTCGCCCGGGGCTACCGGTGGCCGCAGTACTCGATCCACCGCGGCGAGCTCCAGCTGATGCTGCTCGACGCGGTCCGGGCACGGCTGGGCGCCGACGCGGTCCGGACCGGCACGACGTTCGAGGCCGTCGAGCAGACCCCGGACGGCGTGCGGGTCCGGGTGACCGACCGGACGACCGGGGAGCCCGGCCTGCTCGCCGCCGACCTGCTCGTCGGGGCGGACGGGCTGCACTCCGCCGTGCGGGCCCGGCTCCACCCCGGCGAAGGGCCGCTGCACTGGTCCGGCGTCATGATGTGGCGCGGCGTGACGCCGACCGAGCCGTTCCTCACCGGCCGGACGATGATCCACGCCGACGCCGGCCGCGGCGCCCGGCTGATCGCGTACCCGATCGGCCCGGCCGCCGCGGAGCAGGGCCGGTCGCTGACCAACTGGGTGTGCATGGTCTCGATGGCCGAACCGCAGCCGCTCGGCGGCGACGCGCGGTGGAACCGGGCGGGCGAACTGGAGGACTTCCTCCCGCACTTCGCCGACTGGGACCTCGGCTGGCTGGACGTGCCGGCCCTGCTGAGCGGCAGCACCGGCATCCTGGAGTACCCGATGGTCGACCGCGACCCGCTCGACCGGTGGGGCGAGGGACGGGTGACGCTGCTGGGCGACGCCGCGCACCCGATGTACCCCGTCGGCGCGAACGGCGCCTCACAGGCCATCGTCGACGCCCGCGTCCTCGCCTACCGGCTCGCGACGACCGAGGACCCCGTGGCCGCGCTGCGCGGCTACGAGGACGAGCGGCGCGAGGCCACGACCGCCGTCGTGCTCGCGAACCGGCGGATGGACCGGTCGAAGCCGAGGAACCCGGGCGACGCCGCGGGCGGCGCGCCCGCCAAGGGCGTCTACACCACCATCGCCAAGACGTACGGCCGGGCCACCGGCGACGACGCGGCCGAACTCAACACCCGGGCCTCGCTGAACCCGCCGGTGCGGGCATCCGCCGGCGGGGCCCGCACCGAAGGACGAGAGGAAGCGACGACATGAGCGTCAACCCCGTGGACGTGACCGCGACGTACTACGCGGCCTGGAAGGCCAAGGACTACGACACCCTGCGCTCGGTGCTGGCCGACGACATCGAGTTCACCGGCCCGTTCGGCAACGCCAGCGGCGGCGACGACCTCCGGGAGAAGATCGAGAAGGCGCCGGGCTCCTTCACCGACATCGTCATCCGGAAGGTCTTCAGCGACGGCCCCGACGTCGTCACGTGGTTCGAGATGCACACCAGCTTCGCGCCCCCGGTCCAGGTCGCCGCCTGGAGCCACGTCGTGGACGGGAAGATCACGCGCCACCAGGCCGCCCTGGACCCGCGGGCACTGCTCGGGCTCGGACAGGAGTAGTCCGGCCACACCACTGCGCGCGACCGCCGGGCGACGCGGTGGCCGGGTCCGCCCGCCACCCGGCCCGGCGGTCGCGCGCAGTGCCGGGACACCCGCCCGCCGGCGCTACGGGGTGGCCCCTGCACCTGGCCCGCACCACCCGCCCCGGGCCACCCTGGAGGGGCTTAAGCAAGCCTCAAGGGCAGTGCATAGAGGGGGATTCTGTGAACGCTGCTGGCAATATCAGGGCTGTCCGGCACCGACGTACCGCCCCGTTCCGACTCGGCTCGGTGCGACCGGTGTCCGACGGCGAGCTCCTCCTGAAGGACCTGAGCACCACCCTCTTCGCGTCGCTTCCGCGAAGGGACCAACGGCACAAGGGGGAACAGTACCTCCGTGGACTGCTGGCCGCGCAGGGCCGCAGGTCGATCAGGAACATCGCGGCCTGCCTCGGGGACCCGGCGCTCGACCAGAGCCTGCACCACTTCATCTGCAGTTCCACCTGGGACTGGATGCCGATGCGCGAGGCGCTCGCGGACTGGCTCGAACCGAACGTCCGGCCGCAGGCCTGGGTGGTGCGCCAGCTGTCGATCCCGAAGTCGGGACGGCACTCCGTGGGCGTGGGCCGGGGCTTCGACCACCACCTGGACCAGGAGTTCCACGGACAGCGGGCGTTCGGCCTGTGGGCCGCCTCGGAGCGGGCCAGCGCCCCGGTCAACTGGCGGCTGCTGTGCGCGGACCGGCCGACGGCGGACGGCGGCGGCCCGAGCCCGTCCGCGCAGCCCCGGCGGATCGGGGAACCGCGGTACGGGGAGACCACCGACGACTGCGCCACCGCCGTGGCACTGGACTTCGCCCGGCTCCACGACGCCGCCCGGCGTCCGGTCGTGCTCGACGTACCGGTCGAGGACCCGGCCGGCGTGATCCGGCGCTTCGACCGGGCCGGCGTGCGCGCGCTCGTCCGCGTCGCCGGCACCGAGCGGCTCTCCGTCGAGGACCCGACCCTGCCCGGCCACGGCCTCGGAGCGCTGGAAGCGCGACGGATCCTCGACTCGGCCGGGGGACTTCGCCGGCTCGTCGGCTGGCCCGACCCGACGGCGCCGTCCGGCGTGCGGCGGGCCTCGGCGGCCGCGGTGCGGGTGGGCCTGCCGGGCGCGGACCCCGGCCTGCCCGGCGGGCGCGACAGCGGGCTCGTCCTGGTCGGGGAGTGGGACGACCCGCGGCGCCGGCCCACCGGGCTGTGGCTCGGCAACCTGGCCGGGGCGCCCGCGAGCACGCTGCTGCGGCTGACGAAGCTGGCCGACCGGGTCGGGCGCGACCTGGCCGGCTTCGGGGACCGGGCCGGCCTGCGGGACTTCGAGGGGCGCTCGCTGCGGGGCTGGCACTGCCACAGCACGCTGGCGTCCGCGGCGCACGCCGTGGAGGTGCTGATGGCGGCCCACGGCGAGACCGAGGACCACGCTCCCAAGATCCCCGCCTGAAACGCCCGGCCGGCGGCCGGGAGGCCGGACGCCTCCCGACCGCCGGCCGGACCCCCGCCCCCGCTACGGCGCCAGCACGGTGTCCCGCTGCCGCCACAGGACCTCCCGGGCCCTCAGCAGGCGCAGCGCGAGCTGGACTTCGAGCGTGCGTCCGGGCTGCTGCCAGGCGGGGCCCAGGAGTTCGGTGATCCGGTCCAGGCGGCGGGCCACCGTGTTGGGGTGGACGTGCAGGTCCTCGGCCGCCCGGGTGGGACTGCCGCCCGAGGCGAAGTAGGCCTCCAGGGTGGCGATCAGACTGGTCGCGCGCTCGGTGTCGTGCTCCAGCAGCGGGCCGAGGAGCGAGGCCACGAACCCCTCGACGTCGTGGTCGTCGGAGAGCAGCAGCCCCAGGAAGCCGAGGTCGGCCATCGCCGCGGCGCTCCCCGTGCCGTCCAGCGCCGTCAGCGCGTCCAGGCAGCGCACCGCCTCCTGGTGCACCCTGGCGACCGACGCGAGCCCGGTGGCCGGACCGGCCGCGCCGACGGTGACGGGCTGCCGCAGCAGCGGGGAGAGCTCCTTGGAGACCGAACGGGCGGCAGCCGAGGCGTCCGTACCGGGCAGCAGCAGCACGACGCAGCCGTCGCGCACCGTCTTGAGCCCGGACCGCCGGTACGCGTACGACGCGGCCCACACCGCGGCCTTCCCGTGCTCGCCGCCCTCCGGCCGGGCCACCACGACGACATGCGGGCCCTCCGGGTCGATCCCGAACTGTCCTGCCTGATAGACGAGTTGACTCGAAGGCTGGAGGGGTGTCGCGAGCAGGACGTCGAAGAACTCGTCCCGTCCCGGCCCGGCCGTCGCGGGCACGCTGCGCTGCCCCACGAGTTGCAGCGCGACCGCCCGTCCGACGAAGGCGAGGAAGCTCTCCTCGTCGGGGCCGAGCGGTCGCGCGAACCGGGCCACCACCACCCCCAGGTCTTCGACGCCGGCACCGACCGGGGCCACCCAGACGTCCTGTGCCGGGCTCACCGGGGCCCTCGCCGCGTGCGCCTCCAGGGCCGCCCGGCCGGTCAGCACCTCCGCGAGGCCGGGTACCTCCCCGGTGGAGGAAAGCACCTGCCCGTGCGCGTCACCGACCGCGAGCGTGGCGCCCAGCGCCTCCCCGGCCGTCCTGGCGACCACGTGCAGGTCGCAGCCGTTCAGCACCTGGTCGGCCAGCCGGATCCGGGCGTCGGCCAGCTCACGGGTCCGCGCGATCGTGTCGCGCGCGCGGGCGCCCGCCGACTCCAGCTCCGCGATCTCCAGCCGCGTGCGGTCCAGCAGCCTGGCCCGCTCCAGCGCCACCGCCGCGAAGTCCGCCAGGGAGCGCATCAGGCTGATCTCGTCGGGCGTGAAGTGCCGCACGACGCGGTCGGCGCCGTAGAGGGCACCGATGGAGTCCGCCCCCACCTGGATCGGCACCGCGATCACCGCGCGCAGCCCTTCGGCGCGGACCACCTCGTCGATCTGCTCGCTGTGCGGGATCCGGTCGTCGTTCAGGTAGTCCGGCGACCAGAACGCGCCGCCCTGCCCCTGCGCCATCTGGCCGAGGCCGTGGTGCTCCTCGACCACCAGGCCCACGTTGAGCGTCGTGGTCTGGCCCTCCGAGCAGTGGACGTACGACCCGCCCCGGGGCAGCGGCAGGCTGATGTAGGCCATGTCGAAGCCCAGCAGCCGACGGGTCCGGCTGGTGATGACCTTCAGCAGGGTGTCCGGGTCGTACGGGGCGGTCATGTCGTGGATCATGTCCACCAGGGCCGCCGTGGCCGCCTCCCGCTGCCGGCGCTGGTCGAGCGAGGCGTGGATCCTCAGCCCCAGCCGGACGGCCCGTTCGAGCTCCGCGCGCCGGCCCGGTGGCATCCCTTCCCCGCCCGGCTCCGCGGCGCGGTACAGCAACTCGTGGAAGCGGCCCAGCGGCGCCTCCGCGGCGAGCAGTTCGAGAATCGCCAGGGCAGGCGCGTCCGCGAACCCGGAATCCAACGGCATGGTTCCCCCTCCACAGCCGGTGAAGATCATCTACACCGAGAGTAGGCGCCACGCAAGAGGGGGGTCAAGGCGCTGGCCTGCGATTTAACACGCCCGTAGTGACCGGGACACCGCACCGAACACGGCACGCTGTCACCCCGCCACCTTCCCGGAAGCGGCCGGCGGGGGAAACAATTCCAGGCGGGCACCGCGGGAGCGGTGCCCGCTCGCATGACAACGGGGGACATATGAATAGGCTCACGGACTACGGGCGTTCACTCGCCCGCAGCCGGGCCGCGCGGCTCCACGCCGACCGGCGCAACACCTTCACCCTGGCCGGGCGCGAATGGGACCTTTTGGACGAGGTGTTCGCGCCGCCTTTTTCGGTGTCGTCCGGGATCGCCCTGGAACTGCTCGGTCTGGGCGGGACGCCCGGAACATCCGGGACACCGGAAACGTCCGGACCCGGCTCGTTCCTGGAGGTCGGCTGCGGCACCGGCATCATCGCCGTGTCCGCCGCACTGGCGGGCTGCGAACGCGTGACGGCCCTGGACATCAGCGAACCGGCCGTCCGGAACACCGTGATGAACGCCGAACGGCACGGCGTGGCGGACCGGCTGACCGTCGTGCACAGCGACCTCTTCGAGAACGTTCCGGCCGGCCGGAGGTTCGACACCGTCTATTGGCACTCCAACCTCGTACTGGCCCCGCCGGAATACCGGCACAAAACGATCCACGAACGCGCCTACGTGGACCCCGGTTACCGGGACCACCGCAGATTCCTGGCCGACGCCCCGTCATTCCTGACCGAGAACGGGAGAATCCTGCTGCATTTCAGCAATCGCGGGAACACCGCCCGACTGAATGCGATCGCCGCCGAAAACGGCCGGGAAGTCCGTGAACTCCGCAGCCTCCGGGTGCACGAAGGGGACGACCTGGTCGAGCACGTTCTCCTGGAGATCTCCGTCGCCGAACCGTCATGAGAACTCTACTCGTCGACAATTACGACTCCTTCACCTTCAACCTCTACCACTGCCTGGCCCGGGTGAACGGCTCCGAGCCGGTGGTGATCCGCAACGACGACCCGTCCTGGCACCTGTCCCGGCTCTCCGGGTTCGACAACGTCGTGCTCTCCCCCGGACCGGGCGATCCGGCCCGGGCGGCCGACTTCGGAATCTGCCGCGACATCGTCGAGCAGGGCGACATCCCGCTGCTGGGCATCTGCCTCGGCCACCAGGGGGCGGCGCTGCTGCACGGCGGCACCGTCACCCGCGCCCCGGAACCACGGCACGGCCGCACCTCGCCCGTCCTGCACGACGGCCGCGGTCTGTTCCACGGACTCCCGTCCCCGTTCGAGGCGGTGCGTTATCACTCGCTGACCGTGTCCGAACTGCCGGACGAAATGGAGGCCGTCGCCCGGACGCCCGACGGCGTGCTGATGGGACACCGGCACCGGCACCGGCCGATCTGGGGACTGCAGTTCCACCCCGAGTCGGTCCTCACCCGGTTCGGCCATGAACTACTCGCCAACTTCACCCGGCTGAGCCGGGAGTGGCACGCGGCCCGGGGCACGGCGGTCCGCCCGTCGCCGCCTGCTCCCGCGCCGCGCCCGGCGGACCAGGCGGACCCGGCGGACCGGGGCGGCACCCGACGGCTCCGGGTCCTCGTGGACCGCCTCCGGACCGACTGGGTCGACGAGGTCGCGTTCCAGCGGCTCTTCGGCGCCGCCGACACCGCGTTCTGGCTGGACAGCAGCCGGCCGGACGGCGGCGCGGGCCGGTTCTCCGTCCTCGGGGACGCCTCCGGCCCGCTCGCGCGGATCGCCGAGGCCGACGTCCGGAGCCGGACCGTCACCGTGCGCTCCGCCGCCGGCTCACGGACCGTCACCGGCGACTTCCTCGACTGGATCGACCGGGACCTCCGCGGCATCCGTACCGAACTCCCCCGCCTGCCCTTCGAGTTCGCGCTCGGCTGGGTGGGATACCTCGGGTACGAGCTGAAGGCCCAGTGCGGTGCCGGGGCGGCCCACCGGGCCGAGGACGCCGACGCCACCATGGTGTTCGCCGATCGCGCGGTCGTCCTGGACCACCTCACCCGCACCACCTACCTGCTGGCGCTGGCGGAGGACGAGGACGAGGACGAGGCCCCGGCCAGGTCCTGGCTGGAGACCACCGCACGGGCCCTGGCCTCCGTGGCCGGCCGCCCGGCCGCGGACCCCGTCCCACCCGCTCCGCGGTCCGCCGTCCGGCTGCGCCACGACCGAGACGCCTACCTGCGGCTGATCGGCTCCTGCCACGAGGAGATCGCCGCCGGAGAGACGTACGAGGTCTGCCTGACCAACGTCGCCGAGGCCGGGGGCGACCTCGACCCGTGGGAGGGCTACCGCGTGCTGCGCCGCTTCAGCCCCGCCCCGTACGCGGCACTGCTCCGCTTCGGCCCGCTCGCGGTGCTCAGCACCTCGCCGGAGCGCTTCCTGCGCGTGGGGGCGGACGGCGTCGCGGAGTCCAAGCCGATCAAGGGCACCCGGCCGCGCGGCGCGACGCCCGAGGAGGACGCCGCGATCGTGGCGGGGCTGCGGGCCGACGAGAAGGACCGCGCGGAGAACCTGATGATCGTCGACCTGGTCCGCAACGACCTCGGGCGGCACGCCGAGATCGGCTCGGTCGAGGTCGCGGGCCTCTTCGACGTCGAGACCTACGCGACCGTCCACCAGTTGGTGAGCACGGTGCGGGCTCGGCTCCGGCGGGACCGCACCGCCGTGGACTGCGTGCGGGCCGCGTTCCCCGCCGGCTCGATGACCGGCGCCCCCAAGCTGCGGACCATGGAGGTCATCGACCGGCTGGAGGCCGGGCCGCGCGGCATCTACTCCGGCGCCATCGGCTACTTCTCGCTGTCCGGCGCGGCCGACCTGAGCGTCGCGATCCGCACGGCGGTCGTCACACCGGGGCGCGTGCGCTACGGGGTCGGCGGGGCGATCGTCGCGCTGTCGGACCCGGAGGCCGAGTTCGAGGAGACGGCGGTCAAGTCGGCCCCGCTGCTCCGGCTGACCGGATCCGCGTTCCCCGGCCGCCGGCCGCCCTCGCCGCACGGCTGAGCCGGCGCGCCCTCGGGGTCGGGCGCGCCGCGGCCGGTGCGCCGTCCGGCGGCCAGCAGCGCGGCGGGGCCCGCCTCCCGGTACCGGCCGACCAGGTCCTCCAGCAGCCGCCTGGTCTCCGGGCCGTCGGGCGTGTGGATCCACATCTTCGTGTCGGGCGCGGAGGCCGTCGTGAACGCGTTGGTGATCACGCCGAGCCGCTCGCCGTCCACGCTCCAGAACGACTTGCGCCGGGTGTTCGACGCGGCGACCTCGTGCCTGGCCCACAGCTCGGCGAAGCGCGGGCTGGCCTCCCCGAGCTGCCGCACGAAGTCGCCCCAGTGCGGGTCCTTGAGCCGGTGGCCGAACTCGGCCCGCAGCTGGGCCACCATGACGGCCGTCTCGTTCTCCCACTCCACGAGCGGCTGGAGCCGCCGCTCGACCGTGAACAGGTGCCACAGCACGTTCCGCTCCCCCGGCGGCAGCAGCACGATCGCCGGATCGAGCGCCCCGTACGCGTCGTTGAACGCGAGCACGTCGTAACGTGCGGTCACGATGCAGGCCGGCAACGGGTTCAGCGCGTCCAGGATGGCCTGGTTCTCGGCCGGGTCGGCGAGCCGCGCCGAGGCGTCCAGCGGCACGGCCGGCACGGCCGCGAGCCGGTAGAGGTGACCGCGCTCGGCCCGGTCGAGCCGCAGCGTGCGCGCGATCGCGTCGAGCACCTGGACGCTCGGGTTGATCCGCCGCCCCTGCTCCAGCCAGGTGTACCAGGCCGCACCGATCCCCGAGAGCTCCGCGACCTCCTCGCGGCGCAGGCCGGGCGTGCGCCGCCGCGGGCCGGGTGACAGTCCGACGTCCTCGGGCTTGGTGCGCTCGCGTCGGAGCCGCAGGAACGCGCCCAGCTCCGCGCGTCGCTGGGCCTCGGCGGTCGGAGGGGGGCCGTCGGTCGGTCGGGTCACCGGACGATTCTGCTGGACAACGGGCCGATCCGGGTAGCCGGGTACTCCCGGTTCCAGGATCACTGGATATCTGGTACCCCCCACGGGGCCGCCGGGATCATCGCTGCCATGACCGAGAAGACTCAGGAGCGGGCGGCAGCAGCCGCCCGGCCCACGCCCCCCGCAGAGCCGGAGACCGCGCTCCCGGCCCCCGACGCGGCCGCACAGACCCGCCGGAACAACCAGATGCTGGTGGTCCTGCTGGGTGCGGTCTTCATGGCCCTGCTCGACTCGACGATCGTCAACGTCGCCACCCCGACCATCCGGACCGACCTCGGCACCACGGGGTCCGCCCTCCAGCTGATCGTCTCCGGCTACACGATCGCGTACGCCACGTTGCTCGTCACCGGCGCCCGTCTCGGTGCCCGCAACGGCTTCCGGACGGTTTTCCTGGCCGGACTCGTCACGTTCACCGTGGCCTCGCTCGCCTGCGGACTGGCGCCCGACGAGGGCACCCTGATCGCTGCCCGGGTGGTCCAGGGCGTCGGCGCGGCGATGATGATGCCGCAGATCTACAGCCTGATCCAGCTGAAGTTCGAGGGCGCCGCCCGGGCCCGGGCGCTGAGCCTGTACGCGGCCACCATCGGCCTCGGCGTCGTGGTCGGCCAGGTCGCCGGCGGACTGCTGGTCAGCGCCGACCTGTTCGGTACGGGCTGGCGCCCGGTGTTCCTGATCAACGTGCCGGTCGGGGTGGTCCTGGTGGCCGCCGGGCTGCGCGTGCTGCCGAAGGGCCGGCCCGAGAACCCCAAGGGCCTCGACATCCCCGGGCTGATCACGCTGACCGCCGCGCTGCTGCTGCTGGTCATCCCGCTGGTGCTCGGCCACGAACAGCACTGGCCGGCCTGGATGGTGGTCTCCCTGGTCCTCTCCGTCCCGGTGTTCGCCGCGTTCGCGATCGTCGAGCGCTCGGTCGCGCGGCGTGGCGGTTCGCCGCTGATTCCCGGCCGGGTCCTGAAGACGCCCGGCCTGCTGCCCGGGGCGAGCGCCATGTTCCTCGCGATGGCCGGCTACGCGGGCTTCCTGTTCTCCTTCTCGCAGCACATGCAGTCGGGGCTCGGCGAGTCCGCCACCCGCACCGGCCTGACCTTCGCGCCGCTCGCGCTCGGCGTCGCCACCGGCAGCCTCACCTGGCAGAAGGTCCCGGCCCGGTGGCACCGCCGGATGATCGTCATCGCGTGCACCGTCACGGCCGTCGGCCACTTCGGCATCGGCTTCGCCGTGCGCTCGGGCGGGCACGGCGGCGTCGCGCTGCCGCTGCTGCAGCTGGTGGTGGGCCTCGGCATGGGCTACATCACCAGCCCGCTGCTGACCGTCTCGCTGGCCCGGGTCGTCCCCGCCGACGCGTCGGACGCCAGCGGCGTGATGACCACCTCGGCCCAGATCGCCCAGGTCCTCGGTATCGCGACCTACGGCAGCGTGTTCCTGGGCACCGCCGACGGCCAGGGGGCGAACCCGTCGGCCCACGCCATGTTCGTCACCGCGATGCTGGTGGCCGCGGGCGCCCTGCTCAGCGCCGTCGCGTCGATGAAGCTGCCCCGCCCCCGGAAATCCTGAACCCGGCGGTCCCCGGGGGTCGTTGCCGCGCGAGCGGCCGAGCCGGCCGGACCGCGGCGGGTTCGTGCGGAATGCTCGGCCGGGACTTCCCGTCCGAGCGTTTCGCATGCGCCCCCTGGGACGGGACGGAACGGCCGGCCCGGCTCACCGCTCGCGCCCCCTGGGCTTCAGCGGGGTGGCGGGCAGTTCCGGGGCGGGCAGGCGGTCGCCGGCGTAGCCGTGGACGGTGCCGAAGCGGTCGGTGGTCATCCAGTCGGCGCGGGCCCGGGCGATGTCCTCGGTGGAGCGGCCGATGAAGTTCCACCACATGACGATCTTCTCGTCGAAGGGCTCGCCGCCCAGCAGCAGGACGGCGGCGTCGGTGCGGGCGAGCAGCGGGAGTTCGGGGCGGCCGCAGCCCAGGTAGAGCATCGAGCCGGGTTCGACGCGGACGCCGTCGACGTCGACGCCGCCGGACATCGCGAGGACGGCGTACTCGAAGTCCGGGACCAGCGGAAGCCGGAGGTCCGCGCCGGCGGTGAGGGCGAGGTCGGCGCCGACGAGCGGGGTGTAGGTGGTGCCGGGCGAGGTCGCGGTGTCCAGGGTGCCGAGGACGACGGTGGCGTGCAGGCCCGGGGCCGTGACGACCGGCAGGTCGGGGTGGTGCTCGAAGGCCGGGGCGGTGTGCCGGTGGGCGTCGGGCAGGGCCACCCAGAGCTGCGCGCCGTGCAGGTGGCGGGCGTGCGGGCGGGGGGACTCCTCGGAGTGCGAGATGGCCCGGCCGGAGGTCATCAGGCCCAGTTCGTACGGGCGGACGGTCCGCAGACTGCCGAGGCTGTCGCGGTGCAGCACCTCGCCCTGGTGCAGCCAGCTGACCGTCTGCAGGCCCATGTGGGGGTGGGGCGGGACCTGCATGCCGGGCTCGTCGGCGATGTCGTCGGGGCCGTAGTGGTCGACGAAGCACCAGGCGCCGACCATCCGGCGGCCCAGGTTGGGGAGCAGGCGCCGCACCACGGTGCTCTCGCCGAGGGGGACGCGGCGCCCGGTGAGGAGTTCCTTCACCGGGCCGCCGCCGGCCTCCCGGCCGCAGGCGGTCGGGACGGGCTTGCGGTCGAGGTTGCTCATGTGCGGGTCCACCACCGTACGGAGAGGGGCGATGAGAGACGTTCGTCAGTGATCGTCCCTCAGCGCACCCGGTATCCGCGCCCGCGACGCGGACTCAGTGCGCGCAGGCCCACCAGGCGTCGGTGGTGGCGGCGGTCGCCAGGTCGCGCAGCTTGCGGACGGCCTCGGCCGGGTCCTGCGCGCCGTAGACGGCCGAGCCCGCGACGAAGACGTCCGCGCCGGCCTCGGCGCAGCGCTCGATGGTGCTCGCGGACACGCCGCCGTCGACCTGGAGCCACAGTTCGAGGCCGTGCTTGGCGATCAGCTCCCGGGTGCGGCGGATCTTCGGCAGCATGATGTCCAGGAAGGCCTGGCCGCCGAAGCCGGGCTCGACGGTCATGATCAGCAGCATGTCGAGCTCGGGCAGCAGGTCCTCGTAGGGCTCGATCGGGGTGGCGGGCTTGAGGGCCATGGAGGCGCGGGCGCCCTTGGCGCGGATCTCGCGGGCGAGGCGGACGGGCGCGGCGGCGGCCTCGGCGTGGAAGGTGACCGAGCCGGCGCCAGCCTCGACGTACTGCGGGGCCCAGCGGTCCGGGTCCTCGATCATGAGGTGGCAGTCGAGCGGGATGTCGGTGGCGCGCGCGAGCGACTCGACGACGGGGACGCCCAGGGTGAGGTTGGGCACGAAGTGGTTGTCCATGACGTCGACGTGCAGCCAGTCCGAGCCCCGGACGGCCTCGGCCTCCTCGCCGAGACGGGCGAAGTCCGCGGACAGGATGCTGGGGTTGATCTGCGCCATTACCAATACCTTCACACGAGGGCTCGGGCGCCACCGTGCCGGGCACCCCGCCCCATCATCTCGCGCGCCGGCACCGGCCCGCGCACCGCGCGGTCGCCCGCGTGACCGTCATCACACCCGGGGCGGGGTTACCGCGGCCGCCGCTGTGGTCATCAGCACTGGAGCGACGCCCCGACCCGTCCCACCCCCGTTCAAGGAGGGTCTCCCGATGGCCGATCTCGTCCACCCCGCCCGTTCTCTCTGGTGGCTCTTCGAACCGGTGCACTCCCTCACGTACTTCTCGCCCGAGGGCCAGGCGGCCTTCGAGGCGGCCGGACTGCGGGGCGGGTGGCGCGGCTACTTCGCCGGCCGGGCCGCGCCGCTGGGCGCGGTGGACGCGCCGCCCGTGATCGCCGCGTTCTTCAGCTTCGCGCCGGCGGTCGTCGAGCGCGCGGTGCCCGAGGTGTGGACGCACGCCGGCCCAGAGAAGGCCCTGGCCGCGCGGGCCGAGGGGTCGTCCGCGGCGCTGGCCCGGGTGCTGGAGCACGTCGACCCGGCCCAGGTCGAGCTGGCCGCCGACGCGCTGGAGCGGGCGGCGGCACGGCTGGACTGCGCCGGGCGCGTCCTGGCCGCCGCCAACGCCGCGCTCCCCCGGCCGGCCGACCGCTACGGGCGGCTGTGGCAGGCCGCGACCGTCATGCGCGAGCACCGCGGGGACGGCCACGTCGCCGCGCTGGTCACGGCCGGGCTGGACGGCTGCGAGGCGCTCGTCGTGCGCTGCGCGCTGGACGTGCGGCGCGAGGACCTCCAGCCGCGGCGCGGGTGGACGGACGAGGAGTGGGAGGCCGCCGCGGAGCGGCTGGTCGAGCGGGGCTGGCTGACGGCGGACGGCGCGGTCACCGAGCTCGGCCGGATCCGGCACCAGTCCCTGGAGGCCGCGACCGACCTGGCCGCCGCCCGGGTGTGGGAGGACTACCCGCGCCGGGAACTCGACCGGCTGGCGGCCGCGTTGAAGCCGATCTCGGCGCTGTGTCGCGGCGAACTGCCGGTCGACCTGCTCGGGCTGCCGAGCATCAGGCCCTGACGCCCTCGGACTCACCGGGCTCGCCGGGCGGGCCGGACTCACCGGACTCGCCCGGCGGGCCGAGGACGATCCCCCGTCCGGCGAAGAAGCGTCCGAAGTCCCGCCACGGCACGTGCGCGAAGGACTGCGACCCGCCCGGGAACCCGGACGGGTTGTGGATCACCAGCGCCGTGCTCGTGGCGCCCACCGCCAGCACCAGGTGCCCGCCCCGGCGGACCGGGTCCGGCCCCTCCGGCTCACGGATCGACGGGTGCACCGACAGCATCGGCAGCCGCCCGCCGGCCACCTCGGCCGCGATCTCCCCGGGCGCCAACTCCCGCGCCTCGGCGGCCAGTCCCCACCGTTCCCGGACGTGGGTGGCGAACGGTACGTGGATCAGCCCGCGCAGGCCGTCGCCCTCCCGGACGTACGCGCCCGCCGCCTCGCACTCCCGGGCGAGCACGAGCGCCGGGGGCGCAAGGCCCCACCAGAAGTCGAGCGCCATCCGCAGGCAGGCCACCCCGCACAGGCGCCACGACCACCAGCCGTACTCCTCCGGTGTGGCCGCCCCGGACTGCCCCCACCGCGGATCGTCGGCGGCGTCCAGTGCCCCGCCGACGATCTCCCGCACGAGCTCCGCCGACTCCCACTGCGCGTAGTACGGCACGTCGTGCACAACCGCCTCGTCACCCATCCCCCGACGCTCTCACGCCCCACCGCCCCACGCGAGCGCCACACGCGACGCCACACCGTCCCGCCCCGGCCGCCACGACCGGGGCGGGACCGCGCCGAGCACCTACCAGGCGTAGTCCTCCGGGGCCGGGCGGTGGCCCGGGAAGAGGTCGTCGAGGCGGTCGAGGGTCTTGCGGTCGAGTTCGACGTCCAGGGCCCGGATCGCCGAGTCGAGGTGCTCCGGGGTGCGCGGGCCGATGATCGGGGCGGTGACGGCCGGGCGGCCGAGGAGCCAGGCGAGGGCGAGCTCCGCGGGATCGACGCCGAGTTCGTCGGCGAGGTCCTCGTAGGCCTGGATGCGGTCGCGGTGGGTGGCCAGGAGGTCGTCGGCGTGCGCGAGCGCCGCCCGCACGCGGGTGCCCTCGCGCTCCTTGCGCAGCGCCCCGCCGAGCAGCCCGCTGCGCAGCGGGGACCACGGCAGGAGGCCGAGGCCGTAGTGCTGGAGGGCCGGCACGACCTCCAGTTCGACGGTGCGGTCGAGCAGGTTGTACAGGGACTGCTCGCTGACCAGGCCGAGGAAGTGGCGGTTGCGGGCGGCCTCCTGGGCCTGGGCGACGTGCCAGCCGGCGAAGTTGCTGGAGCCGACGTAGATGATCTTTCCCTGGGCGACCAGGACCTCCATCGCCTGCCAGATCTCCTCCCAGGGCGTGTCCCGGTCGATGTGGTGCATCTGGTAGAGGTCGATGTGGTCGGTGTTCAGGCGCCGCAGGCTCGCCTCGACGGCCCGCCGGACGGCGAGCGCGGAGAGCTTGCCCTCGTTGGGCCAGTCCCCCATCGCGGCGTAGGCCTTGGTGGCGAGGACGGTCCGCTCCCGGCGCCCGCCGCCCTGCGCGAACCAGCGGCCGATGATCTCCTCGGTGCGGCCCTTGAGGTTGCCCTCGGGGTCGCGGCCGTAGGCGTTGGCGGTGTCGAAGAAATTGATACCCCGGTCGTGGGCGGCGTCCATGATGCGGTGGGCGTCGGACTCCTCGGTGTGCGGGCCGAAGTTCATGGTGCCCAGGCAGAGGCGGGAGACGGTCAGGCCGGTGCGGCCGAGGTGGGTGTACTCCATGGCGTCCACCTTCGGCCGCACCGGCACGGGTGTCCAGCACCTTCACCGGACCGGCGGGTCAGCACCCGCTCGTGCTCACACTCTCGGCGCCCGCGCCGCCTCAGCGCCCGTGGGTGGCGAACTTCCGTACGGCCAGCGGCATGCAGAGCACGAGCAGAGCCGCGCTCCACAGCAGCGAGGCGAGCACGGCGTGCTGCATCGGCCAGGCGCCGCCGGGCGCCGAGGGGTTGCCAAACAGGCTCCGGCTCGCCTCGACCACCGCGCTGATCGGGTTCCAGTCGGCGACGGTCCGCAGCCAGCCCGGCATGCCGCCGGTGGGCACGTACGCGTTGGTGATCATCGCCAACGGGAAGACGGCGAGCGAGAGTTGACCGGCGGCCTCCTCCTTGCCGACGGCGAGTCCGAGGCACGTCCCCACCCACGTCATGACGAATCGGAAGAGCAGCAACAGCCCGAACGCCCCCGCCGAGTCCGCGAATCCGTGCCGGACGCGCCAGCCGGCGGCCAGTCCGACGGCCGCCAGCAGCGCGAGCACGACGGTGCTGACCAGCAGGTCGGCGAGGGTCTGGCCGAGCAGGAGGCCGGTGCGCGAGACGGGCATCGAGCGCAGCCGGTCGGTGACCCCGCGCCCGACGTCGCGGGCGGCGCCGACCATGGTGGGCATGATGCCGTTGGTGGCGACCATGGCGAACAGGCCGGGCATCAGGAACTCCCGGTAGTCGCCCCCGCCCGGCACCTGCATGGCGCTGCCGAAGACGTACCCGAAGACCACCACCATGATCACCGGCACGCCCAGCGAGGCGGCCAACAGGCCCGGCGAGTGGCGGTAGTTGAGCAGGATGCGGAGCATCGACGTCCCGGTGTCGGTGACGAGCCGGGACGGTCCGGCGGCGACCGGGCCCGCGTGCGTGGCGGCCATCAGGCGACCCTCCTCAGGTCGGCGGTGCGGGTGGCGGTGAGCGCGAGGAACACGTCGTCCAGCGAGGGCGCCCGGACCGCGACGTCCTCCGCGACGACGCCCTTCCCGTCCAACTCCCGCACCAGCGCCGGGAGCAGGACGTCGACGCCCGGCGGTGTCACCACCGTGACCAGGCGCTCGGCGACGTCCACCTGCGCGTCCCCGCCGGACAGCCGGGACAGCACGACGGCGGCGGAGCCGAGTTGGGAGGCGTCCGCGATGGTGACGGACACCCGGCTGCCGATCTGCGCCTTGAGCCGGGCCGGCGGGCCGGTGGCGATCGCGGCGCCGTGGTCGACGACGACGATGTCGTCGGCGAGCCGGTCGGCCTCCTCCAGGTACTGGGTGGTGAGCAGCACGGTGGTGCCGTCGTCGGCCAACTCCTTGACGGTGTCCCAGATCTCCTGGCGGCTGCGCGGGTCCAGCCCGGTGGTGGGCTCGTCGAGGAAGAGCACCGGCGGGCTGGTGACGAGGCTGGCGATCAGGTCGAGGCGCCGGCGCATGCCGCCGGAGTAGGTGCGCACGAGCCGGTCGCCGGCCTCGGCGAGGCCGAAGCGGTCGAGCAGTTCGTCGGCCCGGGCGCGCGCCCGGCGGCCGCCGAGGTGGTGCAGCCGGCCGAACAGGTGCAGGTTGTCGCGCCCGGTGATGCCCTCGTCGACGGCGGCGTGCTGCCCGGCCAGGCCGATCGCGCGCCGGACGGCCTCGGACTCGCGGGCGACGTCGAACCCGGCGACCCGGGCGGTGCCGCGGTCGGGGGCGACGAGGGTGGCGAGGACGCGGACGGCGGTGGTCTTGCCGGCGCCGTTGGGGCCGAGGAGGCCGCACACGGTGCCGGCCGGGACGGTGAGGTCGAGGCCGCGCAGGGCCTCGGTGGCGCCGAAGCGTTTCGCCACGCCCGCCATCTCGATGGCGGGCCCACGGTGGTCGGAGCGGTCGGACATGGCTGTCTCCACCCTTCTCTAGGTACAGCGTACGTAGAAGCGCGTGCGGGCTCATCGTACTACGTACGCCGTACGTATCTAAGATGGGTGAGCGAGGTGATCTTCAGTGCCGTCCAGCAACACCCCCGACAACCGCGACACCCCGGGCCGCGGCGAGCCCCCGACGCCCCCCGACGCGCCCGAACTGATCTGGCTGCGCCCCGAGCGCACCGGCCGCGGCCCCCGGCCCGCCCACAGCCGGGCGTCCATCGCCGCCGCCGCGATCGCCATCGCGGACGCCGAGGGCCTGGACGCCGCCTCGATGCGCCGCGTCGCCGCCGCCCTCGGCGCGGGCACGATGTCGCTCTACAACTACGTGCCGAAGAAGGAGCACCTCCTCGACCTGATGCTCGACGCGGCGGCCGGCGAGTACGACTTCGCCACCCTCGCCCCCACCGGCGACTGCCGCACCGACCTCGTCCGGCTCGGCCGCCGGCAGCTCGACCTGTGCCGCCGCCACCCCTGGCTGCCCGCCCTGGTCCTCGCCCGCCCCGGCATCGGCCCCAACGCGCTGCGCTACACCGACCACTACCTGGCCATCACCGCCCCGAGCGGCCGCAGCGGCGGCGACCGGATGGAGGCGATGGCCCTGTTCAACGGCTTCGTCTGCCAGTACGCCCAGTACGAGCGGACCGCGGCGGCCGGCGCCAAGTGGCAGGCGGAGCTGGCCGGTTACCTCACCCAGGCGGCGATGAGCGGCGAGTACCCGCACCTGGCACAGGCCTTCACCACCCCCGGCCCGCCCTCGGACCCGGCCACCGCCTTCGAGCGCTCACTGGATCGGGTGATCACCGCCATCCTGGCGCCGCCGTCGTAAGGCGTTCGTGGCCCCCGCAGCCGCCGTACCTGCCGCGCCCACCACGGCGACAACGGCCCCCGGGGCGCCCGCAAGGCCGGGTCGATCCGGGTACACAGTGTCGGCGACCCGTCAACCGGTTCGGCGGAAGTCCCTCGCCCCGCCCGGTTCCCCCATAGTCTGCACGGGTGCGGTCACGCCCGGCGCCGGTGCGGGCGTCCTCCGTGACGGCCGCCCCCCGGAGGGAGAACACGTCATGAGCGAGCTGGTGCACCCGTCCGACCCCGGTCTCGACGGACGGGCCGTCGGCGCCGCCGAGCGGACCTACGCGCGGAACGGATTCGACCCGGCGACGACCGACGGCCGGCTGTCCCACACCCCCTGCCGGGTGGCCAAACCGGTGTTCAACTCCTACCGCCGCAACGGCTCCCAGACCGTGTCCGGGTTCCTGGACACCTCGTGGGCCTACGACGCCCGCCTGACCGAAGCCCCCGACGACCCGGAAGGCCGTGCGGTCCAGGACGGCGGTCCGGGCGCCGACCTCGCCCGGCTCGACGCCGCACCCGGTGCGTTCGACGAGATCGTCCTCGGCCTCGTCGGGCTCGTCGGCGACCAGGGCGGCCTGGCCGCCGCCACCGCCCAGGCCGCCCAGGACTTCGGGATCCCCGAGGCCGAGCGCGGCGCGGTGGTCTTCGTCGACCCGTGGAGCGCGGTCGCCGCCTACCAGGGGTACGGCTTCGCGGGCTGGGTCTCCAACGACTACCGGGACCTCTTCGACGAGCGGAAGGCGCAGGGACTGCTGGGTGCCGCACGGCGCCTCAAGGACCGCGACCCGGCCCTCGCCGTCGGCCTGCACGTCGGCGGCTGGGAGCTGGGCGAGGCGTTCCGTCGCCTCACGCCCGACCCCGCCGCGCGGAAGCGGTTCGCCCGGTCCGTGGTCGAACTCCTGGAACAGTTCCCCATGTTCTCCACCCTCCACCTCGACTGGCGCTGGCCCGGCCTCGGCAAGGAGGCCACCGACTACGCCGCGCTCGTCGGCGAGACCAGGTCGGCCCTGTCCGCCGCCGGCCTGCCCGCGACGATCGCCGTCGCGGTGCCCGCCGCCGTCGCCCAGCTCAAGGCGATGAACGTCCCCGTCCTGGTCGAGGAGGGCGCCGAGCGCTTCGACGTGATGTCCTTCGACGCCTTCGGCAGCCCCTGGTCCCCCGGCCTCGGACACCACGCGGCCCTGCACCACGACCCGGCGGGCCCCCTGGCGGACAGCATCGACGGGGCCGTCACGTACCTCCTCGACGAGGCCCGCGTGCGGTCCGCCCGCATCCACCTCGGCTACGCCACCACCACGCGCAACGCCCGCCGGGCCCGGATCGACCGCGTCTCGCCCCTGAAGGGCCGGTACGACGCGGGCCCGGGCGAGGTCGTCGGGTCCTTCCGGCCCGGCGTGAGCCACTTCGCCGACGTGCTGCGCAACTTCCTGGACCTCGAACGCGGCCGGGGGCGCAACGGCTTCGAGCTGTACACGGACACCACCGCCGACGCCGACTACCTCCACAGCGCCGACAGCGGCGTCTACGTCTCCCTCGACACCCCGCGCTCCGTCCGCGCCAAGGCCGAGTACGCCCGCGCGCGCAACCTCGGCGGCCTGTTCGCCGAGCACGCCGAGGCCGACCCCGGCCTGCTCACCAACGCCGCCCACGAGGGGCTGGGGCACATCGCGACCTCGACCGTCATCGACATGAAACCGCTCTACGTCACCGGCCGCACCGCCTAGCACCGCACCGCCTGGCACCGCTGCCCAGCGGCGCCCGCCCCACGCAACGAGCCCCCCATCCGCCCCGCGCGCCCCACTCCCGACAAACCCGTCGCACCCGCACGCCGCCTCCCGTACGGTGGATCCGTAGACGATCTTGGCCGTACGACGAGGGGCACCATGCAGCAGTACGAGGGTTGGGCCGACGAACGCTTCGGCCCCGTCGCGGACGAGTTCGCCCGCAACTTCGCCGAGTTCCCCGAGCTCGGTGCCGCCGTCACGGTCTACTCGGGCGGGCGCAAGGTCGTCGAGCTGTGGGGCGGCACCGCCGACGAGCGCACCGGCCGGGCCTGGACGCGGGACACGGTCGTCCCGGTCTTCTCCGTCGCCAAGGGCGCCGTGAGCATCGCCGCGCACCTCCTCGCGCAGCGCGGCCGGCTCGACCTCGACGCCCCGATCGCCCGCTACTGGCCGGAGTTCGCGCGGAACGGCAAGCAGGACATCACCACCCGCATGGTCCTCGGCCACCGGGCCGGTGTGCCCGCGCTCGACGCCGTGCTCCCGTTCGAGGAGATCGCCGCGTGGGCGCCGGTCGTCCGGGCGATCGAGGAGCAGCCGCCGCTGTGGGAGCCGGGCACCACGTACGAGTACCACGGCCACGTGCTCGGCTTCGCGGTCGGCGAGGTGATCCGCCGGATCACCGGCCTCACCCCGGGCTCCTTCCTGCGCGAGGAGATCGCCGGGCCGCTCGGCGGCCTGCCGGTCTGGATCGGCCTGCCGCAGGAGCAACTCCCGCACCTGGCACGGCTGGTGGAGGCCGACGGCCGCCGCCCGATGCCCGGCCCGGAGCACCTGCTCACCCGGATCGTGACGATGAACGGCGCCCTCGTCTTCCCCGGCCTCGACGCACCACACGGCTGGAACGACCCGGCCCTGCACGCGATCGAGCTGCCGGGCGCGGGCGCCGTCGCCTCCGCGACCGGCCTCGCGGCCCTGTACGCGGCGGCCGTCACCGGCCTCGACGGCGGCGAGCGCCTGCTGTCGCACGACACCGTGACCGACGCGGTGCGCGAAGTCTCCTCCGGCGCGGGCTTCCTGGGCTTCGACATGGGCGCCCGCTGGGGCTCCGGCGTCCTGCTGGACTCCCCCGCGTTCCGCCCGCTGTACGGCCCGCGGAGCTTCGGCAACGACGGCGCCGGCGGCCAGTTCGCCTTCGGCGACGACGAGTTCGGCATCGGCTTCGGGTACGTGGCGAACCGGATGATCGGCCACGGCGACGCCCGCGCCACCCGGCTGATCCAGGCGGTCCGCGGGTGCCTGGGGTGACGGCGTTCCTCGCCGGCCTCACCGAGCTGGCCGCCACCGGCGGCCTCGGCCCGCTGCGCTACGACGCCCCGCTGCCCGAACTCGCCGCCCGCTACGGCGATCCGTACGACTGCGGGCGCGTCCACAAGGACACCCGCTGGCCGCACGCCTTCGGCTGGGGCGACGCGTGGACGGTGTTCTGCAGCTGCCGCCGGCTCCGCTCGCTCTCGCTCCCGGCCTGGCACGGCGAGCTCGAACTCCCGCTGCCTGATGGCGGGTTGCGCACGATCGACACGCACGTCACGGAATCCGCGCTGGTCGCCGCGCTCACCGCGGCCGGCTGCACGTGGGAGACGGTGACGTACGAGAACATCCCCGGCCAGCGCACCCTGGAGGTGGCGCCGGCCGAGGACGTCCGGGTCGCGTTCGTCCTCACGGAGGGCGGAGGCTCCGATCGCGCCGGCGAACCGCCGTCCGAGGACTGGCTGTTGAACAAGGTCGGCCTGTGGGGCTACGACCACCCCGACTGCCCCGGGCCCGACCGCACCACGCCGGACGACGGCTGGGGCGCGTAGGGCGCGTCTTTCGGCTCGGGGCCCGACGGCCGGCCCGGACCGTTCCGCCCCCGCGCGGAACGGTCCGGGATCCCCTGCCCCTGCGGCTCAGCCGCCGAGCAGGAAGTCGTACACCGCCTGCCGCCCGACGTCGCTGGCCGCCCGGGTCTGGACCCCGTGCGCCGCCCCGGGGACGACCACGACGCGCGCGTCGTGCGCCATCTCCGCCTCCCGGTACGTCCAGGCGAGCGGCGTGGACAGGTCGCGGTCGCCGCCGAGCAGCAGCACCGGCACGTTCGGCAGCCTGTGGTGCTCCGACGGCGTCGCCGGCACCTCCTCCTGCGGCCAGTCCAGGCAGGTGAGCAGGGTGCCCGTCCCGGTCGCGGTGGCCGGGTCGAACGGCCAGGTCTCCTCGGGGGTCAGCTCGTCCCTCGCCTCGGCCAGTGCCGCCGCCCGTCCCTCGACCGGGGTGTCCGAGGTGCCCCACGGGAAGTGCCCGTCGGCGCACAGGGTGCTCGCGTGCAGGCCCTGGCTCAGGAACTCGGCGGGCGCCGCGTTGCCCTGGTGCGCGCCGTCGATGTAGCGCTGGAGCATGGCGGGCCGCCCGGCGGCGGCCTCGTGCAGCGCCTCCGGGACCCCGTGGTAGTCCGGGTCGACGAACTCGAAGCTGGTGATCGCGTCGAGCACGTCGGGCCCGTCGTGGTAGCGGCGGACCGTCTCCGCGAGGTCGGCGGCCGGGTCGGTGGTGCACCCGGTGGCCGCGCAGGCGGCGGTGAGCACCCGGGCGGTGGCCTTCAGCGGGACGGGGTCGAGCGGGTCGTAGCCCTGCTGCGGCACCACGGAGTCCAGCACCAGCCGGGCGACGTGCGCGGGGTGCGCCATCGCGTACCGCTCGGCGGTGAAGGTGCCGTACGAGACGCCGTCCAGCGTGAGGCGCTTGTCGCCGAGGGCGCGGCGTAGCTGGTCGATGTCGGCGACGGTGTCGGCGGTGCCGTAGAACCGCCGGTCCGGGCCGAGCGCGGCCGCGCAGTCGGTGACGGCCTTCGGGGTGGGCGGGGCGAGGTCGGAGGCGCCCATCTGCTCCTGGAGCTCCGGGCACCGGAGGGCGTTGCCGCCGGTGCCGCGCTGGTCGAACATCACCAGGCGGTAGTCCTTGAGGACCGGTGCCAGCCGGCCCACGATCCGGTTGACCAGCGGGACGCCGGGCTGGCCGGGACCGCCGGTGAGGAACAGCAGGTCGCCCTTGGGCGCGTCGGTGTTGCCGCCGACGGCGACCCGGAGGTCGAGGGTGCCCGGGGTGTCGCCGCCGTGGTCGAGCGGGACGGTGAGCGTGCCGCAGGTGAAGCCGGGGCTGCCCGCACAGGGCGCCTGCCCGGTGAGCCCGCCGCCCGCACCGCCCGGGGCGGCGACCGCCGGGGAGCCCAGCGTCGTCCCGGCGACCACCGCGACGGCGCCCAGCAGGGCGGCGACGCGGCCGCGCGTTCTCGTCATGTTCGTTCGTCCTTCCCCGTACCGGTTGTCGAGGACGAGCTTGTGCCGCGGGGGCACCGCGGCGCGACGATTCCTGCAAGGATTCGAGCAGGTTCGAAACGTCGGCCCCCGGAAGCGGCCCCGGACGGCGGCGATTCGATCGAGGCCGACGCCGCCCGAGCCGCTGCCGCCCGGAGCCGGCGGAACCGTCCGACGGGGGAAGGACACCGATGATCACGCTCACCATCGACTCGACCGGCCTGGCCCGCTCGCGGTTCGTCGTCTCGCCGCTGCACGAGGCGGTCAACACGCTGATGTCCTCCGGGCTGACGTCCCGCACCGGCCCGTACGCCTGGGTGAGCCGCACCCGCCGGGTGCTGCGCCGGGAGCGGCTGGACCTGCTCGCCGGGCTGGCCCTGGACACGGACGGCGGCTACCTGCCCGACTTCCTGTCACCGCACCCGAGCGGCCCGGCGCCCGAGGTCGCGGAGCAGCTGGCGGCCGTCCGCGCCACGCCGCCGGAGCGCGTCCTCGGCGAGCTGCTCACCGTCCGGCACGGCCGCCCGGAGGCCGGTCTGACGGGCCGTCCGCTGCCGGAGGCCGTCGAGCGGGCGATCGATCGCGGCGCGAAGTACTTCGCGCACCGGGCGGCGGACGAACTGGGCCGCTACTGGGAGCTCGCGATCGCGCCGTACTGGCCGGACGCCCGCGCGGTCATCGACGCCGAGATCGACCGGCGGGGCCGCTTCCTCGCCCGGTACGGCACCGGGGCCCTGATCAACTCCCTGGCCCCGCAGCTCTCCTGGGCGCAGGGGCGGATCCGGCTGGAGAGCCGGCTCACGGTGGCGCTGCCGGCCCGGATGGTGCTGCTGATGCCGACGCTGGTGACCCGCGAGATCCACGTCATCCTGGATCCGATCGACGGCGTGCACCGCGCGCCGACGCTGATGTACCCGGTCGCGGACCGCCGGACGGCCCGCCTGGAGCCCAGCCCGGCCCTGGCCCAGCTGCTCGGCCCGACCCGGGCGGACCTGCTCGCCGCGCTGGTCGGCCCGGCCACGACGGCGGCGCTGGCGGACCGGCACTACCTGAGCCCGGGCACGGTCTCCTACCACCTGGGCGTGCTGCACCGGTCGGGGCTGGTGAGCCGGGTGCGCAGCGGCCGGGAGGTGCTGTACCGGCGCACGCCGCGCGGCGAGGAGCTGGCGGGGGCGCGCCCGTAGCACCTCGCCGTCCCCCGTGTCCCGTGTCCCGTCCCCCGTCCCCCGTCCCCCGTCCCCCGTCCCCCCGCAACAGGTGTGTCACAGCAGCGCCCGCGGGAGCACCACCCGCACCCACTCCTCCGGCTGCGACAGGTGCGGAGCGTGACCGGCGCCCTCGTACAGGTGGCGCTCCGCCTTCGACAGGGTGAGGTCGATCAGGTCCAGCACCTCGCCGAACATCGGCGCGCTGTCGTCGCTCTGCGTGAGCAGCGCCGGGTCGCCGTAGCGGGCGAGGCCGGTGAGGTCGAGGTCCAGGGCGTCCGGGTCGCGCAGCTCGTCCAGGTAGGTGGGCGCGTTGCGGATGTAGGTGTGCCGCACGGGCGCCGGCAGCTGCGACCACGCGCCGGGGCCGAAGGCGAGGGTGTCGACGTACAGTTCGGCCGCCGCGGCCGACTCGGCCTGCTCCAGCAGCTCGCGGACGGCGGCGATCCGGTCCGCGAAGGCCGTCCCGATCGGGCGCAGGTCCGGGTCGGCGAGCAGGATGCCGGTGCCGGGCGGCTCGTGGACGGCGATGCCCCGCAGGAGGTCGGGGCGGGCGGCGGCCAGCCGCAGGGTGACCAGCGCGCCGTAGGAGTCCCCGCCGACGAACGCCGGGGCGAGGCCGAGGCCCTGGATCAGGCCGGCCAGGTCGGCCGCGTCCTCGTGCACCGAGCCCTGGGTGAGCAGGTCCTCGCTGCGGCTGTGGCCCCGGCGGTCGTAGGTGACGACGGTGGTCGACCCGACCAGCCCGGGCACGACGTGCGCCCAGGTGTCGCCGTCGCTCCAGGAGCCGTGCACCAGGACGACGCCCGGCCCCTGGCCACGGGCCTCGTAGTGCAGCGAGACCCCGTTGACCCTGATCTCGGCCATCACGAGCCTCCCGGTTTCGGCGGTGCTCCCCCACCAGCCTGACACAACCGGCCTGCGGGGTCAGATCAGCGTTCCGGGACCGCTGCCGTCACCCGGTGTGACGACCGGCGGGCGGCCGCGGTCGTCGCGCTGGGTGACGACCGACGGTCCGGGGAACTTCCGGCGCCGCCGCCGTCACCGTCCGCGCCATGCGCTACCTTGATCGACTGTCAGTCGGCCGACTGACCACTCCCTGCACACGCGTATTCGGGGGAATACCTGCCATGCGTTCTCTGCGCATATCCGTCGTCGCCGGCGTCCTCGTCCCGCTCGCCCTGCTCACCGCCGCCTGCGGGCCCAACGACGACAAGCCCGGCGGCACCACCGCCACCACGGCGGCCGCGTCCGCCTCCGCCGCGTCGACCACCGCCGCGTCGACCGCGGCCGCCACCGGCACCAAGGCCCCGGCCGCCGGCAGGGCCCTGACGCAGGACCAGCTCGTCAAGGCCCTGCTCACCACCGCCGACCTCAAGGCCGACGCACAGCGCTCGTCCCTCGGCCCGACCCGGCCCGACCACCGGCTCACCGCCGGGAAGCCCGCCTGCCAGCCCCTGCTCGACCTCGTCGACGACGGCAGCGCGGCCACCCCGTCGCCGTCCGCCACCGGCGTGTACTACGCGACCAACGGCCGCGAGTTCACCTTCGTCCAGCTCACCCAGCTCGGCGCCGGCCAGGCCGCGAAGGCGCTGACCGCCGCCGACGGCGCGCTCGCCGGGTGCGCGTCCTTCACCGCGACCGGCGCGGGCGGGGCCCCGGTGAAGGTCACCTTCGCCAAGGCCACCGCCCCGGCGGTCGGCGACGCGGCGCTCGCCCTCAACGCCACGTTCACCGCCGACGACTGCGCCAAGGTGCTCTGCGAGGCGCGCGGCTACGTCGTCACGCACACCGGGGACGTGCTGACCCTGGTCTCCGACTCCGCGCTCGCCGACCCGGGCCTGCCGGAGCAGGCGCTGGTCAAGAAGCAGCTCGACAAGGTGCAGGCCGCCGCCAAGTAGCGCCCGTGCCGCGTGCTGCGCGGGAAGTCGGCCGGCCCGACGTCCTGCGCAGCACGCCCGCTACCGCCGCTGCCCCGCCGTCTCCTCCCACCTGCGCCCGATCGACCGCACGAGCGCCGGGTACACCCCGATGTACCGGAACGGCTTGATGCCCAGCATGTACGCGGCACCGAGCCGGCCGTTGGGCTTCACCAGCACGGCCATCTGCCCGCGGTACCCGCCCGCGCCGTCCGGGACCCAGCCGAGGTGCAGCACGGCGTGCACCGTCCGGTTCGCCAGTTCGGCCGCCCACTCGTCGTGCAGCAGGTAGACGGACCGGAACGGCAGCGAGTCCGAGTCCGGCCCGCGCGGCGCCGCGAGCAGGTCCTCGGGCAGCCGGTCGCGGAGCGACCGCACCCGGCCGCCCACGCCACCTTCGGCGTCGTCCAGGTGCAGCAGGCGCCCGAGCTGCCACCGGATCGCGAAGAGCGCGCGGTACACCCGCGAGGAGCCGGCCTTCCCGGGCTCCTCCCCCTCGGTGAACTGGCCCACCAGGTACGGGAGGTCGTCGGGCCCGCCCGGCGTGGGCAGCGCCCACACGTCCTCGACCCGGAAGTCCCCGGCGATCTCGTGGATCCGCCACGGGCGCGAGGTGTGCGCCGTGTTGGGGAGTCTCATGCGTCCGCCCCTTCGTCCGGGCGCCCGGTGCGGACGCCCTGTCTATACGATGCCGTATACAAGCAGGCTAGACCCGTTTATACGGCAACGTATAGACCGGGGTCGCGAGACGTCGCGTGATCGGAGACACCCGTGGCCAACCCCCGCACACCGCGCGAGGCGTGGATCGCCGAAGGCCTCCGGGCGCTCGCCGCGGGCGGACCCGACGCCGTGCGCGTCGAGGTCCTCGCCCAGTCGCTGGGCGTCACCAAGGGCGGGTTCTACGGCTACTTCCGCAACCGGGACGGCCTCCTCACCGAGATGCTCGACACCTGGGAGCACGCCGTCGCCGGTGACGTGATCGACGGGATCGAGCGCGACGGCGGCGACGCCCGCGCCAAGCTCACCCGCCTCCACGCGATCGCCTCCGCCCCCGGCGACCCGCTGACCGACATCTCCACCGAACTCGCCGTCCGCGACTGGGCCCGCCGCGACGACGCCGTCGCCGAACGCCTCCGCCGCATCGACAACCGGCGCATGGCCTACATGCGCACGCTCTACCGGGAGTTCTGCCCGGACGAGGCCGAGGTCGAGATGCGCTGCTTCATCACCCTCTCCCTCCGCATCGGCCGGCACTTCATCGCCGCCGACGAGGGCCCGCGCAGCCGCGAAGAGGTCTCCGCCCTGACCCGCGCGTGGCTCCTGAGCTGAGCGACGGCCCTACCACCTCGCCGCCACGCCCCGGGCACCCGGCGCCATACTGGACGATCACCGCACCCCCGCCCGACAGCGAAGCGAGGACGACCCGTGGACAGTCACCCCATCGAGGAGCCGCTGGTGCGCGCCCTCCTCCGCGCCCAGCACCCGGACCTCGCCGGCCTGCCGCTGCAGCGCGTCCCGGGCGGCTGGAGCAACCAAGTGTGGCACCTCGGGGAGCAGTTGGCCGTACGGATGCCGCGCACCCCGGACGCTCCCGCACTGCTGCGCAAGGAGTGGCGGTGGCTGCCCGCGCTGACCGACCGGCTGCCGCTGCCGGTGCCCCGCCCGGTGCGGGCCGGGGAACCCTCCGAACGCTTCCCGCACCCGTGGACGGTCGTCGAATGGGTCCCCGGCGAACCGCTCGACCGCGCCCCGATCGACCGCCCGGCCGACGCCGCCGCACGGCTGGCCGCGTTCCTCCGGGCGCTGCACCGGCCGGCGCCCGCCGACGCCCCGGCCAACCCGCTGCGGGGAGTCGATCTCGCCGTGGTGGAAGGGGAGTTCGAGGAGCGCTTCCGCGCCATTGCCCCGACCGGCCTGGCCACCGCCGAGGTCCGGGCCGCCTGGGAGGACGCCCTCGCGGCCCCGGCCTGGGCCGGCCCGGCAGTGTGGCTGCACGGCGACCTCCACCCGGCCAACGCGGTCACCGCCGACGGCACGCTCGCCGGGGTGATCGACTTCGGCGACCTGCGCGCGGGCGACCCGGCCACCGACCTCTCCGCCGCCTGGCTCCTCCTGCCCGACGGCGCCCTCCCCGACTTCCTCCGCGGTTACCCCGACACCGACCCGGCGACGCTCCGCCGGGCCCGCGGCTGGGCGCTCCTGCGCGGCCTCTCCCTCGTCGACATCGGCCGCGCCGGCGAACGCGGCCTCCCCGGCGGCAAGGCGACGTGGGGCCCGGCCGGGCGCGCCGCCCTCCGCCGCGTCCTCGCGACCGGCTGACCCAACTGCGGTACGACGCAAGCGGCTTGTCCGCCGCATGGCCGGACGCCACACCCCGGCCGTTCCGCCGACCGGGTGGGCGTCGCGCCGGATCAGTGTGCACGCGAAGGGTCTGCTCGTTCTGCTGTACATGCCCCCCTGCTTCTTCACGTGCTCCCCTCCGCCCGCACGCGCCGCCGCGCCGGGGCTCCCGTGGCCCTGATCGGCCGGGCCACGGCGGCCGTCCTCTCCCTGACGATCCTGCTCGTCCCCGCCGCCGTGACCGGCGGCCCGCACCCGCCCGAGGTCGGGAGCGGGTGGTGGGAGGTCTCCGCGAACGCCGCAAACGTACGGCTCGACCACTCCGGCGGCGACACCGTGCTGGGCCTCGCCCACCACGGGGACCGCGTCGAGGTCGTGGACACCTGGACGTCGCCGCTCGGCGCCCGCTGGGCCCAGGTGATGGTCGTGCGCACGCGGGTCACCGGCTGGGTGCTGTGGTCGCTGCTCACCCACCACGACCCCGCCGCGGAACCGTAGAATCCGCCGACAGGCACCAGGAGGGATGCGCGTGTTCCGTATGCAGCGGGGGCTTCGTTCCGCACAGTTGACGTCATGGCAGGGCGAGGGCTTCACCGGGTCCGTGCACGGGTCCGCGGCTTCCGCAGGCGGCGCCGGGGACGCGCCCGGAGACCCGGTGCGCGGGGTCGCGCTGCTGCTGCCGGGCGGGTTCGTCCGCGGGCACGGCGGTCCGCTGCGGATCGCCGAACTCGGCCTGCGCGACCTGGCGGCCGGACTCGCCGAGCGCGGACGCGCCCACGGCGTCGCCGTGCACCTGCTGCGCTACCGCCACAGCGGCTGGAACGGCGCGGACGCCGACACCGCCGTGGACACCCGCTGGGCGCTCGACGAGCTCGAACGCCGGTACGGGCCGGTCCCGGTGGTCCTGATCGGCAACTCGCTGGGCGGGCGCGCCGCGTTCTGGTGCGCCGGGCACCCGAACGTCACCGGCGTGGCCGGCATCGCGCCCTGGCTGCCCAGCGGGGACGGCGTCGCCCAGCTCGCCGGGCGGCGCGTGCTGATCGTCCACGGCACCCGCGACCACAGCGAGGCGAGTGCGGCCGGGTCCCTGGAGTACGCCCTGCGGGCCCGCGAGGTGGTGCCGGACCTCGCCCGCTACGAGGTCCCGGGCGGCAGCCACTACCTCGTCCGGCAGGCCGCCGACGTCGGCGCGCTGACCGCGGACTTCACACTGGCGGCGCTCGACGCCGAGCCGGCCGCGATCGCCACCGGCAGGGTCTGCACCCCGCTGCCCTCGCGGGCCTGAGGGACTGCCGGCCGCCTACTCCAACCCTGCCGACCGGCAGGGATGATGACGGATATTCGGGCCGAGGATGTGCCGATCGGCACATGTCCCGGAGGGGGTGCGGCGGCCAGGCTTGGGACATCGAAGCGGCGGCCGCCGGGGCCGCCGCAGGAGAGGAGCCCGCCATGTCCCGCACCCGCCTCCGCCCCCGCGTCCGCACCGCGATCGCCGCAGCCGCCGCGGCACTCGCCGTCACCACCGTGACCGCCGTGGTCCCCGCCCAGGGCGCCGACGCGGCCCCGCACGCCCGCCCGGCGAGCGTCAGCGGATCCGGCCGCATCGTGTTCGACTACTCGCCCGACGACGAGATCCGGTTCACCGTCGACGCCCGGGCCGTCCCGTTCAGCCGCCCGTTCCCCGACGTCCCCGCGCTGGCGCACGGGCTGCCCACCGACGCCCGGGGCACCGTCACGATCTCCCACCGGGTCGCCGCCACCGGCCAGGTCGGCCACGCCGAGGCAGCGGTGGACTGCCTGGTCACCGGCGGCCCCGTCGCCACCCTGACGGCGATCGTCACCAGGTCCGACGTCCGGCCCGTCGGCGAGCGGATCGGCCTGAGCGTCTTCGACAGCCACGGCAAGGGCAAGGACCGCCTCGGCTTCTCCTGGGGCGCGGTCAACACGGACCTGGATTCCGAGGGCCGCCCCCGACCCGGCATAACTGGCACGTGCATGGCCCCGGCCCCGTTCAACCCGGTCGTCGAGGGCGGCTACCACGTCCACCACACCGAGCTGCCGACCCCGTGACCGGCCCGGTGCGCCACGGGCGGCGGCCACCGGAATCCTGTGGCCGCCGACCGCCCGTCCTGCCTATCGTCGGAGGATGACCACTCGAACCTTTCGCATCATGGTGCGCGGCGTCTTCGACGGCCTGAGCTCCGAACAGCGCGCGGAGCTCCTCGCCGACGCCGCCCGGCACGACGTCCTGCACGCGGCCTTCACCCGCGAGGGCCACCTCGCCTACGACCTCACCGCACGGGCGGCCTTCACCTTCCGGTTCCTGGACTCCGGCGAGGAGGAGGCGGACATCCTCGCCGCGACCGAGCGCGCCGAGCAGGCCGCCGAGGCCTGGCTCAGCGAGCGCGGCTACGGCTTCAAGAACCTCCGTGCCCAGGCCGAGGACCTCTCCCAGGCCCCCCTCGGCAAGCGCCGGCGCCGCGCCGCCGCCACCACCAACTAGCCCCCCTCCCCCTCCGCCATCTCCTTGACCGCTCAGCACCGGTATATACTTGAGCGCTCAAGGAGGTGGCAATGACAACCCCGCAGTCCGACACGCCGCAGTCCGACACGCCGAACGCCGACGCCCAGCAGCCCGCCGCACCGACCGCCGACCCCCTGGACACGGCCCTGCGCCTGGTCCGCGCGCAGGCCACGCTGGTCAAGCGCTTCGACGCGAGCCTCAGCGGCCTGCACGGCGTGAGCCTCTCCGACTTCACGATGCTCCTGCGCCTCGGCGAGGCCCCCGGCGGCCGCATGCGCCGCGTCGACCTCGCCGAGGCCCTCGGCCTGACCGCCTCCGGCGTCACCCGCGGCCTCGCCCCGCTCGAACGCATCGGCCTGGTCACCCGCGAGCCCGCCCCACGCGACGCCCGCGTCGCCTACGCCGCCCTCACCCCGACCGGCCGCGAACGCCTCGCCGAGATGCGCACCACCGCCCGTCAGGTCGCCGCCGACGTCTTCGCCCAGTGGCCCGCGGGCGACCTCACCACCCTCGCCGCCCTCCTCGGCCCCCTCACGGGTTCCCTCCGCTAACGCCCGCACAGAACCAACAGAGGAACCACGCCCACGCGGAAACCCGAGTGCGCCGCCCGACGCGGCTCTGGGATCATGCCCGAATGGCGCAGCACCTCGAACCCCTCGTGGTCCGGCACACGCACCGGATCCCCGTCCCCACCGGCACCCCCGTCCCCGCCGAGGGCCAAGGGGCCGACGCGGCACGGCAGTTCGACGCCGCGCTGATGTCTGTGGGCTTCAAGCTGTCGGCGGGCCTGCTGGAGCACCTGTCCGAGCTGCCCGCGGCCACCGTCGTCGACACGGCCGCCCGCACGCTGGACACCGTCCGTGCGATGGTCGGCGACCACGTCACGCACAACGCCTACTTCATCGACTTCCCCGCCAACGTCCCGGACACCTTCGACTTCTGGACGCGGTGCATAGCCGAGGCGCTCGCCGACGACGCGACCCGCGAGAACACGATCGCCCAGCTGCGGACCGGCGTGGTCGACCTCCTGACCCTCCCCACCTACGGCAACTACCGCCACACCTACGCCGAGTTGCTCGCCGCCCACGACGAGCTGATCGCCGCCGCGGGCGACCGCCTCACCGTCCTGCACCCGGGCAACCCCCTGGCCGACGAGGTCACCGCCCTCTACCTGGCCCTGGCCGGCAGCACCACCCCGCTCGGCGAGGAGGCCCTGGCCGACCTGCGCACGCTCGCCGCACACTGCGTCAACGACCCCCAGCCCGAGGCGATCCCGGTCCGCGAGAACCGCGCCGTCGTCAACCTCGCCCGCCTCGACGCCGGCGCGGAGCTCCTCGTCGACACGGCCACCGACGTGCTGCGCCTCGCCTGCGCACTCTCCGACGGCGACGTGACGCTCGCCGAGCCCACCCGCTTCCGCTCGTTCTCCCGGCGCGTCCGCCGCACCCTGCTCACCGGCCTCGACGCGGTCATCGCCGGGAACCCGGCCAAGCTGGCCGACATCACCGCCCACCGCGAGCAGTTCAAGCGCCTCGGCGAGCGCCTCCATCCCCACGAGTACCCGCGACTCCCACACGCCGCCGACGCATTCGCCGTAGCCCGCGGCGAGCAGGAGGCCCGCTCCTTCGAGAGCCGCGTCGAGGAGCTCCTCCGCGCCGACGACGTGACGGGGGCCGTGCGAGTGCTCGCGTCCGCCCCCGGCAAGCTGTTCCGCGCCCTGGACCGGCTGCTGTGCGCGTGCCGCACCCAGGACGAGCTCGACACCGTCGTGTCCGCCGCCGAACGGGCCGCCCCGGACACCGCCGGCCGCGTCCTGCTCTCCGTCCGCGAGCACCTCCACAACCGCGCCGACGACGGCCGCACCGACGACGACCGCGCCGACCACAACCACACCGACCACAACCACGCCGACGACAACGCCCGCGGGAGCACCGACCCCACACCCCCCGCCCGCCGCGTCTTCGCCAACCGCCTGGGCCGGGCGTGGGTCACCGGCGACACCCGCCCGCCCCTGCCCGCCGCCGTGCGCAAGCACCTGATCGACGTCCTCGACGCCGAGCTGCGCCGCCGCCTGCCCACCCCCGGCCACCTGCTGATCGACCCGGCCGTCCTCGACGTCGCCCTGCCCCTCAGCGGCAAGGCGACCGCCTCCGGCCTCGGCGTGCTCCCGCGCGGCTCCCTCTCCCCCGTCGACGGCGAGCTCCTGCGCTTCTTCGTCCACTGGAAGCAGACCAGCCGCACCACCGACTTCGACCTCTCCGCGCTGCTCCTGGACGACGCCTTCCAGACGATCACCTGGCTCTCCTACACCCAGCTCCGCGAGATCGAGGGCGAGCACTCCGGCGACATCACGGACGCCCCCGACGGCGCCTCCGAGTTCATCAACCTGCGCCTGGGCGCGGTCCGCGGCAGCTACGTCGTGCCGCAAGTGAACGTCTACTCCGGCGAGGGCTTCGAGCAGGTCGAGGAGTCGTTCTTCGGCTACATGCTGCGCGAGGCCGAGCAGCATGGCCTCCCCTTCGAACCGCGCACCGTCCGCATGAAGTCCGACCTGCGCGGTCCCGGCAAGGTCGCCCTCCCCCTCGCCTTCCTGCGTACCCCGGACGGCCGCTGGCACGCCAAGTGGCTGCACCTGTACCTCCAGGGCGACCCGGACGCCAACCGGGTCGAGGGCAACCGGGTCTCCGTCGCGACCCTGCTGCGCGGCATCGTCGAGCGCGACCACCTCACCGTCCGCTACCTCGCCGACCTCATGGGCGCCCCCACCACGACCCTGTGGAACACCGCTTCCGGCGCGACGCCCCCGCCCGGCCCGGTCACCTACATCGGCCTGGAACGCCCCGAGGGCCTGCACCCGGACTCGGTCGTCATCACCCCGGAAAACCTGCGCGACCTGATCCCCGCCTGACTGCTACGGTGATCCCCGGCGAGGCCATGGACGGGCTTCCTTCTCACTTCCCTGACCCTAGCCCGTCCGCTTTCCTCGCTCTCGACCTCACCGATGCCGGGGTGCCCACCACAGCACCCCGGCATCGTCGTTCCCCCACTCCTCGCCGCACACCCCACCCCCCGGCCCTCCCCGCGCGACGACCTAGGCTGGACACGCACCACCGGCCCGGACCAGCGCGAGGGGCGCCCCATGACGCACGGCAGCGACGACGGCGAGGCGCTCGACCTCGCCGCCGCCCAACGCGAGCACTGGCAGCGGACGTACGGCACCCACCCGGGCATGTACGGCGAGCAGCCGTCCGACCCCGCGCGGCACGCCGCCCGTGTCTTCGCCGCCGCCGGGGCGCAGGAGGTACTGGAGCTCGGCGCGGGCCACGGACGGGACGCGCTGTTCTTCGCCCGCGAGGGCTTCACCGTCCTCGCCGCCGACTTCAGCCCGACCGGCCTGGAGCAGCTCCGGGCCACGGCCGCCGCACGGCAGCTCGCCGACCGCGTCACCACCGCCGTCCACGACGTCCGCCGCCCGCTGCCGTTCCCCGACGCCTCCGTCGACGCCGTGTTCGCCCACATGCTGCTCTGCATGGCGCTGTCCACCGAGGAGATCCACGCGCTCGTCGCGGAGGTCCGCCGCGTGCTGCGCCCGGGCGGGACGTTCGTCTACACCGTCCGCCACACCGGCGACGCCCACTACGGCGCGGGCACCGGCCACGGCGACGACATCTGGGAACACGGCAGCTTCGCCGTGCACTACTTCCCGCGCGCCCTCGTCGACGCCCTCGCCAAGGGCTGGCACCTCGCCGAGGTGCACCCGTTCGACGAGGGGGACCTGCCCCGCCGCCTCTGGCGCGTCACCCAGCACAGGGCCGCCACACCGAACACCCCCACCTGACCTCCCCACCTGACCACCCCGTCTGACCACCCCGCCAAAGCAGCCATCCCAAGCCCCCAACCCTCCGGAGACCACCCGATGACCACCGCCCAGCACCCCGCCCCCGACCTGAGCATCGACGGCACCGGCCTGCTCTGCGTACAGCTGCTGCTGCGCCTGCGCGGCCGGATCTCGGGCCACCCGGCCGGCACGGTGGTCCACATCCACACCACGGACCCGGCGGCCCCGCTCGACCTCCCGGCCTGGTGCCACCTGACCGGTCACGAGTACCTCGGCCCGGTCCCGCACCCGGCCACCGACCGCGAGGTGTACGCCATCCGCCTCACCGCCGCCGCCCTCCCCACGCGCCCCGACCGCCCCTGGCACCCCGCGCCCGCCGACAGCGGGACGACTGGCTGACGACCGACGGTCGCGGCCTGCCCGCCATGCCGCCGACCCGGCCGGTGTGCCACCATGGGGAAATCGAACGACCAAGCGCCATAGGGAGGTTGACCACCTTGGACGCGAATCCGGGCCCGATCCTCGACTGCCAGTGGCACGATCCTCAGGGCGACTGGCACCTGAGCGTCATCCGCAACGGGTCGGCGTGGGAGCTGTTCGCCGCCGCGCCCGTCCACTCGGAAACGATCCCCTTCGACGGCCCCGACGACGTCCGCCGCCTCGCCCAGGCACTGCTGGACCTTCCGGCCGAGCCCGAGCCGTACGAGTTCGAGTGGCACCTCTCGCGCACCGAGGACACCAGGCCCGGGGACGGGCACACCCTGTTCGCGACCTTCACGGTCGGGCTCGACCCGGCGGACGACCACCGCCCGTACCTCGCCTACCAGTCGTACTACCACCGGGGCCACTCGACCGCCCTCGGGCTGGAGGTGATCTGCGAGGACCCGCCGATCGACCGCCTCCGGGCCCAGGCGCACGCCCTCCTCACGAGCCTCCCGCAGCCGCAGCCGCTCCCGCCGCACCACACCCGCCGGACGCCCTGAGCCGACGGCCGCGAACAGGGCCCACCGGCCGGGAAAACGCGAGCGCCGCACGCCCGCCGAAGCGGTCGTGCGGCGCCGGAGGCTCGCGCGGGAGAGCGCGGGAGAGCGCGGGAGAGCGCGGGAGAGCGCGGGAGAGCGCGGGAGAGCGCGGGAAAGACGGAGTCAGGCCGTCCGCCGCAGCAGCGCCAGGTACATCGCGTCCGTCCCGTGCAGGTGCGGCCAGAGCTGCACGTCCGGGCCGTCCCCGAGCGCGGGCACGCCGGGCAGCAGCGGCCGGGCGTCGATCCACTCGACGCGGCCGCCCTCCGCGCGCAGCACGTCGTCGACGACGGCCCGCGTCTCGGCAAGGTGCGGCGAGCACGTCGCGTACCCGACGACGCCGCCCACCCGGGTGGCCTCGATGGCGGAGCGCAGCAGGTCCCGCTGGAGCGGCCCGAACGCGGCGACGTCCGCGGGGCGCCGCCGCCACCGCGCCTCCGGCCGGCGGCGCAGCGCGCCGAGCCCGGAGCAGGGCACGTCCACGAGGACGCGGTCGAAGCCGCCGGAGCGCCAGGCCGGCCGCGTCCCGTCCGCCGCGATCACGGTGTACGGGCCGGGGTTGCCCTCCAGCGCCCGCGCCACCAGCCGGGCCCGGTGCGGCTGCTTCTCGCTGGCGACGAGGGCCGCGCCGCGCTCGGCGGCGAGGGCGCCGAGCAGTGCGGCCTTGCCGCCGGGGCCGGCGCAGCCGTCGAGCCACAGCCGGTCGGGGCCGTCCAGCGGAGCGGCGGCGAGAGCGAGGGCGACCAGCTGGCTGCCCTCGTCCTGCACACCGGCCCGGTTCTCCCGGACGGCGTCCAGCGAGCCCGGGTCGCCGCCCTCGGCGAGCCGCAGCGCGAACGGGGACCAGCGGCCGGGCTCGGCCTCCGGCAGGGCGTCGGCGAGTTCGCCGACGGCGACCCGTCCGGGCCGGGCGACGAGCGTGACCTCGGGCCGCTCGTTGTCGGCGCGCAGCAGGTCCTCGATCGCGGCGCGCCCGGAGGCGTCCGGCTGCCAGCGGCCGAGGGAGTCCCAGAGCGCGGAGACGACCCAGCGCGGGTGCGAGTGGACGACGGCGAGGTGGTCCTCGGCGTCCTGGTCGTACGGCGGGGCGACCTGCTCGATCCAGGCGTCGAGGTCGCGGGCGCTGATCCGGCGCAGGACGGCGTTGACGAACTTCGCCTTGCCGTCGCCGAGCACGACGCGGGCGAGCTCGACGGTGGCCGAGACGGCCGCGTGGCTCGGGATGCGGGTGGCGAGCAGCTGGTGCGCGCCGAGCGAGAGGACGTCGAGCACCGGCGGGTCGACCTTGCTCAGCGGCCGGTCGATGCAGGCGGCGATGATCGCGTCGTAGGTGCCCTGGAGGCGCAGGGTGCCGTAGACGAGCTCGGTGGCGAGGGCGGCGTCGCGCCGCTCCATGCCCTTCTGCTCGGCCTCGCGGAGCAGCGACGGCAGGATCAGGTTGGCGTAGGCGTCGCGCTCGTCGACGGCGCGCAGGGCGCGGAAGGCGACGATCCGCGCCGGGTCCTTCTTGGGCCGGCGGTGCGGACGGGGGGCGCGGTTGGCGCTGGGGGTGCTCACAGGTGCCTCAAAGTGCTGCGGTGGTTATCAGCTGTGGTGGTTATCAGCTGCGGTGGTTGTCGGACGAACAGTCGAACAGTAACGCCAAACCGGGTGCCCCGGCCTCTCAGCCCCCGAAGCGCTCCCCGGCCTCCAGGCGCGCCCCGCGCGCCCAGTCCGCGGCCCGCATCTCCTTCTTGCCCTGCGGACGGACCTCGCCGAGCTCGATGTCGTGGCTGCCGGTGCCGACCCGGACGCTGTTCTTGCCCACCATGGCGACCTCGCCCGGCGCGAGCCCGGTCTCCCCGGGCAGCAGCTTGACCGGTCCGGTCACCTTGAGGCGCTCGCCGCGGAACTCCGTCCAGGCGCCGGGCGCCGGGGCGCAGCCGCGCACGACGCGGTCGATGCGCAGGGCGGGGTGGGTCCAGTCGATGCGGGCGTCCTCGACGGAGATCTTCGGGGCGAGCGTGACGCCCTCGGCCGGCTGCGGCACGGCGTGCAGGGAGCCGTCCGCGATGCCGTCCATGGTGGCGGCGAGCAGGCGCGCGCCGGACAGCGACAGCCGGGTCAGGAGCTCGCCGCTGGTGTCGGCCGGGCGGACCTCCTCGGTGATCACGCCGAAGACCGGGCCGGAGTCCAGGCCCTGCTCGATCAGGAAGGTGGACGCGCCGGTGACCTCGTCGCCGGCGAGCACCGCGTGCTGGACCGGGGCGGCGCCGCGCCACGCGGGCAGCAGCGAGAAGTGCAGGTTGACCCACCCGTGCTTGGGGATCTCCAGGGTGCCGGGGCGCAGCAGGGCGCCGTAGGCGACCACCGGGCAGCAGTCGGGGGCGAGTTCGGTGAGCCGGGCGACGAAGTCCGGGTCACTGGGCTTCGCCGGCTTGAGGACCTCGATCCCGGCCTCCTCGGCGCGCTGGGCGACGGGGCTGGCGACCAGCTTGCGGCCGCGCCCGGCGGGGGCGTCGGGGCGGGTGACCACCGCGACGACCTCGTGCCGGTCGGAGGCGAGCAGGGCGTCCAGGGCGGGAACGGCGACCTCGGGGGTGCCGGCGAAGACGAGACGCATCAAGTGCCTTTCTGAAAACAGGGATTCAGGCCAGTGGGGAGCTCAGCGCGCCGCGCCGAAGGTGCTGTGCGGGGAGACCTTGACGACCGGCGCCGGCCCGGTGCCCCACTCCGCCTCCCGGATCGCCCTGAGCGCGGCCTTGCGCTGCTCGGTGTCGAGCCGGTCGATGAAGATGATCCCGTCGAGGTGGTCGGTCTCGTGCTGGATGCAGCGGGCGAGCAGCTGGGTGCCCTCCAGGGTGACCGGGTCGCCGTACATGTTGAAGCCCTTGGCGACGACGCCGTACGCGCGCTTGGTGTCGTAGCGCAGGCCCGGCAGGGAGAGGCAGCCCTCGGGGCCGTCCTGCTCGTCCTCGCTCAGCGACAGGTCCGGGTTGATCAGGTGCCCGGTGACGCCGTCCACGTGGTAGGTGAACACCCGCAGGGAGACGCCGAGTTGGGGCGCGGCGAGGCCGGCCCCGGGGGCGTCGAGCATGGTGTCGGTGAGGTCCCCGACGAGCTTGCGCAGCTCCTTGTCGAAGGTGGTCACCGGCTGGGCGGTGGCGCGCAGGACGGGGTCTCCGAAGAGACGGATCGGCTGGATCGCCACGGGGCGCGGGCTCCTGTCCGTAGGGGCGCGGGGCTGGGACAACGGCTGGTTCACCGGCAAGTCTATGCAACCCCTCCGTGCGGCCCGGCCGGCCACCCGTCCCCCGTCCTCCGCCGTCCCGCCCCACGCACCCAGCAGGCCTCACGCACCTCATCAGGCGCTCCCGCACCGGCAGCCGGGCCCGTCCCGTGCCACCCACACCCGTGACTGGCATATCCCGAGTCCGCTCGGCGGCGTTACCCCGGCCCCCGCTTCGGCGTTGGTCAAGTGAGATTGACCGGGGCCGGGGCGCACGGGACACGGCGCTCCGGCCGAGCTGACCGTACGGAAGGTGGCACGTAGGCCATGGCCGAGCAGATCAACCACGACGCCCGGGCGCGGGCGAGCCTGCACCTGCTGGTGCGGGACATCGAGCGGGTGAGGCGCCAGGTCGACGCGCTGCGGACCCTCACCGCCCAGCTGGGCAACGTCTACCGCCCGCGCCGCCCCAGCACCTCGGCCGGGTTCGTGGTGTACGGCCGGGCGCCCGCGCCGACCGTGCGCCTGGCACAGGAGCTGCGGGAGAGCGTGGAGACGCTGGTGGCGGCGGCGGTCGAGTTCGACCGGGCACTGGGCTTCTCCTGGGACTCGGTCGGGTCGGCCCTCGGCGTCACCAAGCAGGCGGTGCACCGGCGGTACGGGATGCGCCGGCCGACCAGCGAACTGCTGGCCGCGAGCGGCGCCGTCCCGGGCCCGAGCCGCCCGGACCGCTCCGAGGAGCTGCCCGCACCCGCCGAGCGCAGTGGCCTGGCCGCGACCGTCCCGGCGGCCCGCCAGGGCGGCCTGGACCGCAGTGCACTGGAGCGCGCCGGCACGGACCGCCCCACCGTGGACCGCAGCGCCATCGACCGGACGCCCATGGACCGGACGTCGATCGATCGCGGCGTCCCCGACCGTTCCCCCGCCGAGCGTTCCCCGATCGACCGCACCGGCATCCCCCTGCGCGGCTGACCCCTCCCCTCCCGAGGGCCCCCGGGGCGGGGTGGCCCACTCACCCCGCCCCCGCACGAGACGGAGCCGGGCCGCCCCCCGGCGCCCGAGCAGCGAACCGCCGCCACCACCCGGCGCCCGAACGGAGCCGCCCCCCGGCACCCGAGCAGGCAACCGCCGCCACCACCACCCGGCGCCCGAACGGAGCACCACCGCTACCCGCCCGTCACCCGATGTCCAGCGGATCCACCCGCACCCGCACCGCCTCCGGTGTCCGCAGCGCGATCCGCGCGATCTGCGCCGCCTTCAGTGCCGCCGCCAGCGCCGCCCCCTGCCCGGGCGGCACGCGCAGCAGCGCGCGCTCCTGCTCCTCGCCGCGCAGCGCCGGCACGGGCACCGGCCCGAGGACGTCCGCGCCCTCCGGCAGCCGGATCAGCCCGAGCAGGTCGGCGACCGCCGCCGGGCTCCCCGCGACCGAGGCCATCCGGGAGACCGGCGGGAAGTGCAGCTGGGCCCGCTCGTCCCGCTCCAGCCCGGCGTGCCCGAGGGGGTCCCAGCGCACCAGGGCCTGCACCGGCCGCGCGGACGGCTCGGCGACGACGACGACCGTCCCGCCCTCCGTCGACGGCCGGACGAGCGCGGCGGCCGCCAGCCACAGCCGCAGCGTCTCCTCGCCGGCCCGCAGGTCGGGGCGGCTCAGCAGCGCCCAGCCGTCCAGCAGGAGCGCGGCGCCGTAGCCGGTGCCGCCCTCGACCACCGGTTCGGCGCCGGGCGTGGAGATCACCAGCGAGGCCTCGTCGGGCACGGTGGCGAGCACCGCGTCCCGCCCGGAGGTCCGCACCGGGATGCGCGGGAACGCCTTCCCGAGTTCCTCGGCCGTCCGCCGCGCGCCGACCACCTGGGCCCGCAGCCGGAAGGAGCCGCACTCGGTGCAGTGCCAGTCGTTCTCCGGCTCTCCGCACCACGCGCAGCACAGCGCGGCGTCCGCCGACGGCGCCTCCAGCGGCCCCTCGCACCGCCGGCAGCGCGCGGGCGTCCGGCAGCGTCCGCAGGCGAGCCGGGGCACGTAGCCGCGCCGGGGCACCTGGATGAGCACCGGGTGCCCGGCCGCGAGCGCCTCGCGCGCGGCCTCCCAGGCCACCGACGGCAGCCGGGCGGCCTGCGCGGCGGCGTCCCGGTGCTGGTCCTGGTCGGTGACGGTCCGCACGCGCGGCGCGACCTGCCGGACGGTCTCCCGGTCGGCGACCAGCGGCCGCGCCCACCCGGTGCTGACCAGCTGCGCGCCCTCGACCGTCACGGCGTGCCCGCCGAGCAGCACGGCCGCGCCCTCCTCGGCGGCCCGCAGCAGCGCGACCTCGCGGACGTGCGGGTGCGGGGCGCGCGGGTCGCTGTGGCTGCTGTCGCCGTCCGACCAGACCACGACCAGCCCGAGGTCGCGCACCGGCGCGAACATCGTGGCGCGGGTGCCGATGACGGCGTGCACCGAGCCGCGGCTCACCGCGAGCCAGCGCCGGTAGCGCTCTCGCGGACCGGCCTCCGCCTCCAGGGCGACGTGCATGCCCTCGCCGAGCAGCTCGGTGAGCGCCCGGTCCACCCGCGCCACCGAGCGGCCGTCCGGCAGGACGACCAGCGCACCGCGCCCGCCCGCCAGCGTCGCCGCGACGGCCCGGGCGATCTCGTACGGCCAGCCGGGCCCGGGCAGCGCCGACCAGACGGCCCGCGGCGCGCCGCCGCCGGCCAGCGCGGCGAGGAAGTCGGGCCCGGCAGGGTAGCGCTGCCAGCCGCCGGGGGCGGGCGCCGCCGGGCGCGGGCGCGGCGGCGGGGAGTCCTCCGCCTCGGCCTTGGCGTGCCGGGGCGGGATCGCCAGCTGGAGGACGTCCGCCAGCGTGCCCGCGTACCGGTCGGCGACGGTCCGGCACAGACGCAGGAGCTGCGGGGTGAGGACGGGCTCGGGCGAGAGCACCTGGGCGAGCGGCGCGAGCGGGCCGGGGAAGTCGCTCTTCTCCAGCCGCGCCACGATGAACCCGTCGTGCAGCTCCCCGCCCTCGCGCTGCCCCTTGACGACGCGCGCGCCGAACCGGACCCGCACCCGGACGCCGGGAAGGGCCTCCTCGGCCATCGCGGCCGGGACCTCGTAGTCGAAGAACTTGTCGATGGTCAGCACGCCCTTGTCGACCACGACCCGGGCCACCGGCAGGTGCTCGGCCCGCTTCGCGCCGCGCCACGTCCGCGGCTTGGCCTTGCGGACCGTCTCCCGGATGAACGCCAGCTGCTCCGGCTCGGCGCCCCCGTTCTCCCCTGTTGTGCTGCTCATCGCTCCCAAGTACTACCAGGTCACACCGACAGGACGCGCAGAAGCGGCGCCCACCCCCGTCGGGGAGTGGGCGCCGCTTCCGGGAATCCGGACGGATCAGCCGGCGATGGCGGCCTTCAGCTGGTCCACGCGGTCGGTGCGCTCCCAGGTGAAGTCCGGCAGCTCACGGCCGAAGTGGCCGTACGCGGCGGTCTGCGAGTAGATCGGGCGCAGCAGGTCGAGGTCGCGGATGATCGCGGCGGGGCGCAGGTCGAAGACCTCGCTGACGGCCTTCTGGATGTCGAGGACCGGGACGGTCTCGGTGCCGAAGGTCTCGACGAACAGGCCGACCGGCTCGGCCTTGCCGATCGCGTAGGCGACCTGGACCTCGGCACGGCGGGCGAGGCCGGCGGCGACGATGTTCTTGGCGACCCAGCGCATCGCGTACGCGGCCGAGCGGTCCACCTTGGACGGGTCCTTGCCCGAGAAGGCGCCGCCGCCGTGGCGGGCCATGCCGCCGTACGTGTCGATGATGATCTTGCGGCCGGTCAGGCCGGCGTCGCCCATCGGGCCGCCGATCTCGAAACGGCCGGTCGGGTTGACCAGCAGCCGGTAGCCGTCGGTCACGAGCTTGATGCCCTGCTCGGCGAGCGCCTTGAGCTCCGGCTCCACGACGAACTCGCGGATGTCCGGGGTGAGCAGCGACTCCAGGTCGATGTCCGAGGCGTGCTGCGTGGAGACGACCACGGTGTCGAGGCGGACGGCCTTGTCGCCGTCGTACTCGATGGTGACCTGGGTCTTGCCGTCGGGGCGCAGGTACGGGATGGTCCCGTTCTTGCGGACCTCGGTCAGGCGGCGCGACAGGCGGTGCGCCAGGGTGATCGGCAGCGGCATGAGCTCGGGGGTCTCGTCCGACGCGTAGCCGAACATCAGGCCCTGGTCGCCGGCACCCTGCTTGTCGAGGTCATCCTCATCGCCCTCGACCCGAGCCTCGTACGCGGTGTCGACGCCCTGCGCGATGTCGGGCGACTGAGCACCGATGGACACCGACACGCCGCAGGAGGCGCCGTCGAAGCCCTTCTTGGAGCTGTCGTAACCGATCTCCAGGATCTTGTCCCGGACGAGCTGGGCGATCGGCGCGTACGCCTTCGTCGTCACCTCGCCGGCCACGTGCACCTGGCCGGTGGTGATGAGCGTCTCCACGGCGACCCGGGAGGTCGGGTCCTCCCGCAGGAGAGCGTCGAGGATGGTGTCGCTGATCTGGTCAGCGATCTTGTCGGGGTGTCCCTCGGTCACGGACTCCGAGGTGAACAGGCGGCGAGACACAGCGCTCCCTGGGGTTGCAGCGGCTGCTGACTGAAGGCCCCCGGCGGACCGGGGACATCCGGAAAGACTTGATTCCTGGAGTCTAACGGTCAGGTTCCGTCGAACGTCACCCGCTTCCGGAAAACGAGACCGTTATCAAGTGGCTCTCCGACCGGACTCAAGCGCCTTCTGTCCGGTTGCCGACCGTTTCCAGCCGTTCCACGACCAAGTCCCAGACCACGTCCGCGAGCACCTCCTTGGGGCCCACCGGAACGGCCGTCTCACTGCCGTCGGAGCCCAGCACCACGGCCTCGTTGACGTCCGTCCCGAAGGCCTTGCCGTTGCCGACCTCGTTGACGACGAGCAGGTCGCAGCCCTTGCGGGCGAGCTTGGCGCGGCCGTACGCGAGCACGTCGTCGGTCTCCGCCGCGAAACCCACGACCAGTTGGCCCGAACGGGTCCGGTGGGCGGACAGCTCGGCCAGGACGTCCGGATTGCGGACCAGCGCGACGGGCGCCGGCTCGACCCCCTCGACCTTCTTGATCTTGCCGGTGACGTACTCGGCGGGCCGGAAGTCGGCCACCGCCGCGGCCATGACCACGGCGTCCGCGTCCTCCGCCGCCTTCAGTGCGGCCTCGCGCAGCTCCAAGGCGGTCGAGACGTGCACGACGTCCACCCCCGCCGGATCGGGCAGTTCCGCGTTGGCCGAGACCAGCGTCACCCGCGCCCCACGGGCCGCCGCCGTCACGGCCAGCGCGTAGCCCTGCTTGCCGGAGGAGCGGTTCCCGAGATAGCGCACCGGGTCCAGCGGCTCCCGGGTGCCGCCGGCCGAGACCACCACGTGGCGCCCGGCCAGGTCGGTCGGCACGGCGCCGCCGCGGCGCAGCACGGCCCGGCAGGCCTCGAAGACCGCGGCCGGCTCGGGCAGCCGCCCCTTGCCGGTGTCCTTGCCGGTGAGCCGCCCGACGGCGGGCTCCAGCACGATGACGCCGCGGCGGCGCAGCGTGGCGACGTTCTCCCGGGTGGCCGGGTGCTCCCACATCTCGGTGTGCATGGCGGGCGCGATCACGACCGGACAGCGCGCGGTGAGCAGGGTGTTGGTGAGGAGGTCGTCGGCGAGGCCGTGGGCGGCCTTGGCGATCAGGTCCGCGGTGGCGGGGGCGACGACGACGAGGTCGGCCTGCTGGCCGATCCGCACGTGCGGCACCTCGTGGACGTTCTCCCAGGTCTCGGTGGCGGCCGGGCGGCCGGACAGGGCGGCCCAGGTGGCCTCGCCGACGAAGTGCAGCGCGGCGGCGGTGGGCACCACGGTGACCAGGTGGCCGGACTCGGTGAACCGGCGGAGCAGCTCACAGGCCTTGTAGGCCGCGATGCCGCCGCTGACGCCGAGGACGACGCGCGGGGCGTCCGCGCCGGTCCGGTCCGAAGTCGCGCTCATGATCCCGCTCTCCTCCACTCCAGGGACGTGCACACCCTACGGCCCCGCGACGATCACCCGCACCGTGGCCCCGTCCGCTGCACAACGCCGAAGGGCCCGGCGGAAACGATTCCGCCAGGCCCTTCCGGAGAGTTACGAGGTCGACCGGATCAGGCGCCCTCGACCGCCTCGGCGGTCAGCATGCCGGCGTTGATCTCGCGGAGCGCGATCGACAGCGGCTTCTCGTGCACGTGGGTGTCGACCAGCGGGCCGACGTACTCCAGCAGGCCCTCGCCGAGCTGGGAGTAGTACGCGTTGATCTGGCGCGCCCGCTTGGCGGCGTAGATCACCAGGCTGTACTTGGAGTCGGTGGCCTCAAGCAGCTCGTCGATCGGCGGGTTGATGATGCCCTCGGGCGCGGTCATGGAAGAGGACACGCGAAAACCTTCCGAAAGGGTGGAAAAGACAGACAGGTCAGCCTACACCGAGCAAGGCTAGCAGTTCGGCCGCTACCTGCTCGACGGAGGTGTTGACAAGAGTCGTGTCGAACTCCGGCTCCGCCGCCAGCTCGACCTTGGCGGCCTCCAGCCGCTTCTCAATGACGTCCTGCGGCTCGGTGCCCCGGCCGGTCAGCCGGCGGACCAGCTCGTCCCAGCTCGGCGGAGCCAGGAACACCAGCTGGGCCTCCGGCATCGACTCGCGCACCTGGCGGGCGCCCTGCAGGTCGATCTCCAGCAGGACGGGCTCGCCGCGCTCCAGCTTCTCCTGCACCGCCGCGCGCGGGGTGCCGTAGCGGTTGCCGGCGAAGACGGCCCACTCCAGGAGCTCGCCGTTGGCGATCAGCTTGTCGAACTCGTCGTTGTCGACGAAGTGGTACTGGACCCCGTTCTGCTCGCCGGGCCTCGGGTGGCGGGTCGTCGCCGACACCGAGAGCCAGACCTCGGGGTGCTGCTTCCTCATATGAGCGACGACCGTGCTCTTGCCGACCCCCGAAGGGCCGGAGAGCACGGTCAGCCGCGGACGCTCACTCATGCACCGATTATCCCGGATCGCGGACGATCCCGGGACCACGGGGGCACGGTCAGGCGGCACCGCCGCCGAACTCCCGCTCCAGGGAGGCGATCTGGTTCGTGCCGAGACCGCGGACACGACGGCTCTCGCTGATGCCGAGGCGCTCCATGATCTGCTTGGCCCGGACCTTGCCGACGCCCGGGAGCGACTCCAGCAGGGCCGAGACCTTCATCTTGCCGATGACGTCGTTGTCGGCCTTGCCGGCCTTGATCACCTCGTGCAGGGAGGCGCCGGAGTGCTTGAGCCGGTTCTTGACCTCGGCGCGCTCCCGGCGAGCCTCGGCGGCCTTGGCGAGCGCGGCGGTGCGCTGTTCAGGGGTAAGGGGCGGAAGAGCCACGCCGTTCACCTCAGGGTGTGGAAGGAAGGGATTGAGCTATGACTGGTTTGGTTCTCCAGGACACCTCCGCAAGTGGAACCCCAGGGCCCTGACCTGCGGGAGCTACGAGAATCGCGGCTCTTCGATGACCTATCGCCGGACACTACCCGGATTGCGGCGCCGCGTCAGGAAAAGAACACGAAAAGTCCTGGTCAGCCAAGGCCGACCAGGACTTTCCGGGGCAAAATGACCGCGATTGCGAGACTTTGGCACCGCCGATGTGACGGCGCTCACGTCAAGCGGAGGCCCTGCGGAGCGGCACCGCCCGGTCCTGCGCACACTGCGCAGGGTCACCGGCCGGCTACCACCCGGCCCCCGGACGGCACTTCGCGCCGCGCTACTTCACGGCGTCCGCGTACTCCCCCACGAACCGCTCGGCCGCCTCGCGCAGCGCCGGCACCGACGGGCCGTGCTTGAGGACGTCCCGGCTGACGCTCGGCACGACGTTGCGCACCGAGGCGCCGAACACCCGCGGCAGGTCCGCCATCGTCGCGCCCTGGGCGCCGATGCCGGGGGCCAGCAGCGGGCCGTTGATCGCGAGGTCCACGCCCGCGTCGGCGAGCGTCGCGCCGACCACCGCGCCGAACGAGCCGAGCGGCTCGGCCCCGGCGTTCTCGGCCGCCAGCTGGCGCAGCACCGAGGCGGCGACCGGCTCGCCGCCGGCGCCGACGGCGCGCTGCACCTCGGCGCCCTCCGGGTTGGAGGTGAGCGCCAGCGCGAACGCCCCGCAGCCGTGCTCGCGCGCGAGGTCGAGCGCCGGGCGCAGCGAGCCGAAGCCGAGGTAGGGGCTGACGGTGAGGGCGTCGGAGAACAGCGGGCTGCCGGGCGCGAGGAAGGCCTCGGCGTAGGCGGCCATGGTGGAGCCGATGTCGCCGCGCTTGGCGTCCATCAGGACCAGCGCACCGGCCGCGCGGGCCTCCTCGACGGTCCTCTCCAGCACCGCGACGCCCTTGCTGCCGAAGCGCTCGAAGAAGGCGGCCTGCGGCTTGAGCACGGCGACCCGGTCGGCCAGCGCCTCGACGACGGTGCGGCTGAAGGTCTCCAGGCCGGCGACGTCGTCGCCGAGTCCCCAGGCGGCGAGCAGGGAGGCGTGCGGGTCGATGCCGACGCAGAGCTGGCCACGGGTGTCCATGGCCTGGCGCAGCCGGGCGCCGAACGGGGCGAGGGTCATGTCGTCTCCGGGGTTTCCAGTGGCGGTACGGGGGGTCACGAGGGGCGCACGGCGCTGCCGACCGCCGCGGCCAGGTTGCGGAAGCCCGCGTCCCGGACGCGGGCGGAGAGGCCCTTGTGGATGCGGCGGCACCAGAACGGGCCCTCGTAGATGAAGGCGCTGTAGCCCTGGACGAGGTCGGCGCCGTGGATGATCCGCTGCCAGGCGTCCTCGGCGCTCTCCACGCCGCCGACCGACACGAGCGTCAGCCGGCCGCCGGTGCGGGCGCGCAGCCGCTGGAGGACCTCCAGGGCGCGGGCCTTGAGCGGGGCGCCAGACAGGCCGCCCATGCCGATCTCCTCGACCCGCGCGGCGTCGGCCCGCAGGCCCTCGCGGCCGATCGTGGTGTTGGTGGCGATGATGCCGTCCAGGCCCAGCTCCAGGGCGAGGTCGGCGACGGCGTCGACGTCCTCGTCGGCGAGGTCCGGGGCGATCTTCACCAGCAGCGGCACGTGGTGCGCGGTGGTGCGGTCGGCGGCCTCGCGGACGGCGGAGAGCAGCGGGCGCAGGTGGTCGACGGCCTGCAGGTTGCGCAGTCCGGGGGTGTTCGGCGAGCTGACGTTGACGACCAGGTAGTCGGCGTAACGGGCCAGCCGCTCGGTCGACTTGACGTAGTCGGCGACGGCGTCGGCCTCCTCGACGACCTTGGTCTTGCCGATGTTGACGCCGATCACCGGGGTGGAGCTGGTGTGCGGGCGGGCGGCGAGGCGGGCGGCGACCCGGGCCGAGCCCTGGTTGTTGAAGCCCATCCGGTTGATCAGCGCGCGGTCCTCGACCAGGCGGAACAGCCGCGGCGCCGGGTTGCCGGGCTGGGCCTCGCCGGTGATGGTGCCGATCTCGACGTAGTCGAAGCCGAGCATCGCGAGGCCGTCGATGCCGACGCCGTTCTTGTCGAAGCCGGCCGCGAGCCCGAACGGGCCGGGCAGGTCGAGGCCGAGGGCGCGGGTGCGCAGCGCCCGGTCCTGCGGGGCGAGCAGCAGCCGGACGAGGGTGCGCAGGCCCGGCACGGAGGAGGCGAGGCGGATCCAGAAGAAGGCGAGGTGGTGGGCCTTCTCCGGGTCCATCTTCTTGAAGACGAGGTCGAACAGAAGCTTGTACAAGGGGGGTCAACTCCCGGAGCGAGCAGCGGTGTTCACAGCGCGGCAGGTCGAATCGCGGGCATGGAAGTGGGGGGCACCCGACTGGCTTCGGTGCCCCCCACTGCGGTGGTGCTACTTGCGGCCGGCGTTGATCAGCTCGGCGTGCTCCTGGAGCGACATCACCCCGACCTCGTCGCGCAGCAGCCGGTCGATGCCCTGGACGGCCGCGCCCATCGCCTGGACGGTGGTCAGGCAGGGCACGGCGCGGGCGACGGCCGCGGTGCGGATCTCGTAGCCGTCCAGGCGCCCGCCGGTGCCGTACGGCGTGTTGATGATGAGGTCGACCTCGCCGTCGTGGATCAGCTGGACGATGGTCTTCTCGCCGTTCGGGCCCTCGCCCTCGCTGTGCTTGCGCACCAGCGTGGACGGGATGCCGCCGCGCTGGAGCACCTCGGCGGTGCCGGCCGTGGCGAGCACCTCGAAGCCGAGGCTGACCAGGGCGCGCGCCGGGAAGACGAGGTTGCGCTTGTCGCGGTTGGCGACGGAGACGAAGACCTTGCCCTTGGTCGGCAGCGCGCCGTAGGCGCCGGCCTGGGCCTTGGCGTAGGCCGTGCCGAAGACCTTGTCGATGCCCATGACCTCACCGGTCGAGCGCATCTCCGGGCCGAGGACGGTGTCGACCCCGCGGCCGTGGACGTCGCGGAAGCGGCTCCACGGCATCACGGCCTCCTTGACCGCGATCGGCGCGTCGGCGGGCAGCGTGCCGCCGTCGCCCTCGGCCGGGAGCATGCCCTCGGCGCGCAGCTCGGCGATGGTGGCGCCGAGCGAGACCCGGGCGGCCGCCTTGGCCAGCGGCACCGCGGTGGCCTTGGAGGTGAACGGGACGGTCCGGGAGGCGCGCGGGTTGGCCTCCAGGACGTAGAGGATGTCGCCGGCCATCGCGAACTGGATGTTGATCAGGCCGCGGACGCCGACGCCGCGCGCGATGGCCTCGGTGGAGGTGCGCAGGCGCTTGATGTCGTAGCCGCCGAGGGTGATCGGGGGCAGCGCGCAGGCGGAGTCGCCGGAGTGGATGCCGGCCTCCTCGATGTGCTCCATGACGCCGCCGAGGTAGAGCTCGGTGCCGTCGTAGAGCGCGTCGACGTCGATCTCCACCGCGTCGTCGAGGAAGCGGTCGATGAGCACCGGGTGCTCGGAGATCAGGCCGGCGTGCCGCTCCAGGTAGGAGGCGAGGGAGGCCTCGTCGTAGACGATCTCCATGCCACGGCCGCCGAGCACGTAGGACGGGCGGGCGAGCACCGGGTAGCCGATCTCGTCGGCGATCGCCTTGGCCTCCTCGAAGGAGAAGGCGGTGCCGTGCTTGGGCGCCGGCAGGCCGGCGTCGCGCAGGACGCGGCCGAAGGCGCCGCGCTCCTCGGCGAGGTCGATCGCCTCGGGCTGGGTGCCGACGATCGGCACGCCGTTGTCCTTGAGCGCCTGGGCGAGGCCGAGCGGGGTCTGGCCGCCGAGCTGGACGATGACGCCCGCGAGCGGACCGGCCTGCTGCTCGGCGTGGACGATCTCCAGGACGTCCTCCAGGGTGAGCGGCTCGAAGTAGAGCCGGTCGGAGGTGTCGTAGTCGGTGGAGACGGTCTCCGGGTTGCAGTTGACCATGACGGTCTCGTACCCGGCCTCGGCCAGCGCGAAGGAGGCGTGGACGCAGGAGTAGTCGAACTCGATGCCCTGGCCGATGCGGTTCGGGCCGGAGCCGAGGATGATCACCGCGGGCTTGGTGCGCGGGGCGACCTCGTTCTCCTCGTCGTAGGACGAGTAGAAGTACGGGGTCTTGGCGGCGAACTCGGCGGCGCAGGTGTCGACGGTCTTGAACACCGGGCGGATGCCGAGCGCGTGGCGCACCTCGCGGACGACGTCCGGCTTCAGGCCGCGGATCTCGCCGATCTGCTGGTCGGAGAAGCCGTGCCGCTTGGCGTGGCGCAGCAGGTCCGGGGTGAGCTCGGCGGCGTCGGCGAGCTCGCCGGCGATCTCGTCGAGCAGGAAGAGCTGGTCGACGAACCACGGGTCGATCTTGGTGGCCTCGAACACCTCCTCCGCGGTGGCGCCGGCCCGGATGGCGTCCATCACGGTGTTGATCCGGCCGTCGGTCGGCACGACCGCCTTGGCCAGCAGCGCGGCCTTCTCGCCCACGGGGCCGGTCCAGCTGAACTGGGAGCCCTTCTTCTCCAGCGAGCGCAGCGCCTTCTGCAGCGCCTCGGGGAAGTTGCGGCCGAGGGCCATGGCCTCGCCGACGGACTTCATGGTCGTGGTGAGGGTGGCGTCGGCGCTCGGGAACTTCTCGAACGCGAAGCGCGGCACCTTGACGACGACGTAGTCGAGGGTCGGCTCGAAGGAGGCCGGGGTCTCCTCGGTGATGTCGTTGGGGATCTCGTCGAGCGTGTAGCCGACGGCCAGCTTGGCGGCGATCTTGGCGATCGGGAAGCCGGTGGCCTTGGAGGCGAGCGCCGAGGAGCGGGACACGCGCGGGTTCATCTCGATGACGATGACCCGGCCGTCCTCGGGGTTGACCGCGAACTGGATGTTGCAGCCGCCGGTGTCGACGCCGACCTCGCGGATGACGGCGATGCCGATGTCGCGCAGGATCTGGTACTCGCGGTCGGTGAGCGTCATCGACGGGGCCACGGTGATCGAGTCACCGGTGTGCACGCCCATCGGGTCGAAGTTCTCGATGGAGCAGACGACCACGACGTTGTCGTTCTTGTCGCGCATCAGCTCCAGCTCGTACTCCTTCCAGCCGAGGATGGACTCCTCCAGGAGCACCTCGGTGGTCGGCGAGAGGGTCAGGCCCTGGCCGGCGATGCGGCGCAGGTCCTCCTCGTTGTGGGCGAAGCCGGAGCCGGCGCCGCCCATGGTGAAGGAGGGGCGCACGACGACGGGGTAGCCGCCGAGGGTGTCGACGCCGGCCAGCACCTCGTCCATGGTGTGGCAGATGACCGAGCGGGCGGACTCGCCGTAACCGATCTTGGCGTTGACGGCCTCGACGACGCCCTTGAAGAGCTCGCGGTCCTCGCCCTTGTGGATCGACTCGACCTTGGCGCCGATCAGCTCGACGTTGTACTTGGCGAGCACGCCGTTGGCGTCCAGCGAGATCGCCGTGTTGAGCGCGGTCTGGCCGCCCAGGGTCGGCAGCAGCGCGTCGGGGCGCTCCTTGGCGATGATCTTCTCGACGAACTCCGGGGTGATCGGCTCGACGTAGGTGGCGTCGGCGATCTCCGGGTCGGTCATGATCGTGGCCGGGTTGGAGTTGACCAGCACGACCCGCAGGCCCTCGGCCTTGAGGACCCGGCAGGCCTGCGTGCCCGAGTAGTCGAACTCGGCGGCCTGGCCGATCACGATCGGGCCGGACCCGATCACCAGGACGGACTTGATGTCAGTGCGCTTAGGCACGCTGGCCCTCCATGAGCTTCACGAAGCGGTCGAACAGGTAGGCGGCGTCGTGCGGGCCGGCGGCCGCTTCGGGGTGGTACTGCACGCTGAAGGCGGGCACGTCGAGCGCCTGCAGGCCCTCGACCACGTCGTCGTTGAGGCAGACGTGGGAGACCTCGACCCGCCCGTAGGGGGTGTCGCTCACCTTGTCCAGAGGCGCGTTCACGGCGAAGCCGTGGTTGTGGGCGGTCACCTCGACCTTGCCGGTGGTGCGGTCCTGCACCGGCTGGTTGATGCCGCGGTGGCCGTACTTGAGCTTGTAGGTGCCGAAGCCGAGGGCGCGGCCCAGGATCTGGTTGCCGAAGCAGATCCCGAAGAACGGGGTCTTCCGCTCCAGCACGCCCTGCGCCACGGCGACCTGCTGGTCGGCGGTGGCCGGGTCGCCCGGGCCGTTGGAGAAGAAGACGCCGTCCGGGTTGACGGCGTAGACGTCCTCCAGGGAGGCGTTGGCCGGCAGCACGTGGACCTCGATGCCGCGCTCGGCCATCCGCTGCGGGGTCATCGCCTTGATGCCGAGGTCCAGCGCGGCGACGGTGAACCTCTTCTCACCGATGGCCGGGACGATGTACGGCTCGGTGGTGGCCACCTCGGCACACAGGTCGGCGCCCTTCATCTCGGGCGACTGCTGCACCCGGGCGAGCAGGGCCGCCGGGTCGGCGAGCGCCGGGCCGGAGAAGATGCCGCAGCGCATGGCGCCGCGGTCGCGCAGGTGCCGGGTGAGCGCGCGGGTGTCGATGCCGCTGATGCCGACGACGCCCTGGCGGACGAGCTCGTCGTCCAGCGAGCGGCGCGAGCGCCAGTTGGAGGCGACCCGGGCGGGGTCGCGCACGACGTACCCGGCGACCCAGATCCGCTTGGACTCGTCGTCCTCGTCGTTCCAGCCGGTGTTGCCGATCTGCGGGGCCGTCATCACGACCACCTGGCGGTGGTACGACGGGTCGGTGAGGGTCTCCTGGTAGCCGGACATGCCGGTGTTGAAGACCGCCTCGCCGAAGGTCTCGCCGACGGCGCCGTAGGCCTGGCCGCGGAAGGTCCGGCCGTCCTCCAGGACGAGCACGGCCGGGACGCGTTCCCGCCGTTGGCGCTGCGTGGTGGGGGCAGGTGCGGTCATTGCGCGGCCTCTTCCGTCTTCGTCTTCGTACGTGTTGCGAGGTGAGCGACCGCCTCGACCCAGGCGGCGTGCTCGTCGGGGTGGTCGGCCCGGAAGCCGGAGTCCAGCTCGGTGCCCTCGTGCGTCCAGGTGACGACGAGGATCCCGGCCGGGACGACCTTGCCGGCGATTCCGGAGTCCGTGCGGGCACCGGTCAGGTGCCCGGCCGGGATCCAGAGGTCGACGTCGCCGGGGCGGCGCACCAGCAGGCCGTCCTCGCCGAGGATGAGGTCGGCGCGGCTGCGGTTGCCCAGGCCGTGCGCGACGACCCGGTCGAGCCAGTTCCCGGCGGTGGTGGTGCCGTGGTACCGGCCGCTGGTCTCCAGGATGGTCCGGCCGGCGCCGGCCGGCACGGCGGGCAGCGGCGGGATGCCGGACTGCAGCGTGCGCCGCCAGTTCCAGCCCTGGCGCATCAGCCAGTAGACGAGCCCGATCACGATCAGCAGGCCGACGGCCCAGCCGATGTACCCGGGCCAGTCGTGGACCTTGGCCTGTTCCTGGGCCAGCGGGGTGAACGGGGCGAGCGGGGCGGGCGTGCGGTGGAAACTCACGCGTCGACGCCCTGCTCGACGAGCTCCCCGGCCAGGACGGTCGCCCGGCCGCGCAGGAAGGTGGCGTGCACCCGTCCGGGCAGGTCGAGGCCCTTGTAGGGGGTGTTGCGGCTGCGGGTGGCGAAGCTGTCCGGGTTCACGGCACCACGGTACGCGGGATCGAACAGCACCAGGTTGGCCGGCTCACCGACCGAGACGGGCCGGCCGTGCCCGGCGAGACGGCCGATCCGGGCCGGGCGGTGCGACATGCGGTCGGCGACGCCCGCCCAGTTCAGCAGGCCGGTGTCGACCATGGTCTGCTGCACGACCGACAGCGCGGTCTCCAGGCCGACCATGCCCATCGCGGCGACGGCCCACTCGCAGTCCTTGTCCTCGGCCGGGTGCGGCGCGTGGTCGGTGGCGACGGCGTCGATGGTGCCGTCGGCCAGCGCCTTGCGCAGCGCCTGGACGTCCGCGGCGGTGCGCAGCGGCGGGTTCACCTTGTAGACCGGGTCGTACGAGCGGACCAGCTCGTCGGTGAGCAGCAGGTGGTGCGGGGTGACCTCGGCGGTGACGTCCCAGCCCTTGGCCTTGGCCCAGCGGATGATCTCGACCGAGCCGGCCGTGGAGACGTGGCAGACGTGCAGCCGGGAGCCGACGTGCGCGGCGAGCAGCACGTCGCGGGCGATGATCGACTCCTCGGCGACGGCCGGCCAGCCGCCGAGCCCGAGCTCGCCGGAGACCTGGCCCTCGTTCATCTGCGCGCCCTCGGTGAGCCGCGGCTCCTGGGCGTGCTGGGCGACGACGCCGTCGAAGGCCTTGACGTACTCCAGCGCGCGGCGCATCAGCACGGCGTCGTCGACGCACTTGCCGTCGTCGGAGAAGACCCGGACGCCGGCGGCGGACTCGTGCATGGCGCCGAGCTCGGCGAGCTTCTTGCCCTCCAGGCCGACGGTGACGGCGCCGACCGGCTGCACGTCGCAGTAGCCGGCCTCCTGGCCGAGCCGCCAGACCTGCTCGACGACGCCGGCGGTGTCGGCCACCGGGGTGGTGTTGGCCATCGCGTGCACGGCGGTGAAGCCGCCCATCGCGGCGGCCTGGGTGCCGGTGAGGACGGTCTCGGCGTCCTCGCGGCCGGGCTCGCGCAGGTGGGTGTGCAGGTCGACCAGGCCGGGCAGCACGATCAGGCCGGTGGCGTCGATCTCGATGTCGGCCTCGACGGCCAGGCCGGTGCCGATCGCCTTGATCACGCCGTCGGCGAGGTGGAGGTCCTGCGGGGCGCCGCCGGCGATCTGGGCGTTGCGGATCAGGTAGGTGGTCACTTGGCGGTCTCCACGGATTCGGTGCGGGCGGCGTCGTTCGGGCCGTCGGCGAAGACGGCCCCGCCGAGGAGCAGGTACAGCACGGCCATGCGGACCGACACGCCGTTGGCGACCTGCTCGACCGCGGTGCAGCGCGGCGAGTCGGCGACCTCGGCGGTGATCTCCATGCCGCGGACCATCGGGCCGGGGTGCATGACGATCGCGTGCTCGGGCAGCTGGGTCATCCGCGGGCCGTTCATGCCGTAGCGGCGGCTGTACTCCCGCTCGGTCGGGAAGAACGCGGCGTTCATCCGCTCGCGCTGCACCCGGAGCATCATCAGCGCGTCCGTCTTGGGGAGCACGCTCTCCAGGTCGTAGCTGATCTCGCAGGGCCAGTTCTCGATGCCGATGGGCAGCAGCGTCGGCGGGGCGACGAAGGTGACCTGGGCGCCGAGGGTGGTCAGCAGGTGGACGTTGGAGCGGGCGACCCGGCTGTGCAGGACGTCGCCGACGATCGTCACCCGGCGCCCTGCGAGGTCCTTGCCACTGCCCGGGTTGAGGTGGCGGCGCATGGTGAAGGCGTCGAGCAGCGCCTGGGTGGGGTGCTCGTGGGTGCCGTCACCGGCGTTGATGACACTGCCGTGCAGCCAGTCGGACTGCGCCAGGCGGGCGGGCGCGCCGGAGGCGTGGTGGCGGATGACGACCGCGTCGGCACCCATGGCCTGCAGGGTCAGCGCGGTGTCCTTGAGGCTCTCGCCCTTGGAGACGGACGAGCCCTTGGCGGAGAAGTTGATGACGTCCGCCGAGAGGCGCTTCTCGGCGACCTCGAAGGAGGTCTTGGTGCGGGTCGAGTCCTCGAAGAAGAGGTTGACGACGGTCCGGCCGCGCAGCGTGGGCAGCTTCTTCACGGCCCGCCCGGAGAGCTGGGCCAGCTCCTCGGCGGTGTCCAGGACCAGCAGCGCGTCGTCGCGGGTGAGATCGGCGGCGGAGACGAGGTGGCGCATCACGCGGGCTACTCCGGAAGGTGCGGTTCGGTCAGGGCCTGCGACGAGCGCTGGTTGTGGTCGCGGTCGCCGACCAGGACGGCGTCCACGCCGTCGGTGTCGGCCAGGCGCACCTGCACGGCCTCGCGCAGCGAGGTGGGCAGGTTCTTGCCCACGTAGTCGGCGCGGATCGGCAGCTCGCGGTGGCCGCGGTCGACCAGGACGGCGAGCTGGACGGCGCGCGGGCGGCCGATGTCGCCGAGCGCGTCGAGCGCGGCGCGGATGGTGCGGCCGGAGAACAGCACGTCGTCGACGAGGATCACGAGCTTGCCGTCGATGCCGCCGGCCGGGATCTCGGTGTGCTCCAGGGCGCGGGCGGGCTTGAGCCGGAGGTCGTCCCGGTACATCGTGATGTCCAGGGTGCCGAGCGGGATCTCGCGGCCGGTGATCTGGGCCAGCCGGTCGCGCAGGCGGCGGGCGAGGTGGACGCCGCGGGTGTGGATGCCGAGCAGCACGACGTCCTCCGCGCCCTTGGCGCGCTCGACGATCTCGTGCGCTATCCGGGTGACGACCCGGGCGATGTCCGCGCCGTCCAGCACCTGGTGCGGTGCTCGGGGTGACGGATCCTGGTGTGTGGTCATGCCGAAGCGGACCTCCTTCCCCGCCTCACTGGACGGGCCTTAAAGGATGTCTGGGATGGCCCCCGCCGACCGGGCGCGGGCTTCGGGCAATCCTACCAGCGCGCAAGCGGGCAAACGGACCTGCACCATTCCGCTTCACCGGGTTAACGCGCCCGACGCACCCCGGACGCAGGCCATTCGCACGACTGCCCCATTCGGCTTGACGCAACACCTTACTCTACGTAACCTCACAGTGAGTTACGAGACGGACGTCGAACCCACCGGTAACGGCGTCGGCAATCGCCCGTGACCCACCACTGAACGCGAAGCAATCTCGTCCGGGGAGATCAATGTCCAGCGACTACGCGAAGCAGCTCGGAGGCAAACTCCGAGCGATCCGCACTCAGCAGGGTCTCTCCCTGCACGGTGTCGAGGAGAAGTCCCAGGGGCGCTGGAAGGCAGTCGTCGTCGGTTCGTACGAGCGCGGCGACCGTGCGGTCACCGTGCAGCGGCTGGCCGAGCTGGCGGAGTTCTACGGCGTCCCGGTCCAGGAGCTGCTGCCCGGCGGCACCCCGGGCGGCGCGGCCGAGCCGCCGCCGCGCCTGGTGCTCGACCTGGAGAGACTGACCCAGGTCCCGTCCGAGAAGGCCGGCCCGCTGCAGCGCTACGCGGCGACCATCCAGAGCCAGCGCGGCGACTACAACGGCAAGGTGCTGTCGATCCGCCAGGACGACCTGCGCACCCTGGCCGTCATCTACGACCAGTCGCCGTCGATCCTCACCGAGCAGCTGATCTCGTGGGGCGTGCTCAACCCCGACGCGCGCCGCGCGGTGCGCGAGGAGGAGGCGAGCTGACGCTCCCCGCACCGGCTCCCGCCAGCGGAAACGAGGCTCGTCCCGCCCTTTCGGGCAAGCAGAAACGTCACGGCGCGGCACCCCGGAACCCGGGGGCCGCGCCGTGGTGTTTCCAGCAGCGGTGGTTCCAGCAGCCGGGGCCGGCGCTTCTCCCGTGCCTTCCCGGTGCCTTCCCGGTGCCTTCCCCTGTGTCTCCCCGGCGCCTCGGCAGTGCCTCAGCAGACCGTGCCCAGGCTGTACCCGGGCTGCGCGGCCACCCCGTCCAGCCGCACCGGCCGGGCCGCCGGGGCCCAGTCCGGCCCGCCGCTCGACCAGGCCCACGCGGCCGGCCGGTACTCCCCGCAGGCCGCCGCCGACCCCTGCGAGCCGTGCAGCACGGCCACGCCCGGCAGTTCCAGGGCCAGCCCGGCGCACAGCACCGCGCAGACCAGCTCCAGGTCCTCGTCGTTGATCCGCACGACGCCGTCCTCCCACTGGAGGACGCGCGCCGCGGCGCTCAGCCTCCCGCCCGGCGCGTCCACCCGCACCCGCAGCTCGTACACCCCGGCGCCCGCGCCGACCAGCATCCGGCGCAGCACCTCGGAGCCGCGCTGGTGGGCGGTGCGCACCCAGCGGCCGTGGTCCTCGTCCGCCTCGCCGGTGGCGCCGTAGAGCCCGCCGTCGAGGATCAGGTCAGCGTGGCGGAGCGTCAGTCCGTTCTCCCGGGCGCGGACCAGGCGCGGCACGAAGTCCCCGGCGAGCTCCTCGCCCTGGTAGGCGAGCAGTTGGGTCTGCAGCGCGGGGTTGAGCAGGTAGCGGTCGCGGGCGGCCGGCTCGGCCGGGTCCAGCCCGTGCAGGACGCAGAACTCGGCGAAGTCCTGCGGGTGGAACATCCGCGCCCGGACGGTGTCGAAGCGCCGCAGCGCCTCGGCGAGCAGGTCGGCCGTGTCGGCCAGGTAGCGCTCGTAGTCGGGGGCGTCGGTCACCCGCCAGGCGCGGGCCCGTTCGAAGTCCGCGGCGCTGGTCAGCACACCGATGACGAAGGCCTGGTCGGCCCCCTCCCCGTCGCTCCGCCGGTGCGGGGCACGGGCGTTCGGGCGGAAGCCGCCGGCGGTGCAGTCGGAGATGCGGCGAGCGCGGCCTTTTCGACTCATGCTCCCACCTCGCTGCGCTCGGCAGGGGCATTCGCCCACACGCGCCTCCCAATGGCTCGCTCGCTACGCTCGCTCACGTGTGGCTCCCGGCTCAGTAGGGTCACGGTCGGCGGCGGGGCCCGCCGCTGACCGTGTTACTCCCCAGTCCCGAGCGCCGCACACGTACGGCGTGTCACAGGAATGTAACCACCGGTAATGCGCCGGTTCTCGCGCCGTCGGGCCTCACGCCGGACGCGGCACCCGGGCGAGCTGGCGGGACTGCGCGACCAGACGGCCGGCCTCGTCCCAGACCTCGGCGTCCTCCTCGAAGTAGCCGCCGGCCAGGTTGCGGGTCGCGTGGGTGACCCGCAGCCAGCCGGGCACCGGCCTGGCCCGCAGGTGGACGGTCAGCTCGACGGTCGGCGCCCAGCCCGGCATCCCCAGGTCGAAGGTGACCGGCGGCAGCGCGTCGGCGACCAGCAGGAGCAGCAGCGGGTCGGGCTCGCGGCCGTCGGCGAGCCGGAACCAGCCCTGGATCCGCCCGGTGCCGGACGGCTGTCCGAGCGCCCAGCCGATCGTGGCCGGGTCGAGCCGCAGGTCGAAGCGCTCCAGCAGGGCGGCCTGGGCGATGAGTTCCTTGGGCGCGTGTTCGACGCCGACACACTGGTCCGGCGGCGGCAGCTGCGGCGGCTGCGCGCTGGTGCGCACCTCGCCGACGGCCGTCGAGAGGTCCCCGTGGCTGGCGACGACGCGCAGCCGTTCGACGCCGTCCTGGCTGAGCGAGGCGGTGCCGGTGGACAGGCCGCGGCCGGAGCGCAGCACCTCGGTGCGGACGGTGGCCGGGCCCGGCACCGAGGCGGACAGGTAGTAACCGCTGATCGACACCGGGTCGGGGTGGTCGCCGTGCTCCAGCGACAGCGCGTGTCCGGCGACGGCGAGCAGCAGCCCGCCGTTGACGCCGCCGCCGATCTGCCAGCCCGCGCCGAGCTCGCCGTCGTAACGGCCGGGCTCGTCGGGGTGTCTGCTCAGCGCGATGCCCTGGTCGAACTCGCTGCGGATCGCCGTGGTCATGGGGGTGGCCTGCCCTTCACTGCGGACGTGCGTGGGGATACCTGGGGATCTCTCATGGTGCGACCGATAAGTTACCGGCCAGTAGGATCCCAACATACGCCACCCGGGTGAAACGCGCGACGGCCGCCGGACCCTCGTGCGGGTCCGGCGGCCGTTCGCGGGGCGGGGCCCGTCCGTGCCTAGCGGCGGATGCTCGGCTTCAGCTCCAGGAAGCGGGCGAGCAGGCCGTTGACGAAGGACGGGGAGTCGTCCGTGGAGAACTCCTTGGCGATCTCCACGGCCTCGTCCAGGACGACGGCGTCCGGGACGCCGTCCTCCCAGATCAGCTCGTAGGCGCCGAGCCGCAGGACGTTGCGGTCCACGATCGGCATCCGGTCGAGCGTCCAGCCCACCGAGTACTGGGAGATCAGGTCGTCGATCCGGCGCGCGTGCCGGACGTAACCCTCGATCAGCTCCATCGTGTACTCGGCGACCTGGGGGGTGCCCTCGTCGGGCTTGGGCTCGCGGGCGCGGGCCACCCAGTCGGCGAGGACCTGCTGCGGGTCGACCCCGCGGTGGTCGGCCTCGAAGAGGATCTGGAAGGCCCGGGTGCGGGCCTTGCTGCGTGCGGCCGACACGGACTTACTTCACCCGGCCGAGGTAGCTGCCGTCGCGGGTGTCGACCTTGACCTTCTCGCCGGTGACGACGAAGAGCGGGACCTGGATCTCGGCACCGGTCTCCAGCGTGGCCGGCTTGGTGCCACCGGTGGAGCGGTCGCCCTGGACGCCCGGCTCGGTGTGCGCGATGAGCAGCTCGACGGAGGTCGGGAGCTCGATGTAGAGCACCGCGCCCTCGTTGGTCGCGACGAGGGCCTCGAAGCCCTCCAGCAGGTAGTTGGCGGCGTCACCGACGACGGCCGGCTCGATGGTGAGCTGGTCGTAGGTGTCCATGTCCATGAACACGAAGTTCTCGCCGTCCTTGTACGAGAACTGCATGCCGCGCTTGTCGACGTTGGCGGTCTCGACCTTGGTGCCGGCGTTGAAGGTCTTGTCGACGACCTTGCCCGTCAGGACCTCCTTGAGCTTCGTACGCACGAAGGCCGGGCCCTTGCCGGGCTTGACGTGCTGGAACTCGACGACGGACCAGAGCTTGCCGCCCTCCAGCTTGAGGACCATGCCGTTCTTGAGATCGTTCGTGGAAGCCACGGGCGCACTTACTCCTGGATATAGCTGTCAAGGAACCAAGGGTCGCGTCCTGCCACCGGCGGCCCGGGGCCGCCGTCACAGGGCGAGGAGCTCCTTGGTGGTGATGGTGAGCAGCTCGGGCCCGCCCTCTTCGAGGGGGCGCACGACGAGCGTGTCCTCGATCCGGACCCCGCCCTTGCCCGGGATGTGTACCCCCGGACCGACGGTGACCGGTACGCGGCTGTCCAGTTTACCCATGTCCGCCGGACCGAGGCGCGGCGCCTCCCGCATCTCCAGCCCGATGCCGTGGCCCACCGGGTGCGGGGAGGCCTCGGAGTGGCCGGCCGCGTCCAGGATCTGCCGCGCCGCCCGGTCGGGTACGCACTGCTCCACGCCGGGTCCGAGCGCCTCCCGCCCGGCCCGCTGCGCCCGGAACACCAGCCGGTGCAGCTCCACCTGCCAGGGCGCGGGGGCGGCGCCGATCACGAAGGTCCGGGCGGTCGACACGCCGTACCCGCGGTACTGGGCACCGAGCACCACGGTCAGGAAGTCGCCCTCCTCGACCCGGCGGTCGGTCGGCTGGTGGGCGGGCTGGCCAGAGTGGCTGCCGGTGCCGACCGAGACCGGGAAGGCCGCCCGGTCGGCACCGTGGTCGATCATCCGGCGCTCCAGCTCCATCGCCAGGTGCCGCTCGGTGCGGCCGACCAGGATCGACTCCAGCAGCTCGCCGAGCGCCTGGTCGGCGATCTCGGCGGCGATCCGCAGGTCGGCGATCTCGTGCTCGTCCTTGATCACCCGCAGCCGTTCGACGACCTGCCCCAGCTCGGCCAGCCGGACCCCCTCGGCCAGGCTCGCCACCGCGCGGTGGCGCAGGACGGTGAGGTCGTGCTCCTCCACCGCCATGGCGTGCACCCGCAGCCGGGAGGCCTCGGCCGCGGCCGCCAGCGCGGTGTCCGCCCCGGCCGGCACCGGGACCTGGGTGACGTCGGCGGCGATCAGGTGCTCCCCGGTGTCGTCCGGCGGCAGGTCGTCCGGCAGCGTCAGCAGCACCCGTTCCCTGGTGAGCAGCAAGGTCGCGCCGCAGGGGGCGCAGCCGGTCAGGTACCGCACGTTGGCCGGCCGGGTGATCAGCGCCGCATCGGCCCCGGCCGCACTGCAGTGCTCCCGCAGCCGCTCCCGCCGACCCGCGTACGCATCAGACATGCGTCGAGCCTACGAAGCCCGCCCCCGATCCGCCCGCCGAGAACCCCCGACGGGGGCGCGACCTTTACCTACCCGCGCCCCCGGCGGCGCCGTCACCCCCCTTCCGGATCGATGAGCCCCCTCCGGTAGGCGGGCACGAGGTGCTGCGGGACGAGCAGTTCCCGCCCGTTCACCGTGATCGGGACGAGTTTCGGCGCGCTCGCCTTCCACTGGGCCCGGCGGTGCCGCGTGTTGCTGCGGGACGTCTTGCGCTTGGGTACGGCCATCGGGGTCTCCTATCGGGTGGTGTACGGGAGCAGGGCCATCTCGCGGGCGTTCTTGATCGCCCGGGCCATCGCCCGCTGCTGCCGGACGGTCAGCCGGCTGACCCGGCGGCTGCGGATCTTGCCGCGATCGGAGACGAACTTCCGCAGGAGATCGGTGTCCTTGTAGTCGATGTACTCGATACCGGCTGTGACCAGCGGGTTGGGCTTGGGCCTCGGCGGGTTGAGTCGTTTACGCACAGTGATGATCCTCAGGCGACGGGGTCGAGCAGGTCGTGGAAGGCGTCGGGCAGCGCCTTCCAGCCGGATTCGCCGGCGGCGAGTTCGGCGTCGGTGAGCAGGCAGGAGTCGAGGAGGTGGGTGATCCCGTCCGTGTCCAGGCCCTCGGCCGTGAAGCTGAGCTGCTGCACGCGGTCGCCGTGGGCCGGGTGCCAGTCGAGGGCGGCGGCGGCCCGGCGCGCGGGCGGGTAGAGGTCCCAGGCCGCGTCGGGCAGCGCGGAGAGCCACGGCCCGCACTCCTCCACCGCGAGGTTCGCCCCGGCCGCGTCCCACGCGAGCATCAGGTCGGGCCGGTTGGCCAGCCAGAAGCGGCCGCGGCTGCGCTGGGCCGCCGGGACGAGCAGTTCGAGCGCCTCGTGCAGTCGCTGCGGGTGCAGCGGCCTGCGGCGCTCCCACACCATCGTGGTGACCCCGCCCTCGTCGTGCTCCTGCGGCAGCAGCGCCAGCGCCGGGTTGACCCGGTCGCGGGCGGCCGCGACGTCGAAGCCGCCGAGCGCGGCCCGGGTGAGCGCACCGGTGGCGAGCCGCACGACGCGGGCGGTGGGGTGGAGCTGGCGGAGCATCGCGAGCCCCGGCGTGTGCGCGGTCGCGCGCGGGACGGCGAGGGTGGTCGCGTACTCGATCTGGTGGGCGAGGGCCTCCGCGCGGGTGCGGGGGTCCTCCGGTGCGGTGTGCTCGCCGTGCTCCACGAGGTCGTCGGAGACGGAGAGTTCGCTCGTGAGCCGGTCGGGGTCGACGGCGGCGACGACGCCCGCGAGCTCGACGGCCTCCGCCAGGGGCCGGCCGTCGACCTCGCCGCCGGCGATGACCTCGACGGCCGGGTGCGGATCGCTGCCGCCCCACAGTTCGACCACCGCGAGCCCGTGCCGTCCTTCGTCCGCGATGCGCAGCAGCCGGGGCAGCAGGTCCTCCCGCAGGGCGCAGCACGGGCAGTCGTTGAGCAGCGGTACGTCGGCCGGGTCGAACTCGCCGCCCGCGTCGCGCAGTCGGCGGTGGACGACGCCGCGGGAGGCGTCCCGCAGGTCGTGGTGGAGGACCACGGCGTCGACCGCGCCGCGCGCCAACTCCTCGACGGCACTGCGGCGGTGGTCGGCGTGCAGCCCGGCGACGACCACGACGGGCAGCCTGGTCCCGTCCGCGCCGCTCACCAGCTGGCCTTGCGGACGCCGGGCAGGTGGCCCGCGTGGGCGAGAGTGCGCAGATTGATCCGGGAGAGGCCGAAGGCGCCGACGTAACCGCGCGGGCGGCCGTCGACGGCGTCGCGGTTGCGGATCCGGGTGGCGCTGGCGTCGCGCGGCTGGCGGGCGAGTTCGGCCTGGGCGGCGGCGCGCTCGGCGGGGGCGGTGCCGGGGTGGGCGATGGTCCTCTTGAGCTCGGCGCGGCGCCCCGCGTAGCGGGCGACGGTCTCGCGCCGCCGTTCGTTCTTGGCGATCTTGCTCTGCTTCGCCATCAGACCTTCTCCCCCCGGGCCCGGATCCGGGCGACGGCGGCCTCGACCCCGATCGCGTCGATCGTGCGGATCCCCTTGGCGCTGAGCGTGAGCCGGACGTACCGGCCCTCGCCCGGCAGCCAGTAGCGCTTGCGCTGGATGTTGGGGTCGAAGCGCCGCGGGGTGCGGCGGTGCGAGTGCGAGATCGCGTTGCCGAAGCCCGGCCGGCGGCCGGTGAGCTGGCAGTGGGCGGACATGGGGGCTCCCAAAACGGTCCGGGAATGGGCGGGACGGAGGTCACGTTACCCCAGATGAAAATGACATCCATTTCGGTGTACGGTTCCAACCCGGCCCCGAACCGCCGCACCACCCGACCCCTCCGGAGGACCTCATGGCCCGCAGCGAACTGCGCCCCGTCATCAAGCTCCGCTCCACCGCCGGCACCGGCTACACGTACGTGACCCGCAAGAACCGCCGGAACGACCCGGACCGGATGGTGCTGCGCAAGTACGACCCGGTCGCGCGCGAGCACGTCGACTTCCGCGAAGAGCGCTGACCGAAGAGCGCCGGAACGAAGAACGTCGAAACGAAGAACGTCGAACGAAGAGCGCTGATCCCCCGCCGAGGAGGCACCCCCATGAAGCCCGGAATCCACCCCGCCTACCGGCCCGTCGTCTTCCGCGACAAGGTCGGCGGCCTCTCCTTCCTCACCCGCTCGACGGTCACCAGCGACCGCACGGTCGAGTGGGAGGACGGCAACACCTATCCCGTCATCGACGTCGAGATCTCCTCGGCGAGCCACCCCTTCTACACCGGCCAGTCCCGCGTGCTCGACACCGCGGGCCGCGTCGAGCGCTTCCGCCAGCGCTACGGCGACCGGCACAGCTGACCCGGCGCAGCCGGCCCGGAACGCGCGCGACGGCGCCTCCCCACCGTGGGGAGGCGCCGTCGCGGCAGGCGTGCGGCAGGCGTGCGGCAGGCGTGCGGCAGGCGTGCGGCAGCCGTGCTCAGGAGCGTTCGGCGCCCCAGCGCTTCTCGACCCCGGCCAGCTTCCAGTACGCGATCGCCGCGGCCCAGACGACGACGAACAGCCCGGCGATCGCGTAGCCGACGTTGTCGAGCGAGATGTCCGCGATCCAGCCGGTGACCGGATCGGTCAGGTCCAGCTTCTCGTGCAGCACGCCGACCAGCTCGATCGTGCCGATGATGAACGCCACCGCGATCGACAGACCGGTGATCGTCAGGTTGTAGTACACCTTGCGCACCGGGTTGGAGAACGCCCACTGGTACGCGAAGTTCATGAACGTCCCGTCCAGCGTGTCGAACAGGCTCATCCCCGCCGCGAACAGCAGCGGCAGGCAGACGATCGCGTACCAGGGCAGCCCGGCGGCCGCGCCCGAACCGGCCATCACCATCAGGGTCACCTCGGTCGCGGTGTCGAAGCCGAGGCCGAGCACCATGCCCACCGGGAACATCTGGCCGGGCCGGGTGATCGAGCGGGTCGCCCGGTTCAGCACCCGGGCCATGAAGCCGCGCGAGTTCAGGTGCTGCTCCAGCTCGGCCTCGTCGTACTGCCCCGCGCGCATCGCCCGGAACACCTTCAGGATGCCGAGCAGCGCCGCCAGGTTGAGCGCGCCGATCAGGTAGAGGAACGCGCCTGAGGCCGTCGTGCCGACCATGCCGAGCCACTGGTGGGTCGTCGACTCGTCGTCCATCAGCGTGTTCGCCAGCTGCGCGCCGCCCGCGACCAGGGCGGCCATGACGACCACCATCGACGAGTGCCCGAGGGCGAACCAGAAGCCCACCGAGACCGGCCGCTTGCCGTCGGCCATCAGCTTGCGGGTGGTGTTGTCGATCACCGCGATGTGGTCGGCGTCGAACGCGTGCCGCATGCCGAGCGTGTACGCCGTGATGCCGAGGCCCACCCCGAAGACCTGGGTGCCGACGGCGTAGTTGTGCGGCGCCACCAGGAAGACGAGGGTCCCGAACGCCACGACGTGCATGGCCAGGATCACCCCCATCAGCCCGGCGGTGCGGACGGTGTCCTCTCTCCTCCACCGGAAGGTGGGCAGCACGGCGGGCGCGGCCTCGGGGGCGGCGGTTTCGGGCAGGGTCATCTTCGGATCACGCTCCAGCACCTCGTGGAAAGACGTTCGTGAGATGCCGTGGCCGGTCTCCTGGCTGACGGGGCTCCCGTACCCGCCTTCCCAGGCGCGCGAAGCGCCCAGTGGCGTCTGGGTACGGGCGGACTCCCCCGATCACAGTGGCGAGGGCCGCTCCGGACTGGGACCCCTGAGGGTCCGTCACCGGTCTTCCCGAGCACCACGGCGGGGAACACCGTAGGGGTCCCGGGCCGACCCTTGCAAGGCTGCGCACCTACGCAGGTGTCCAGGATCACAGGTCGTGAGCTGCCAGAATGTCCGCATGCATCTCGTACCGGCCGACCGCGCGGGCCACCGCACCATCGACGGACACCGGGTCTGTGAGGCCATCGCCGCGATCGGCGACGCCGCGCACGTCCGCTCGTGGTCCGAGCGGTTCTCCCTGCTCGCCGACCCCGGGCGGCTCGCGATCCTGCTCGCCCTGCACCGCGCCGGACCGCTCGCCGTCACCGACCTCGCCGTCGCCACCGGCATGCGCGACCCGGCCGTCTCACAGGCCCTGCGGCTGCTGCGGACGGCCGGCGTGGTCACCGGGGACAAGGACGGACGCGTCGTGCGCTACCGGCTCGTCGACGAGAGCATGCGCCCCCTCCTCGACGAGTGCGCCGCGGCCGACCACGAGGAGCCCGCCGCCGCGGCGGGCTGACCTCCCGGGCCTGAATCACCGCGGGGAGCCGACCCGATGAGTACGATCATGGCGTGCCGACCCACCCCCACGCCTGGCCCGCCGACCGCTGGAACACCCGGCCGGTCAGGGCGCGCGTGCTGGCGGTCGCCCGCACCCTCACCTCCGCCACCCGGGTCCTCGACGTCCTCACCCTCCTGAACCGCGACGGCATCGAGCGCTACGCCACCGTCAACCCCGGCTCCGCCTTCGCCGACGGCCTCGACGACTACCTGCGCGGCCTGCCCGGCATCACCCTGCTGGACTGGGAGGACGCCGTCCGGCACCGCTTCGACCTGGCCGTCGCCTGCGCCGTCCACTCCTCGATGCACCGCCTCGACGCCCGGCTCGTCGTCCTCCCGCACGGCGCCGGCTACAACCGCCTGGTGACCGAGTCCACCGGCGACACCGTCAGCGCAGCCGGCCTCTCCCGCAACGAACTCACCCACCACGGCCGGGTCTTCGTCGACGTCCTCGGCCTCTCCCACCCGGAACAGCTCGACCGGCTGCGGGTCTCCTGCCCCGAGGCACTGGACGTCGCCCAGGTCGTCGGCGACCCGTGCTTCGACCGCATGCTCCGCAGCCTGCGCCTGCGCGACTCCTACCGGGCCGCCCTCGGCGCCGTCGACGGCCGGCGGCTCGTCGTCGTCAACTCCACCTGGAGCGAGCACTCGTTATTCGGCCGCCGCCCCGACCTGCCCCGGCGCCTCGTCCGCCGGCTCCCCGCCGACGAGTACGCGGTCGCCGTCGTCCTCCACCCCAACATCTGGAACCGGCACGACCCCGAGGCCCTGCTCGACGACGCCCGGCGGATGGGCCTGCGCCTCGTCCCGCCCCACCAGGGCTGGCAGGCCGCCCTCGTCGCCGCCGACTGCCTGATCGGCGACCATGGCTCGGTGTCCGTCTACGGCGCCGCCCTGGAACGCCCCACCCTGCTCGTCGCCACCGGCGCCGCCGAACTCGACCCGCACTCCCCCAGCCACGCCTTCGGCCAGGCCGCCCCGGCACTCGACCCGGACGGCGACCTCGCCGCTCAGCTCGAACAGGCCCTGCAGAAGCAGGACCCGGCCGCCCTGCGCCCGATCACCGACCGCTCCCTCGCCCGCCGCGGCCGCTCCGCCGAGGTGCTGCGCCCACTGCTCTACTCCTTCCTGGACGGACTGGACGAACCGGACGACGAACCGCTCCTGCCGCCCTACCCCAAGCCGGTCCCCCGCCCCGGCACCCCCGAAGGCCCGACGGCCTACGACGTCGAGGCCGCGAGCGAGGGCACCGAGGTCAGCCTGCGGCGCTACCCCTTCGACCCCGGCGACCACAGCCCGCGCGGCTTCCACGCCCTCACCGACGAACACCCGGGCGACGCCCTGCGCTACACCGCCGAGGTCCTCGCCCGGACCGAGACGCGCGCCGAAGTCCCCGCCGGACGCTGGCTCGCCGACACCGCCGCCGCGCTCCCCGGCCTCGCCGTCGCGGTGGCCGCCCTCGGCCCGGCCCGCCACCTCGTCCGGCTGCGCACCGGCCTGCTGCTGGAAGCCCGCGCCGAACGGACCTGGGGCAGCGCCGAACCCCGCCTCGACCCGCTGCTCCTCGGCTCCGCCGTGGCGCACTGGCTCACCGCCGGCGGCGACCCGGCCGGCCTCCCCGAGCACGGACTCACCATCCGCACCGGCGAACACCGCACCCGGGTCGCGTTCACCACCGGGCCGTAAGAGGACGTCCTAGTGCCACGGCACTAGCGTGCCTGCAGTTCCTGCAGCCGCTCCCGGCTACGCGCCGCGAGCGCCGCGTCCCCCTGCTCCTCCGCGAGCTCGACGAGCAGCGTGTGCGCCTGCGCCTCCTTCGCGTACTGGCTCAGCCCGGCCGCCCGCCGCGCGCACTCGGCGGCGTCCGCGACCGCGAGGTCCAGCCGCCCCAGCGCGCGGTGGGCCCGGGCGCGCACCAGCGGGAGCTTCATCAGCATGTCGGTGTCCTCGGTGTCGACGGCCCTCGCGCGGGCCTCGTCGAGGACGGCCAGCGCCTCCTCCGCCCGGCCGTCCGCGATCAGCGCCTGCGCGACGTTGTAGCTCTGCACGATCTCGCCGTGGTCGTCGCCCCGGTTCTCCTCCAGGGCCAGCGTGAACCGCTCCACCGCCCGCGCCGTCCGCCCGTCGGCCAGGCACAGCAGCCCGTCCGTCTCGTACAGCACGCCCGCGAGCCGCCGGTCGGTCACCAGCGGCACCTGCTCCGCGCCGAGCGCCAACTGCTCGGCCGCGAGCGGGAACTCCCGCCGCTCGTAGTAGGCGCGGGCGAGCTGGTTGCGCATCCGGACGACGGCGTCGGGCTGGTTGTCCCACTGCGCCGACTCGACGCCGAGCCGGTGGGTGGCGATCAGGTCCTCGTAGTGCTTGCGGCCGTGGTACAGCGGCCACAGCGACTCGCAGAGCCGCCACACCTCGCCGTGCCACCCCTGCCCGGCCGCCGCCTCCACCACCGCGCGCAGGTCGGCCCGTTCGGCCTGGAACCACTCCAGGGCCGCCGCGTACGAGCCGAAGCCCGGCAGGTCGTCGCCGCTCGGCTCCTGCACCCGCAGCCGCGACCCCATCGCCCGGTCCGCCACCGACGCCCGGCCCCTGAAGTAGGCGACGATCCCGGCCAGGAGCTCGGCCCGGCCGGGCAGTTCGCGCGCACGGGCGTGGGCGTGCGTCCGGACGACGTCGTGCGCCTGGAAGCGCTCCTCCGGGCCGTCGTCGACCACGACGTCCAGCAGGTGCGCGCCGCACAGCTCGTCCAGGGCCTCGTCCGCGTCCTCGACGCCCGTCGCCCCGGCCAGTTCGGCCGACACGAAGGGGCCGGGATGCACGCCGATCAGGTGGTAGAGCGCCCGGGCGGGCGCCGAGAGCCGCTCGTAGACCGGGTCGTAGGTCCGGCGGAGGTTCCCCTCGTCGTTGTTCAGAATGGCCAACTTGCCCTCCCAGTCCGCTAGTTCGGCCACCACCTGGCCCACCGAGAGGCGGCTCCGGCCCAGCAGCTGGCTCCCGACCGCGTTGAGGGCGAGCGGCAGCCCCGCGCACCGCTCCACGAGGGCCGCGACCTCACCGTCGGTGCCGCGCCCGGCGCTCAGCCAGCCGCGCACCAGGGCGGCGGCCGCCGTCTCGTCCAGCCGCTCCAGCCGCAGCACCTCGGCGCCGTCCATCCGCAGCGCGTCCAGGCGTTGCCGGCCCGCCGCCACCAGCAGCCCGCTCGTCGGCAGCAGAGCACGGACCTCGGCGGCGTGCTCGACGTTGTCGAGGAAGACCAGACAGCGCTGCCCGGCGGTGGCCGTCCGGAACTCCCCGAACCGCTCCGCCTCCACGTCCGGCACACGGACCCCGAGGGCCCGCAGGAAACCCTCCAGCACCCCGGCGAGGTCCACCGCGGCCCCGTGCCGGTAGGCCTTGAGGTCGGCGTACAGGACACCGCCCGGGAACTGCGCCGCCTGTTCGGTGGCGAACTTCGCCACCAGCTCCGTCTTGCCGACGCCGGCCAGACCGGTGAAGACGACGATCGCCGGCCCGTCCCGCCCGGCCCGGCCCAGCGCACCCGTGAGAGCGGCGAGTTCGCGCTCGCGGTTGACGAAGGTCCGGCGGGGCGGTCGCACCTGATGCGGGATCCGGCGCTGCGGCTCCAGGTGGACCGTGACGTTTCCGCCCTGGATCACGTTCCCGTGCACCGTGCCCGAAACCCTGTTGGACACCTCGAAGCCGTCCACCCGTCCGCTCCCTCCGCCGGCCCGGGCCCAGCCTACGGCGTGCCGGCCCCCGCCACCTGAATCCGGCTCAGGCCGCCTGGCAGGTCGGGCACCAGAACAGGTTGCGCGCCGCGTGCGACTCCGTCCGCACGTCCGTGCCGCAGACCAGGCAGGGCATCGCGGCGCGGCGGTAGACGTAGACCTCGCCGCCGTGGTCGTCCACGCGCGGCGGCCGGCCCATCGCCTCGGGGGTGTGCTCGGGCCGGACGGTGTCGATGCGGCCCGCGCCGACGCCCTCGCGCATCAGCCCGACGAGGTCCGCCCAGATCGCGTCCCACTCGGCCCGGGTGAGGTCCCGGCCGGCCCGGTGCGGGGCGATGCCGTGCCGGAAGAGCACCTCGGCGCGGTAGACGTTGCCCACCCCGGCCAGCACCTTCTGGTCCATCAGCAGGGCCGCGACCGTCGTCCGGCTGGCCGATATCCGGCGCCAGGCGGCGTCCGGGTCGGCGTCGGCGCGCAGCGGGTCCGGGCCGAGGCGCGCGGCGACGGCGGCCTTCTCCGCGCCGGTGACCAGCGCGCAGGTGTTGGGGCCGCGCAGGTCGGCGTGGGCGTCGTCGTTCTCCAGGCGCAGCCGGATCAGCCCGACCGGCTCCGGGGCGGGCCCGGCGCCGAAGGCGAAGCCGCCGTAGAGGCCGAGGTGCACGTGGACCCACGCGCCCTCCTCGAAGCCGAGGAAGAGGTGCTTGCCGACGGCCTCCGCCCCGACCAGGACCTGCCCGTCGATCAGCTTGGCGTCGTCGGCGAAGCGGCCCTGCGGGCTGGACACCCGGACGGGACGGCCGCCGAAGGCCGTGGTGTTCTCGGCCGCGAGGCGGTGGATGATGTGGCCTTCCGGCACGGGCTCGGCTCCCCTGGGACGGATCAACTCGACCCGTCCATCATCGCAGCCGCCCCCGACATCCCCGCGATCCCGCAGGTCGGCGGCCCGGCCGGCTCAGCGGACCGGCATCCCCGTGAGCCGGGCCAGGATCACCCGGTCCAGCTCGGCGGCCGTCGCGGCGACGTCCAGGTGCGAGTTGTCGATGATCGGCAGCCCGGAGTTGTACCAGCCGGCCATCCGCCCGTGGATGCGGGCGACCTCCTCGTCGCCCAGCCGCCGGTTGCCGCTGCGCCGGGCGTTGCGGCCGAGCACCGAGTCGAGGCTGGGCAGCAGCACGACGGGCAGCATGCCGGGGCCGATGTGCCGCTTCCAGCCGCCGAGGCCGATGGCCGGGCGGTCGGGGAAGACGGCGTCGTCGATGATGCAGGAGATGCCGTTGGCGAGGTAGTTGCGACAGGCGAAGCCGCAGGTGCGGCGAGCCAGCCGGTACTGGGCCTCGGAGGCGTTGTTCCAGCCGGACTGCGGGTTGGCGAAGCCGGACTGCACCCACTCCCGGACGTCGTCCAGGCTGATGTGCGCGGTCGGGGTGTGCCGCCGCTCGGCCCAGTACCGGGCGACGGTGGTCTTGCCGGCGCCGGCGGGTCCGATCAGCAGGACGGCGATCGGCCCGGCGGGCGCGTGCCGCTGCGGCGGGTGGGCCGGGAGCTGGACGGGCGCGCCGGAGGGCAGGACGAAGTGCCCGGTGGCCCCGGCCGGCATCGGCGCGGTGGGCGCGGGAGCCGGCGCCGGGGCCGGAGCCGCGGGCACCGGCGCGGGCGGAATCGGTGGCGGAACGCGCCCGCCGAACGGCACCGGTCCGGGGGACGAAACGGCCGTCACGGCCCCGGCGGCCGGCCGGACCGGCGGAGCGACGGGATGAGGGGGCACCTGCCCGCCCCCGGCGTACTGCGTCACGGTCACCTCCCGACTTCTCCCAGCGGGGACACTACACGGCGGCCCGGCGACGGGCACAGTCCGCCGCCGGGCCGCCGCCCGCCCTCGGGCCGGCCGGAACGCACGGCACCGGCCCGGCCCGTCCGACCGACCGTCAGCGCGTGGTGAGCTGCTCCGCCAGGGCGCGCAGGGCGAGTTCGTACGAGCCGAGCCCGAACCCGGCGATGGTGCCGGAGGCGACGGCGGCGATGACCGAGGTGTGCCGGAAGGTCTCGCGCGCGTACGGGTTGGAGATGTGCACCTCGATGAGCGGCGCGGTGCGCTGCGCGGCCGCGTCCCGCATGGCGTACGAGTAGTGCGTGAACGCGCCCGGGTTGATCACCACGGGCACCTTGCCGTCGGCCGCCTCGTGCAGCCACTCGACCATCCGCTGCTCGGAGTTGGTCTCGTGGACCTCGACCTCGAAGCCGAACTCCGCGCCGAGCGCCGTGCAGCGCTCGACCAGCCCGGCGTACGAGGTGGCACCGTAGACGTCCGGCTCACGGCTGCCGAGGCGTCCGAGGTTGGGGCCGTTGAGCACCATGACCCTGGTCACGCCGAGACCTCCGCGTAGGCGGCGACGAGCAGGGACGGGTCGGGGCCCTCCAGGACGGAGGTCTTGCCGAGGCCGTCCAGGACGATGAAGCGGATCAGGTCGCCGCGCGACTTCTTGTCGATCTTCATGGCGTCCAGCAGCTTCGGCCAGGCGTCCGCCCGGTAGGTCAGCGGCAGGCCGACGGAGGCCAGCACGGCGCGGTGCCGGTCGGCCGTCTCGTCGTCCAGCCGCCCGGCCAGGCGGCCGAGTTCGGCGGCGTAGACCATGCCGATGGAGATCGCGGCGCCGTGCCGCCACTTGTAGCGCTCGTTGCGCTCGATGGCGTGGCCGAGGGTGTGGCCGTAGTTGAGGATCTCCCGCTGACCGGACTCCTTGAGGTCGCCGGAGACCACGTCGGCCTTGACCTGGATGGCGCGCCGGATCAGCTCGACGGTGTGCGGTCCGGCCGGCGTCTTGGCGCCCTCCGGGTCGGCCTCGATCAGGTCGAGGATCGCCGGGTCGGCGATGAAGCCGCACTTGATGACCTCGGCGAGGCCGGAGACGTAGTCGTGCTTGGGCACGGTCTCCAGCGTGCCGAGGTCGGCCAGGACGCCCACCGGCGGGTGGAAGGCGCCGACCATGTTCTTGCCCTCGGCGATGTTGATGCCGGTCTTGCCGCCGACGGCCGCGTCGACCATGCCGAGCAGCGTGGTCGGCATCGACACCCAGCGCACGCCGCGCAGCCAGGTCGCGGCGACGAACCCGGCCAGGTCGGTGGTGGCACCGCCGCCGAGGCCGACGACGACGTCGCTGCGGGTGAACCCGGTCTGTCCGAGCACCGACCAGCAGTACGCGGCGACCTCGGCGCTCTTCGCCTCCTCGGCGTTGGGCACCTGGAGCGCGATCGCCTCGTAGCCCTCGGCGGCCAGGTCCTCGCGGACGGCGTCGGCGGTGGCGGCCAGCGCCTCGGGGTGGATGAGCGCGACCCGCTTGGCCCGGGGTCCGATCAGCGGCGCCAGCTCGCCGAGCAGCTGGTGCCCGATCAGCACGTCGTACGGGTCGTGGCCGGCGCTGCCGCCGACGTGAATCCTGACGATGTCAGTCATGGGTGGTCTTCAGCTCCAGTGCTTCCAGTACGGCGTCCGCGACTTGCTCGGGGGTGCGGCCCGCGGTGTCGACGACGGCGGTGGCCACCTCCAGGTAGAGGGGGCGGCGGGCGTCCATCAGCTCGCGCCAGCGGGCCCGCGGGTTGACGGCCAGCAGCGGCCGCGGGGCGTCCAGCCCGACCCGCTTGACGGCGTCGCCCAGCGGGACCTCCAGGAACACCACGGGCAGCTCGCGCAACAGCGCGCGGGTGGCCTCGGCCATCACCGCGCCGCCGCCGAGCGCGAGCACCCCGTCGTGGCCCTCGGCGGCCGCGCGCACCGCGCGGACCTCCAGCTCGCGGAAGTGCGGCTCGCCCTCGTCGATGAAGATCTCGGGGATCGGCTTGCCGGCCAGCACCTCGATGTCGGCGTCGGTGTCGCGGAAGCCGACGCCCAGGCGCTCGGCCAGGGCCCGCCCGACCGTGGACTTGCCGCTGCCGGGCGGGCCGACCAGAACGACGACAGGCCGGATCATCGGATGATCAGGTGGTCGAGGTAGCCCTGCACGTTGCGGCGCGTCTCCGAGACGTGGTCGCCGCCGAACTTCTCGTTGACCGCGTCGGCCAGCACCAGCGCGACCATCGCCTCCGCGACGATGCCCGCGGCGGGCACCGCGCAGACGTCGGAGCGCTGGTGATGCGCCTTCGCCGGCTCACCCGTACGCACGTCCAGCGTCTGCAACGCCCGCGGCACCGTCGCGATCGGCTTCATCGCCGCACGCACCCGCAACAGCTCACCCGTCGACAGACCGCCCTCGGTGCCGCCGGAGCGGCCGGAGGTGCGCTTCACACCCTCCGCCGTCGGGACGATCTCGTCGTGCGCCTTCGACCCCGGCACCCGCGCCAGCTCGAAACCGTCCCCGACCTCCACACCCTTGATCGCCTGGATCCCCATCAGCGCGGCCGCCAGCCGCGCATCCAGACGCCGGTCCCAGTGCACGTGCGAGCCCAGACCCACCGGCACCCCGTACGCCAGCACCTCGACCACACCACCGAGCGTGTCACCGTCCCGGTGCGCCTGGTCGATCTCCGCGACCATCGCCTTCGACGCATCCGCGTCCAGGCAGCGCACCGGATCCGCGTCCAGCCGCGCCTCGTCCGACGGCACCGGCAGCACACCCGCCGGCGCCTTCGCCGCGGCCAGCTCCACCACGTGGCTGACGATCTCGATCCCGCAGGTCTCCCTCAGGTACGCGCGGGCCACCGCGCCCAGCGCGACCCGGGCCGCCGTCTCACGGGCACTCGCCCGCTCCAGGATCGGACGGGCCTCCTCGATCGAGTACTTCTGCATGCCCGCCAGGTCGGCGTGGCCCGGACGCGGACGGGTCAGCGCCTCGTTGCGGGCCAGACCCGCCAGCACCTCGGGATCGACCGGGTCGGCCGACATGACCTGCTCCCACTTCGGCCACTCCGTGTTGCCGACCATGACCGCCACCGGGCTGCCCATGGTCAGGCCGTGCCGGACACCGCCGAGGAACGTCACCTCGTCCCGCTCGAACTTCATCCGCGCGCCACGACCGTAACCGAGCCGGCGACGCGCCAGCGCGTCGGCCACCACGGCGGTGGTGACCGGTACACCAGCGGGCAGGCCCTCCAGCGTCGCGACCAGTGCGGGGCCGTGCGACTCCCCCGCCGTCAGCCAGCGCAACGTACCCAACGGAGCTCCTTCATCAGCGGGCCGGCCCACGGGCCGCCCCGGGCGTGCCTTCTGACCGAATCCTTTCATGTCCCGAGGTCACCCGGGGGCGTGGTCCGCGTGACGGACGGCGACCGGCCGCCCAGCGGGACGGACGGGACCGACCGGGACGAGGGCGTGTCTTTCGGATCAGGCCGGGACAAGCCGGACGGCGGCCTCGTACCCGCCGCCTCAGCGCCCGGAGAGCGCCTTCTCCCCCGCCTCGCGCATCGCCGCGAGCGGCCCCGGCGTCCGCCCCGTGAAGGCCTCGCTCTGCAGCACCGCCTGGTGCACGAGCAGGTCGAGCCCGCCCAGGACGGTGGCCCCGCGCCCGGCGCACTCGGCCGCCAGCGCCGTCGGCCAGGGGTGGTAGAGCACGTCGAACAGCGCCCCGGGCTCGGCGGGCAGCGCCGCGACGAACCCGTCCGTCGAGCCGACCGGCGTCGTGGAGACGGTGAGCGGCTGCGCCAGCGCCTGCGCGCCGTGCTCCCAGTCGGCCGTCCGCACGACGACGCCGAGCCGCTCCCCGAGCTCGGCCATCTCCCGGGCCCGCTCGGCACTGCGCACGTAGACCGTCACCTCGCCGGTGCAGATCTGCGCCAGCGCGGCCAGCGCGGAGGACGCCGTGGCCCCCGCGCCCAGCACCGCCGCGCCGGGCACCTCGGTGATGCCGCGCTCGCGCAGCGCGTTCACCAGGCCGCGGACGTCGGTGTTGTCGCCGGTGCGCCGTCCGTCTGCGGTGAACACCACCGTGTTCACCGCGTCCACCGCGCGCGCCGTCGCGCTGACCTCGTCGAGCAGCGGGATGACCGCCCGCTTCAGCGGCATGGTCAGCGACAGGCCCGCCCACTGCGCCTCGTCCAGCCCGGCGACGAAGCCGGGCAGGGCGGCCTCGTCCAGCTCGAACCGGTCGTAGCGCCAGCCGTCCAGCCCGAGCGCCGCGAAGGCGGCCCGGTGCAGGTCCGGCGAGAGCGAGTGGGCGATCGGCGAGCCGAGGACGGCGGCCCGGTGTTTGGTGGTCAACGCAGCTTCTCCGTGGGCGGGTTACCGGTGCGGGCTACTTGGTGGTGCAGTGGCCGCGGGCCTCGTCGAAGTTCTGGCCGGCCGACTGGCAGTACTCCTTGACGTTGGCGTAGTGCTCCTTGGCCGTCTCGGCGAAGCGGGTCTCGGTCTGGGACATCGCGATGAAGTACAGCCACTTGCCGTCCGCCGGGTGCAGCACCGCATTGATCGCCTCGTCGCCGGGGTTGGAGATCGGCGTCGGCGGCAGGCCGGGGTTGAGGTAGGTGTTGTACTTGTTGGACGCGTTGTCCATGTCCTGCTTGTTGAGGTCCTTGCGGCCCAGCGAGTACTGCAGCGTGGTGTCCATGCCGAGGCGGTGGTGGGTCTCGGGCTCGTTGGCCAGGCGGTTCTGGATGGTCTTGGCCATCTTCGCGAAGTCCGCCGGGTTGTTGCCCTCGCGCTGCAGGATGCTCGCCTCGATGAGCACCTCGTAGCCGTTCTTCAGCCCCACCGAGGCGGCCTGGCCGTCCAGGTTGGCGTACTTGTCGGTGGCGGTCTTCACCATCTGCTTGAGCAGGTCCTCGGGCTTCATGCCGTCGGCGATGTTGTAGCGCGTCGGCCACAGGAAGCCCTCGACGTTGCCCTGCGCGTACGCGGGCAGCCCGAGGGTGTTGACCTGGGCCTTGGCCACGTTCGCCGTGGTGCCCGGCGCCAGCTTCAGCTTGGTGTCGATCATGGTGTAGATCTCGGAGGAGTTCTTGCCCTCCGGGAACACGATCGCCGCGCCGCCCGCCTGCGCGAGGAGTTCCTTGAGCGCGTCGGCGGCCGGCATCTCCTTCTTCAGCGTGTAGAAGCCCGGCTGCACGGTCGTGCACTTCGGCTCGGCGTCACAGGCCTTGCTGTACGCGTCGACGCTCTTGACCACGCCGGCGTTCTTGAGCGCGAGGCCGACCTGCGCGCCGACCGCGCCCGGCTTGACCTCGACCTGGACGGAGCCGGTGCCGTCGCCCGCGAAGTCCGGCGGCGGGCCGAAGTGGTCCTTGTAGAAGCCGTAGCCCCACCAGCCGGCCCCGGCCATGGCCCCGACCAGGACGAGGGCGACCACCAGGCAGGCACCGCTGTTGCGGCGGCCCGACTTCTTGCCCTTCTCCTTGCGCTTCTTCTGCGCCTCGCGGGAGACGTCCTCCTCGCCGAGGAAGCCGGCCTGCCCGATCTCGCCGTCCTCCTCGGGGTACGCGCCGTCCCCGTGGTGGCCGTCGTCGGAGTGGCCCTCCTCGAAGTGGTCGTCCCACTCCTCCCCGGCGGGCTCGTGCCCCGCCGCCGGAGCGGCACCGGCCTCCAGCGCGGCGGCCTCGGCCTCCCAGTCGATCCCGTCCGGCCCGGGCCCGGAGACGGGCTCGGCCTGCTGCGGTACGGGCTGCGCCGCCCGCTGCGGAGCCTGGGGCCGCATCTGCTGCGGGGGCGTCTGCTGCTGCACCGGGGCCTGCTGCATCGGGGCCTGCGGCATCTGCTGCTGGTACTGCCCCTGCTGCGGGTGCTGGCCCTGCTGGGGATACTGGCCCTGCTGCTGCGGATACTGCCCCTGTTGCGGGACGCCCTGCTGCGGAAAGCCCTGCTGACCCATCTGCTGCTGGTACTGCCCCTGCTGGGGGTACTGGCCCTGCTGGGGATACTGCCCCTGCTGCTGGTACTGCTCCTGGCCGCCCGGGTAGCCCTGGCCGTACCCCTGCTGCTGGAAGCCCTGCGGGTCCTGGAAACCCTGCTGGCCCATGCCCTGCTGACCCATGCCCTGCTGGGCCATCTGCTGCTGGTACTGCTCCTGCTGCGGGTAGCCCTGCTGGCCCATGTGCTGCTGGGCCGTCTGCTGCCACTGGCCGTCCTGCTGTCCGCCGTAGGCGGGATCACCGGGGTGCCACGGCTCGGCGCCCTGGGGGCCGTAGCCCCGACCCAGATCGGTCATTGATCCCCTTACCCGACGGAGACGACCGGCGGATCGGACCGGCCGCGCGGGACGGCGTCCCGGCTGATTCTCGAACCGGCGTGCTAGCGCAACGCCTGGGAGGAGACGTTACCGTACCGCAGACATACCGCCGTAAAGGCGAAACCTCCGTCAGTGCCCGCCCTGACCTGCCGGGGCTCCGCCCGGCTGGGAGGCCGTCGCCGGGGAGGGCGTGCCGGAGGCCGCGGCCGAGGCGCTCGACTGCGCCGCCCGGTAGGCGTTGAAGTCCGCCACGTTGTGCTGCTGGACGTCGAAACTGTCGGTGAAGCGGGTGTCGCCCGGCTTCACGGTGACGAAGTACAGCCAGTCGCCGGGTGCCGGGTCCAGCGCGGCCATGACGGCCTGGCGCCCGGGGTTGGAGATCGGCGACGGCGGCAGCCCGGCGTGCAGGTAGGTGTTGTAGGGCGAGTCCAGCCGGGTGTCGGTCACCGTGGTGTTCAGGGTGGAGCGGCCGAGCGCGTAGTTGATCGTCGAGTCGAGCTGGAGCGGCATGTTCCTGGCCAGCCGGTTGTAGATCACCCGCGCGACCTTGCTCATGTCCTCGGAGTTGTCGGCCTCGCCCTGGACCATGCTCGCCACCGTGACCAGGCCGTACAGGCTCTGGCCGAGGGTCTGGGCGACGACGTTGGCGTCGTCCCGGGAGTACTCCTTGCCGGCCCGGTCGACCATCTGCTTCAGCAGGTCGACGGCGGTGGTCCCGTCCGTGACGCTGTACGTCGCGGGGAAGAGGTAGCCCTCCGGGCTGCCGTTGGCGAAGTCCGGCAGGCCCAGCTCGGCGCCCTGCTCCTGCGCGGTGCGCTGGGTGGTGCCGGCCGGGAGGTTCAGCTTCTTGTCGATCGCCGTGAAGATCTGGTAGCCGCGCCAGCCCTCGGGAATGGTGAGGCCGTTGGCATTGGCCGGGTCGATCAGGATCGCCAGCGCCGCCGCGGCCGACATCTTCTGCTTCAGCGTGTACGTGCCCGGCTGGATCCGCCCGGCCGCCGCCGCGCTGCCCTTGGCCGCCCGGGTGAAGGCCAGCGAGCTGGCGACGACGCCGTTGCGCACCAGCGCCGACGCGATCTGCGACAGGCCCGCGCCCTCCGGTACCGAGACCTGGACGTCCCCGGCGCCCTGCCCCGCGTAGTCGGCGGCGGCCGGCGGCTTGCGCTGGCCCTGCACCCAGGTCCACCCGGCGAGCCCGGCCCCGCCGAAGACGGCCACCAGGGCGAGCGCGGTGAGCCCGCAGGCCAGTCCGTTACGCCATCGGTGGGGATCCGGTGCATCGGGGCGCGGACGGGGCGCGCCCGGCGGACGGCCCTCCGGTTCCAGCACCGGCGCACCGAGATGGCCGGGCGTCAGACCCGGGTGGAAGTCCTGGTCGGTCATGGCGCGCGCCCCCTCGTCGGTCCCGGAAGAAACGAGAGGGGTCCGTGCGGACGCGTCCGCACGGACCCCTTTCCGGGACGTTAGAGCAGGCCGGTCAGCCCGCCGCCTCGACGCTCTCACCGGGTGGGCGTCCGCTCACCCGTTCGGACTCAAGGGCGGACTGGAGGATCACCACCGCGGCGGCCTGGTCGACCACCGAGCGCCCCTTCTTCGCCTTGACGCCGGAGGCCCGCAGCCCGTGGGTCGCGGTGACGGTGGACATCCGCTCGTCGACCAGCCGGACCGGCACCGGGTAGACCCGGTTGGCCAGCCGCGCCGCGTACGCGCGGACCTTCTCCGCCGCCGGGCCCTCCTTGCCGCTGAGCGAGCGCGGCAGCCCGACGACCACCTCGATCGCGCCGTACTCGTCGACGATCGCGGCGATCCTGGCCTGCGACTTCACGCCGGCCGGGACGGTCTCCACCGGGGTGGCGAGCACCCCGTCGGGGTCGCAGGACGCGACCCCGATCCGGGCGTCACCGACGTCGACGGCGATCCGCCGCCCACGCCTGAAGGGCCTCTCCTCGAACTCCATCAGGAGGCGCGCTCCGCGACCAGGCCGCGCACCGCGGCGATGGCCTCGCCGACCGCGGCCGGGTTGGAGCCGCCGCCCTGGGCGACGTCGTCCTTGCCGCCACCGCCGCCGCCGAGGGTCTTGGCGGCGACGCGGACGAGCTCGCCGGCCTTGATGCCGCGGCCGCGGGCGTCCTCGTTGGTGGCGATCACGGTCAGCGGGCGGTCGTTCGCCACGGTGAAGGCGGCGACCACGGCCGGGCGCGAGCCCAGGCGGCCGCGCACGTCCAGGACCAGCTTGCGCAGCTCGTCCGCGCCGACCCCGTCGGCGACCCGGGCGGCCACCACGGAGATGCCGTGCACGTCCTCGGCCGAGTCGGCCAGGCCCGCCGCGGCGGCCAGCACCTTCTCGGCGCGGAAGCGCTCGATCTCCTTCTCGGCGTCCTTGAGCTTGGTGAGCATGCCCGAGATCTTCTCCGGCAGCTCCTCCGGGCGGCCCTTTACCAGCTCGGTGAGCTGGGAGACCACGGTGTGCTCGCGGGCCAGGAACTTGTACGCGTCGACGCCGACCAGCGCCTCGACGCGGCGCACGCCGGAGCCGATCGAGGACTCGCCGAGCAGCTTCACCAGGCCCAGCTGGGCGGTGTTGCCGACGTGGGTGCCACCGCACAGCTCCTTGGAGAAGTCGCCGATGGTGACGACCCGGACCTCGTCGCCGTACTTCTCGCCGAACATCGCGATGGCGCCGGCCTTGCGGGCCTGGTCCATCGTCATGACCTCGGCGGTGACCTCCAGCTCGCGGGTCAGCACGTCGTTGATCTTCTGCTCGACGTCGGTCAGCACGCTGCCCGGCACGGCGGCCGGCGAGCCGAAGTCGAAGCGGAAGCGGCCCGGGGCGTTCTCGGAGCCGGCCTGGGCGGCCGTCGGGCCGAGCGCGTCGCGCAGCGCCTGGTGGGTCAGGTGGGTGGCCGAGTGGGCGCGGGCGATCGCGCGGCGGCGGTCGGTGTCGATCGTGGCGTACGCGGACGCGCCGAGCACGACCTCGCCGAACAGCACCCCGCCGGAGTGGACGATCACGCCCGGGACGGGCTGCTGCACGTCGCGGATCTCGACGACCGCGCCGGACTCCAGCCGGATCCGGCCGTGGTCGGCGAGCTGGCCGCCGCCCTCGGCGTAGAACGGGGTCCGGTCGAGGATGATCTCGACCTCGTCGCCCTCGGAGGCGGCCGGCGACGGGACGCCGTCCACCAGCAGGCCGACCACGGTGGCCTCGCCCTCGGTGAGGGTGTAGCCGGTGAACAGGCTCGCGCCGGACTTGTCGGCGACCTCGCGGTACGCGGCGACGTCGGCGTGGCCCATCTTCTTGGCCTTGGCGTCCGCCTTGGCGCGGTCCCGCTGCTCCTGCATCAGGCGGCGGAAGCCGGCCTCGTCGACCTGGAGGCCCTGCTCCTCGGCCATCTCCAGGGTCAGGTCGATCGGGAAGCCGTAGGTGTCGTGCAGCTTGAAGGCCTGGTCGCCGGAGAGGACGGCGCCGCCGGCCTGCTTGGTCTCGGTGACCGCGGCGTCCAGCAGGCTGGTGCCGGCCTTCAGGGTCTGCAGGAACGCCGACTCCTCGCCGACGACGACCGTCTCGATGCGCTTGCGGTCGGCCTCCAGCTCCGGGTACTGCGGGGCCATCGCCTTGATCGCGATGTCGATCAGGTCCTTGGCGACCGGACCGGTGGCACCCAGCAGGCGCATGTTGCGGATGGCGCGGCGCAGGATGCGGCGCAGCACGTAGCCGCGGCCCTCGTTGCCGGGGGTGACGCCGTCGCCGACCAGCATCAGGCCGGTGCGGATGTGGTCGGTGACCACGCGCAGCGACACGTCCGACTTGCGGTCGGCGCCGTAGGTGTGGCCGGTGAGCTCGGCGGCGCGGTCGAGGATCATCCGGCTGGTGTCGATCTCGAAGAGGTTGTCGACGTCCTGCAGGATGGCGGCGAGGCGCTCCAGGCCGAGGCCGGTGTCGATGTTCTTGCTCGGCAGGTCGCCGAGGATCTCGAAGCCGTCCTTGCCGTCGCCGTGGCCGCGCTCGTACTGCATGAAGACCAGGTTCCAGATCTCCAGGTAGCGCTCGCCGTTGACGGCCGGGCCGCCCTCCTCGCCGTACGCGGGGCCGCGGTCGTAGTTGATCTCCGAGCACGGGCCGCACGGGCCGGGGACGCCCATCGACCAGAAGTTGTCCTTCATGCCCAGGCGCTGGATGCGCTCCGAGGGCACGCCGATGACGTCACGCCAGATCTGCTCGGCCTCGTCGTCGTCCTTGTAGACGGTGATCCAGAGCTTCTCCTTCTCCAGGCCGTAGCCGCCGTCCGCGACGGGGGTGGTGAGCAGGTCCCACGCGAACTTGATGGCTCCTTCCTTGAAGTAGTCGCCGAAGGAGAAGTTGCCGCACATCTGGAAGAAGGAGCCGTGCCGGGTGGTCTTCCCGACCTCCTCGATGTCCAGGGTGCGCACGCACTTCTGGACGCTGGTGGCGCGCGAGAACTGCGGCTTGACCTCGCCCAGGAAGTAGGGCTTGAACGGCACCATGCCGGCGTTGACCAGCAGCAGGGTGGGGTCGTCGGCGACCAGGGACGCCGACGGAACGACGGTGTGGCCGCGCTCCTCGAAGAAGCGCAGCCAGCGGCGGCGGATCTCAGCCGACTCCATTAGTGGTCCTTCCGGTTCGGGGTGCCACCCCGCGGCGGCAGGGCGCGGCGGGGCGTTTCTTCAATGGCTCTGGGGGTCTTGCGGGCACTGCTGGACGGAGGCAGGGCGGCGGCCGGACTGCCGGGCGCCGCCGAGATAGCTCGGTACTGCGGTTCGCCCCGCAGGGCCCGGCGCTCGCGCCGGGGCTCGACGACGGCGGTGCCGTGGAGTCCGAGGTCGTCGCGCAGCTGGTCCTCGCGCTCGGCCATGCCGGCCTTCACGTCCTGGGCGAACTGCTTGGCCAGGTCGCCCAGGTGCAGCGCGCCGCGCGCGGCGGTGCCGGAGAGGCTGTCCGGGGTGAGCCGGTGCACGGCCTCGTTGGCCTTGTTCATGGCCCAGACGGTGGCGCCGGCGCCGACCGCCATCCAGAAGATGCGTCGCACCACGGCGTCAGCCCCTCACCGCGCGCCGGACCCGGGACAGCAGGCCGCCGCGCGGGGCGGTCGCGGCGCGCACCTCGGCCCGGATCAGCCGGGCCAGCTCCTCGCGCTCGCCCGGCTGGACGGGCACGGACGGGTTGCCGCCCTGCTGCCTGGCGACCGCCTTGCGGACGCCGTAGCTGAAGGCCGCGACCTTCACCAGCGGCCCGCCCAGGGTGGCCGCGACGGTGGAGGAGAGCGCGTTGGCGTTGGCGGCGGCGTCCTGGACGTTCGCGGTGATCTCGTCGACCCGCTCCAGCTGCTCGTTGGCGCTGCGCACGGCGGCGCCCGCCTCGGTCAGCAGCGGCACGGCCTGCTCGGTGACGGCGGAGACCAGGACGGTGGCCTCCTTGAGCACCCGCGAGAGGCGGACCAGCACCACGGCGAGCAGGGTGACCAGGACCGCCCAGAACACGGCGACGAGCAACCCGGCCAGCTCTCCCACGGACACCTTTGCGCGCTCCCTCGCCTTGCTGTTCGCCTTGCTGTTCTCCAAAACGGAACCCTATCGCGCCCACGCCCGGTTTCCGGACCGGGTGGGCGGTGGCGCAGCGGGCCCGGGGGCCCGTATCCGGGCTCCCTCCCGCGTGCCGTCGCCGGGGGACGCGCCGCGCCCGCCCTCCGGGCGGACGACGGGAGTCCGAAGACGGGCCCGTGATCCGGTCGGGTGTGCGAACCGCCCGCGTAACCTACCGGCCGGTCACCTCGTTCTGCCAGGCGGGTCGTCGCCCGTACGGCCCGACGCACGTCCGGGCCGGTACGGTCCGGGCCCGGAGCACGGGGAGCAGCGCTTGGCCGGCGACTGGACAGCACAGCCTCGGGAGGCCGGCCCGCGCCGGCGCGCGGCGCAGCCCGGTCGGCTGCCGGCCGAGGTCACCGGCTTCGTCGGCCGTCGGCGGGAGCTGACCGAGCTGGCCGGGCTGCTGGCGAACGCCCGGCTAGTGACGGTCACCGGGCCGGGCGGGGTCGGCAAGAGCCGGCTGGCGCTGCGCGCGGCGGCGCGGGCGACGGGCGCGTTCCCGGACGGCACCTGGCTGGTCGACGTCGCCCCCGTGCAGGACCCGCTCCTGCTCGGCCACGCCGTCCTGGAGGCGCTGCGGCTGCCGCACGGCACCGCCCGGCCGCCGCTGGAGGTGCTGACCGAGCAGCTGGCCGGCCGCCGGCCGCTGCTCCTGGTGGACGGCTGCGAGCACCTGGTGGAGGCCTGCGCGGAGCTGGCGGACACCCTCCTGCGGGCGGTGCCCGGCCTGCGCGTGCTGGCCACCAGCCGGGCGCCGCTGCGGGCCGGCGGCGAGCACCTGTACACGGTGGCTCCGCTGCCGGTCGGCCCGGTGGCGGACGGGCGGCCGGGGCCCGGCACGCTGCCGGACGCGGTGCAGCTGTTCGCCGAGCGGGCGCGCGCCGTGCTGCCCTCCTTCACCGTGACGGAGGCGAACGCCGAGGCGGTGGGCCTGCTGTGCCGCCGGCTGGACGGCATCCCGCTCGCCGTCGAGCTGGCGGCCGGGCGGCTGCGCGCGCTGTCCGTCGAGCAGATCACGGCCCGGCTGGACGACCGCTTCCGGCTGCTGACCGGCGGTGCGAGAACGGCCCTGCCCAGGCACCAGACGATGCGCACGACGATCGGCTGGAGTCACGAGCTCTGCACGGTGCAGGAACGTTTACTCTGGGCCCGCCTCTCGGTCTTCGCCGGTGGCTTCGACCTGGAGGCCGCCGAGTACGTGTGCGCCGCCGAGGGCATCGACGCCGAGGACGTCCTCGACCTGCTCTCCGAACTCGTCGCCAAGTCCGTCGTCCTGCGCGAGGACACCGCCTACGGCGTCCGCTTCCGGCTGCTCGACACCCTGCGCGAGTACGGCGGCACCTGGCTGCGCGCCGCCGGCGACGAGCAGCGGCTGCTGCGCCGCCACCGGGACTGGTACCTGGGGGTAGCGACCTGGGGCGAGGTCGAGTGGTTCGGCCCCCGGCAGGCGGAGACCGCCGAACGCACCGGGCTCGCCCACACCAACCTCCGGGCCGCGCTGGAGTTCTGCCTCTCCGAGCCCGGCGAGGAGCAGCTCGCCCTGCTGATGGCCGGCACGCTCTGGTTCTACTGGGTCGGCAGCGGCCACCTCGGCGAGGGCCGGCACTGGCTGGACCGCGCCCTCGCCCTGGCCGGCGAGCCGACCGAGGCACGCGCCAAGGCGCTCTGGGTGACCGGCTACATGGCGACGCTCCAGGGCGACCTGCCCGCCGCCCGTCCGGCCCTGGAGGAGTGCCGCCGCCAGGCCCTGGCCACCGGCGACGACCGCGCGCTCGCCTACGCCGTCCACCGGCAGGGCTGCGCGGCCCTGATCGGCGACGAACCCGGCCGCGCCGCCGAGCTGTTCGAGGAGGCGCTGTGGCACTACCGGACGATCGGCGAGCTCAACAGCAACGTCCTGATGGCCATGCTCGAACTGGGCCTCGCCTACGTCTTCCAGGGCGACCGGGAGAGCGGCGAGCTGTGGTTCGGCCAGGCCCGCGAGGTGTGCGAGGAGCACGGCGAGCAGTGGGCGTACGCGTACGTGCTGTACGCGATGGCCTTCTCGCACTGGATGGACGGCGACGTCCGCCCGGCCCGGGTCCTCGCCCGGGAGAGCGTGCGGCTCAACCACCTGTTCCACGACCTGCTGGGCATCGTCCTCGGCATCGACCTGCTGGCCCTGCTGGAGACCGAGCCCGCCGGACCGGACGTCCCGGGCGACCTGCACGAGGCCCGGCTGCTCCAGGGCGCGGCGCACCGGATCTGGCGCACGGTCGGCACGCCCTTCCTCGGCTCGCGGTTCTTCTTCGGCCCGCACCGGCAGTGCGCCGAACGGGCCCGCGCCGGGCTCACCGAGCAGGAGTACGAGGACTGCTACGCGGCGGGCGCCCGGCTCGGCCTCGACGCGGCGGTGTCCCGGGCCCTCGGCACCGGCGGCTCCCCGGGCGGGCCCGGGCCGGGGCCGGGCCCGTACGCCGTCCCGCCGGCCCCGGCGCCCGCGCCGGTGCGGAATAGCTGAAGCTTGCGGATTGCTTGAGGAGGCAAGTACCAAGCCGGAAGGAGCCACCGTGGCCGTCCACACCGCCGCCGACGAGTACCGCCGGGCGAAGCTCTACTTCGAGTCCAAGGCGTACAGCGAGGCCGCCCACATCCTGGCAGGCGTGCTCGCCGAGGAGCCGGCCAACCTCTCGGTCCGCCTGCTGCTCGCCCGCAGCTACTACCACTCCGCCCAACTCCGCAACGCCGAGGCCGAGTTGATCCGGATCCTGGAGGCCGACCCGGCCGAGGACTACGCCCGGCTGATGCTCGGCCGCACCCTGGAGCGCCAGGGCCGCGCCGCAAAGGCCCGCCCGCACCTGCGGCTGGCCGCCGCGATGGCCGGCGAGAGCGCCTGAGCCGGGCAGCGGTTCCGGACGGGCGCCGAAAAGGGGCGAGCCCCCACCACCCCGAGGGGCGGTGGGGGCTCGCTGTGGTTCCGCGAAGTGCAGGACCAGCCGCGGGTCAGCGCGAGTAGTACTCGACGACCAGCTGCTCGTCACAGATCACCGGGACCTCCTTGCGCTGCGGCGCACGGTCCAGGCGGAAGGCCAGGGCCTTCAGGTTGACCTCGAGGTACTTCGGGGTCTGGCCCTCACCCGCGTAGCCACCCTCACGGGCGACCTGGAAGGGGACCTTCTCCTTGGAGCGCTCGCGGACGGTCACCACGAAGCCCGGCTTCATCTGGAACGACGGCTTGTTGACCTTGCCGCCGTTGACCTCGATGTGGCCGTGGACGACCATCTGGCGGGCCTGGTAGATGGTGCGGGCGATGCCCGAACGCAGGACCAGGGAGTCCAGACGGGTCTCCAGGTCGGCGACGAGCGCCTCACCGGTCTTGCCCTCGGCCTTCTTCGCGCGGTCGAACGCGCGCGCCATCTGCTTCTCGCTCAGGTCGTACTGGGCGCGCAGACGCTGCTTCTCGAGCAGACGGACCTTGTAGTCCGAGTTCTGCTTGCGACCACGGCCGTGCTGGCCGGGCGGGTACGGGCGGGCCTCGAAGTACTTGACGGACTTCGGGGTCAGCGGCACGCCGAGCGCACGCGCGATCTTGACCTTGGGGCGCTTCTGGTTCGCCATGAACCAAACCTTCCTTGCTTTCGAATACGGCTTCACCAGGTGTTGACGGAGGTCGCAAGTCGCGACCCGGAGAAAACCCCGCCGCCTGCGCGGTGGGATCAGCCGCTCTCCGGAGCCGGGCACGGATGTGCTTGTCGCACGGACGATCCAGTGGACTGGGCCGCCCGCGACACCGAGACGGTGCGCGACGCTCCTGGTGCGGACCCCTCGGAAGGGGCCTACGGCCGGCGTCCCGCTGGTGCGGCCGGTCGGTGGGGTCTCCCCCGCCGCCGTCCCGGGACGTGGCACTCCGATCGAGTATACCGGGGCGCGTGCATACCGTTCACTCGCCCCTGAGCCGGCCCCTCGTCCACTCCACGACGTCCGCGTAGCGGGCCTCGCCGCCGCGCCGGGTCGGCTGGTAGTAGTCCTTGCCGTGCACCGCGTCCGGCGCGTACTGCTGGGCCGCGATGCCCTCCGGCAGGTCGTGCGGGTACTGGTAGCCCTGGCCGTGGCCGAGCTTGCCCGCGCCGCCGTAGTGCGCGTCCCGCAGGTGCGGCGGCACCGCGCCCGCGAGGCCCTGCCGGACGTCCGCCAGCGCCGCGTCGATCGCCAGGTAGGCCGCGTTCGACTTGGGCGCCAGGGCCAGCGCGATCGCCGCCTGGGACAGGATGATCCGCGCCTCCGGGAAGCCGATCAGCGCCACCGCCTGGGCCGCCGCGACGGCCGTCGCCAGCGCCGTCGGGTCCGCCAGGCCGACGTCCTCGCTGGCCGAGATCATCAGCCGCCGGGCGATGAAGCGCGGGTCCTCCCCCGCCTCGATCATCCGGGCCAGGTAGTGCAGCGTGGCGTCCACGTCGCTGCCGCGGATCGACTTGATCAGCGCGCTCGCCACGTCGTAGTGCTGGTCGCCGTCCTTGTCGTAGCGCACCGCCGCCTGGTTGACGGCCGTCTCGGTGGTGGCCAGCGTGATGCTCGGCTCGCCCTTCTCCAGCGCCGCCCCGGCCGCCGCCTCCAGCGTCGTGAGCGCCCGCCGGGCGTCCCCGCCGGCGAGCCGCACGAGGTGGTCCTCGGCCTCCTCGGTCAGCTCCAGCGCACCCTCCAGGCCGCGCTCGTCGGCCACCGCTCGGCGCAGCAACGCGCGGACGTCGTCGTCGGTGAGCGACTCCAGGGTGAGCAGCAGCGAGCGCGACAGCAGTGGCGAGATCACCGAGAAGTACGGGTTCTCGGTGGTCGCCGCGATCAGGGTGACCCAGCGGTTCTCGACGGCCGGCAGCAGCGAGTCCTGCTGGGCCTTGGAGAAGCGGTGGATCTCGTCCAGGAAGAGCACCGTCTCGCGGCCGGACATGCCGACGGCCCGCCGGGCGCCGTCGATGACCGCGCGCACCTCCTTGACGCCGGCGGTGATCGCGGACAGCTCGACGAAGCGCCCCTCGACGGCCTGGCTGATGACGTGCGCGAGCGTGGTCTTGCCGGTGCCGGGCGGGCCCCAGAGGATCACCGAGCTGGTCGCGGCCGGCCCGCGCGAGCCGGACACCAGCCGGCGCAGCGGCGAGCCGGCCTTGAGCAGCCGGTGCTGCCCGGCGACCTCGTCCAGGGTGCGCGGGCGCATCCGCACGGCCAGTGGGGCCCGGCCGGGCTCCTTGGCCTGGCGTTCCTCGGCGGCGGCGGTGAAGAGGTCCGGTTCGTCCACACCGGAAGCCTATGCGAGGGTGCGGACAGGCCTACCGCTTCCGGCGGTCCAGCAGGACGACCTCGAACTCCTCCACCGACACGATGGTGGCGCCGACGGCGGCCGAGGCCTGCGCCCGGGCGTCGGCCTGCGGCCCGCGGGAGGCCTCCAGGCTCGCCCGGTCGGCGAAGATCGTGCCCACCACGGCCCGGCCGCGCGCCCGGTCGACGAGCATCGCGCCGGTGACGAAGCCGTCGGTCTTCTCCAGCAGGGGCAGCGCCCGCTCCCGGAAGACCTCCGCCAGCCGGTCCACCTTGGCCGGGTCGACCTCGGCCCGCACCAGCCGGAACCCGGCACCCGGCCCGGCGTCACCGGGCGGGGCCGCCGCGACGGCCTCCCACACGTCGGTGGCCACGGTGCCGGCCAGCGGCGCGAGCAGCTCGGCCCGGCGCTCGCCGAGCTCCCGGTCGCTGTCCCGCTCGGCCTGCGCGGTGTCCCACCACGAGCTCATGGTGATCTTGCCCAGCGCCCGGTCGGCGTACAGCCCGTAGCCGAGGTAGCCCGGCTGCGGGGCGAGCAGCCCGACGGCCTCGGTGCGGAGCCCGTCGAGGGTCCGGTCGATCCGATCGGGGTGCCCGGTGGCATAAACGGTACGGACGAACATGAGCACGCCTCCCGACGTCGCAGGGCGCCACGGGGGCCCGATCGCAGGAGTGCGGCGCCCGGAGAAGCCCCGTCTACTCCAGTCTGGCAGCGTGGTCCGGAACGTACTTCTGGAGATCGCGCGGGGGCCGCTGGTAGCCGCGCGGGGCCGGGCGCGGCGGCAGGGCGATCCTCGGCGCGGCCACCTCGTGGTACGACACGGTGGACAGCAGGTGGGCGATCATGTTGACCCGGGCCCGGCGCTTGTCGTCGCTCTCCACCACGTGCCACGGCGAGTCCGGGGTGTCGGTGTAGACGAACATCTCGTCCTTGGCCCGCGAGTAGTCCTCCCAGTGGGTGATCGACTCGACGTCCATCGGGGAGAGCTTCCAGCGCTTCATCGGGTCCTCCAGGCGGTCCCGGAAGCGCCGCTCCTGCTCGGTGTCGCTCACCGAGAACCAGTACTTGCGCAGCAGGATGCCGGCCTCGATCAGCATCCGCTCGAAGGTCGGGCACTGGTGCAGGAACTGCCAGTACTCCTCGTCGGTGCAGAAGCCCATCACCCGCTCGACCCCGGCCCGGTTGTACCAGCTGCGGTCGAACAGCACGATCTCCCCGGCCGCGGGCAGCTGCTCGACGTACCGCTGGAAGTACCACTGGCTCTTCTGCCGCTCGGTCGGGGTCGGCAGCGCCGCGACCCGGGCGATGCGGGGGTTCAGATACTCCGTCACCCGCTTGATCGCGCCGCCCTTGCCCGCCGCGTCGCGGCCCTCGAAGACGACGACCAGCCGGGCGCCCTCGACCCGCACCCACTCCTGGAGCTTCACCAGCTCCTGCTGGAGCCGCAGCAGTTCCCGCTCGTACGGCCGCTTCGCCAGTCGCTGCACCTTGGCCACCCGGGATCCTCCGTCCAACCGCTGATGATCCCTCACGGTAGGCGCCGAAGGCCGGATCCGCAGGTCGTGGGCGGACGTGGGCGGCAGCGGCGGCCCCCTGAACCGCCGCTGCCGCACTCCCCCGATCACCGGTCGCGAGACCGAACGATCAACCTTCGCCCAGACCTGCCGGACCGGTCCAATTTCCGGTTCCATAACCTTGGGGCATGGATATCGACACCCGCCTGCTGCGCAGCTTCGCCGCGGTCTGCGAGGAGGGACAGCTCACGGCCGCCGCGGCCCGGCTGTTCGTCTCCCAGCCGACGCTGACCAAGCAGATCCGCCAGCTGGAGACGCTGCTCGGGGTCGAACTCTTCGAGCGCTCGCGCCGGGGCATGACCCCCACCCCGGCCGGCCGCGCGCTCGCCCAGCACGCCGGCGCGATGCTGGCCGGCTGGGACGAGGCGCTGCGCGCCACCAGGGCGGCGGCCGCCGAGCAGGTGGCGACGCTGCGGGTGGGGTTCGAGGGCGGCATCATCAACCTGATGACCCGCAGCACGGTCGCCGACTTCTCCCGGCGGATGCCCGGCTGGCAGGTGGAGCTGCGGCAGAACAACTGGTTCGACCCGACCTCGGGCCTGGCCACCGGCGAGATCGACCTCACCCTCTGGCACGCGCCGCCCTACCTGGCCTCGCAGTACAACGTCGCCGTGCTGGGCGAGGAGCCGCGGGTGGTGGCGATGCCCGCCGGGCACCGGCTGGCATCGCTGGCGGAGGTACGGCTGGCGGACCTCCTGGACGAGCCGTTCGTCGCGATCCCGCACGAGGCCGGGCACTGGCGCGAGTACTGGCTCGCCGGCGAGGAGCGGCGCGGGCGTCCGGTGCGGATCGGCGCGGTGGCGCACAACACCGACGAGTGGCTGGCCGCGGTGGTGTGCGGCCAGGGCATCGGGATCGCACCGGAGACCATGAGCCGGCTGGCACCGCGCGAGGACGTCGCGTACCGGCCGGTGGCGGACCTGAGTCCGAGCCAGGTCGGGCTCTACTGGCCCAGGGACCGCCAACTCACCCCGGCGATGGCCGCGTTCGTGCACAGCTGCCGGGCCACGTTCGGCTCCGCGGGCCGGGACCAGGGCACGCCCTAAGCCGCGGCCTCGAACGGCTCGGGGTAGCGGCACAGCCCGCGCGGCGCGCCGTCGTACCCGGGCAGCGCGAGCGTCTGGAAGTACGCCTCCGGCACCTCGAACGGGCCGGTCACCTCGTGCAGCCGGGCCGGCGCGAAACCGAACCGGCGGTAGTAGGCCGGGTCGCCGAGGACGACCACGAGCTTCTCCCCCGCCTCCTCGGCCGCCGACAGCGCCGCGCGCACGACGAGTTCACCGACGCCCTTGCGCTGCCACTCCGGCGCGACCGCGACCGGCGCGAGCGCGAGGCCCTCGCCGTCCGCGCCGACCCGCAACCGGGTCAGCAGGGCGTGCCCGATCACCAGCCCGCCGTCGTCAACTGCCACCACCGAGAGCCCGGGCAGCCAGGCCGGGTCGCGCCGCAGCGCGTCCACGAGGTCCGCCTCGTCCGGGCCCGGGAACGCCGCCATGTGGACCCGCCGGGTGGCCGGCGCGTCGTCCGGACATTCGACTCTGGTTCTGACCTTCATGGGTGGTCAACCCTCCCTGTGTCACACGTCCTTGTGGACCGGCCCCGGACGGTGGGTGGACCGTCCGGGGCCGTTGCAGGTTAGCCGATGGTGCGTCAGCCCTTGGGCTGCGCCTCGGACTTGGCGTCCTCGCGGACCTTGGGCTGGGCGTCCACGCCGGCCTCGCGGCGCTGCGCCGGGGTGATCGGGGTCGGGGCGCCGGTCAGCGGGTCGCCGCCGGTGGACGTCTTCGGGAAGGCGATGACGTCCCGGATGGTGTCGTACCCGCCGAGGAGGGTGACGATCCGGTCCAGGCCGAAGGCGACGCCACCGTGCGGCGGCGGGCCGTAGTTGAAGGCGTCCAGCAGGAAGCCGAACTGCGAGGCCGCCTCCTCCTCGGACAGGCCGATCGCGTCGAACGCGCGCTTCTGGACGTCCCGCTGGTGGATACGGATCGAACCGCCGCCCAGCTCCGAGCCGTTGAGCACGAGGTCGTAGGCGTTGGACAGCGCCGAGCCCGGGTCGGTGTCGAAGGTGGCCAGCGACTCCGCGGTCGGGGCGGTGAACGGGTGGTGCACCGCGTGCCAGCCCTGGAACTCGCCCTTGTCGTCCTCGATCGGCTCGAACATCGGGAAGTCGACGACCCAGAGGAAGGCCCACTGCGACTCGTCGATCAGCTCGCAGCGGCGGCCGATCTCCAGACGGGCGGCACCGAGCAGCTCCTGCGAGGCGCGCTCCTTGCCGGCCGCGAAGAAGATCGCGTCGCCGTTCTTGGCGCCGGCGGCGGCGGCCAGGCCGGCCAGGTGCTCCTCGGAGAGGTTCTTGGCGACCGGGCCGCGCAGCTCGCCGGTCTCGGCGTCGATGACGACGTAGGCCAGGCCGCGGGCGCCGCGCGCCTTGGCCCAGTCCTGCCAGGCGTCGAGGGCCTTGCGGGGCTGCGAGGCGCCGCCCGGCATGACCACGGCGCCGACGTACGGGGCCTGGAAGACGCGGAACTCGGTGCCCTTGAAGTACGCGGTGAGGTCGGTGAGTTCCTGGCCGAAGCGGACGTCCGGCTTGTCGGAGCCGTAGCGGGACATGGCGTCCGCGTAGGTCATCCGCGGCAGCGGGTTCGGGACCTCGTAGCCGTGCACCTCGCGCCAGATCGAGCCGACGATCTTCTCGCCGAGGGCCAGGATGTCCTCCTGGTCGACGAACGAGGCCTCGATGTCCAGCTGGGTGAACTCCGGCTGCCGGTCGGCGCGGAAGTCCTCGTCGCGGAAGCAGCGGGCGATCTGGTAGTAGCGCTCCATGCCGGCCACCATCAGCAGCTGCTTGAACAGCTGGGGCGACTGCGGCAGGGCGTACCAGTGGCCGGGCTGCAGGCGGACCGGGACGAGGAAGTCGCGGGCGCCCTCGGGGGTGGAGCGGGTCAGGTACGGCGTCTCGATGTCGAGGAAGTCGTTCTCCTCCATCACCCGGCGGATGATGTTGTTGACCTTCGAGCGCAGCCGCAGGCCCTTGGCCGGGCCCTCGCGGCGCAGGTCCAGGTAGCGGTAGCGCAGCCGGACCTCCTCGTTGACCGTGCCCGGCTCGTACTCGGCGACCGGGAACGGCAGCGGCGCGGCCTCGGAGAGGACCTCGATGTCGCTGACGACGACCTCGACGGCGCCGGTCGGGATGTCGGGGTTCTCGTTGCCCTCGGGGCGCACCCGGACGTCGCCGACGACCTTGACGCAGTACTCGGCGCGAAGGCCGTGCACCGAGTCCAGGTCGCGGACCACGATCTGCACGGTGCCGGAGGCGTCGCGCAGGTCGATGAAGGCCACGCCGCCGTGGTCGCGGCGGCGGGCGACCCAGCCGGCCAGGGTGACGGTGGTGCCTGCGTGCTCCGGGCGGAGCGTGCCCGCGTCGTGCGTGCGGATCACAGCTGCTTCTCCTTCAGGGTGGTGACGAGTGCGTCGAGGGCGACGGGGGACTGCTCGCCGGTGCTCATGTCCTTGAGCTGGACGACGCCCTCGGCGAGGTCCCGGTCCCCGGCGATCAGGGCGAAGCGGGCGCCGGACCGGTCGGCGGACTTCATGGCGTTCTTGATGCTCTTGACGCCGAAGGCGAGGTCGGTGGCGACGCCGGCCCGGCGCAGCTCGACCACCTTGGCGAACAGCAGGTTCTTGGCCTCCTCGCCGAGCGCGACGGCGTAGACGGAGGTGGCGGCCGGCAGGTCGAGGACGACGCCCTCGGCCTCCAGCGCGAGGTAGGTGCGGTCCACGCCGAGGGCCCAGCCGACGGACGGCAGCGCCGGGCCGCCGATCATCTCGGACAGGCCGTCGTAGCGGCCGCCGCCGCCGATCGCGGACTGGGCGCCGAGGCCGTTGTGCACGAACTCGAAGGTGGTGCGGGTGTAGTAGTCCAGGCCGCGCACGAGCTTGGGGTCGTCGGTGAACGCGACGCCGTTGGCGGTGAGCAGCTCGCGGACCTTCTCGTCGTACGCCTTGCAGTCCTCGCACAGGAAGTCGCGCAGCATCGGCGCGCCGACGAGCTGCTCCTGGACGGACTCGCGCTTGTCGTCGAGGACGCGCAGCGGGTTGATCTCGGCGCGGCGGCGGGTCTCCTCGTCCAGGTCGAGGCCGGAGAGGAAGTCGATCAGGGCGGCGCGGTAGACCGGGCGGCACTGCTTGTCGCCGAGGCTGTTGAGCAGCAGCGTGTAGTTCGACAGGCCCAGCGAGCGGAACGCGTCGTCGGCGAGGATGATCAGCTCGGCGTCCAGGGCCGGGTCCTCGGCGCCGATGGCCTCGGCGCCGACCTGGGAGAACTGGCGGTAGCGGCCGGCCTGCGGGCGCTCGTAGCGGTAGTACGAGCCGGAGTACCAGAGCTTGACCGGCAGGTTGCCCAGCTTGTGCAGGTTGGCCTGGAGCGCGGCGCGCAGCACCGAGGCGGTGCCCTCGGGGCGCAGCGCGAGGTCCTCCTTGCCGCGCTTGGTGAGGGAGAACATCTCCTTGGTCACGATGTCGGTGGACTCGCCGACGCCGCGGGAGAACAGCTTCACGTCCTCGAAGACCGGGGTCTCGATGTAGCCGTAACCGGCCCGGCGGGCGGGCGCGGCGATGCGCTCGCGGATCGCCAGGAAGGTCGCGGAGCTGGGGGGCAGCAGGTCGTAGGTGCCCTTGGGGGCGGTGAAGGTGCTCAACTTCTCTTCCGTCACATTCCTCGTCGCGGGAAAGCCGGGGCGCCGGCCGCCCCCGCTGCCTGTCGGAGGTAGGGGTTGGTGGCGCGCTCGCGGCCGATGGTGGTCTGACCGCCGTGGCCGGAGAGGACCACGGTGGAATCGTCGAGGGGCAGGCACACCCGGGCCAGCGACCGCATGATCGCCTCGCTGTCCCCGCCCGGGAGGTCGGTGCGCCCGATGGAGCCGGCAAACAGCAGGTCGCCCGAGAAGAGCACCGGGGGGAGGTCCTCGGCTCCGGGCGTCCGGAAGGTCACCGACCCCCCGGTATGGCCCGGGGCGTGGTCCACGGTGAGCCGCAGGCCGGCCAGCTCCAGCACGCTGCCGTCGGTGAGCTCGCGGACGTCGTCGGGCTCGCCGACGGTGAGCTCGCCCATCAGCTGGGTGCCCAGGGAGCGGCCGAGCGCCTTCTCCGGGTCGGCCATCATGTACCGGTCCTCGGGGTGGATCCAGGCCGGGACGCCGCGGGCGCCGCAGACCGGGACCACCGAGGCGACGTGGTCGATGTGGCCGTGGGTGAGCAGCACGGCGACGGGCTTCAGCCGGTGCTCGCGGACCAGTTCCTCGACGCCGGCGGCGGCCTGGTGGCCGGGATCGACGATGACGCACTCCTCACCGGGCCCCGGCGCGACCAGGTAGCAGTTGGTGCCCCAGGCTCCAGCGGGGAATCCGGCGATGAACACGCGCGTCCTTCGGTGTGCGGCGACAGGCTGTGACGGCTGCCAGTACGGATGCTGCCAAGAGTGATTTAGGGGCAGCCTACCGGCGGTGCGGGTCCGGTTGCGAACCAGATTGGGGTGCCGGGCGCGGTTCGCCTGACAGGTTCACCGCCTTCTTACGGGCCGGGTCCCTACACTTGGCCGCCGATGGATGCGATGATCCGCTCCGGAATCCTTCACCATCCCTCCTCGCCCGCGATCGGGCGGGAGGCCCAGCGCACATCGTTCAGGAGACACGGCCGGTGGTCAGCAGCGAACAGCGGCGGCGGCAGCTCGCCCGCGAGAAGTACGAGCGCCAGATGGAGCGCCGCGTCGCGGCGGCGAGTGCCCGCAAGCGCCGCAACACGATCCTCGGCGCCTCGCTCGCCGTGGTGGTCCTGGCCGGCGGCGGCACCCTCTTCGCCACGGGCGCCTTCGGCTCGGACGACAAGGACAAGTCGAGCACCGCCCAGGCCGCGCCGACGCAGCCCGCGGCGACCGACGCCAGCGCGCCGCCCGCGCCGACCCGCAAGCCGGTCGAGGGCTGCACGGACCCGGCGCCGGGCAAGCCGAACGGCAAGCAGTGGCAGGCCGAGCCGGCCATGACGCTCGACGCCTCGGGCACCTACACGGCGACGCTGGACACCAACTGCGGCAAGGTGACGATCGCGCTGGACGCGGCCAAGGCCCCGCACGCGGCGAACTCCTTCGCCTTCCTGTCCGGCGAGCAGTACTTCGACCACACCAAGTGCCACCGCCTCACCACGGGCGGCATCTTCGTGCTCCAGTGCGGCGACCCGACCGCCAGCGCGACCGTGCCGGGTGGCATGGGCGGCCCCGGCTACAAGTTCGCCGACGAGAACCTGGCCGGCGCGACCTACCCGGCCGGCACCGTGGCGATGGCCAACTCCGGCCCGGGGACCAACGGGAGCCAGTTCTTCCTGGTCTACAAGGACACCCAGCTCGACCCGAAGTACACCCCCTTCGGCAAGATCACCGGGGGCCTGGACGTGCTGCAGAAGATCGCAGCCGCGGGCACCCTGGAGGGTCGCCCGGACGGCCACCCGATGGCCGACGTCACCCTCAACTCGGTGACCACGGCCAAGGGTTGACGAACCCCGGGGCCCGCCCCGGCGCGCTCCCGAGCGCGCTCCGGCGCGGCCCCGGCCCGAAATCGCCCGGCCCGGATGCGGACAGCACCGGGCCTGGTCGCCTATGTTGGCGTTGTGTAGGGTGCCCGGACCCGCCTTAGCCGTCACCCTCGGCGAGCAGGACACGGCGGACGGGGACGGCGGACTTCTTCGGTCCGCCGCACATCAACTGTGGACGACGGACGCGCGCCGCCCCGGCGCGGGCGCGACGTCATGTGGAGGACGCGCTATGAGCAGCGACCCGTGGGGCCGTGTCGACGAGCAGGGCACGGTCTACGTCAGGACGGCCGACGGCGAACGCGTCGTGGGTTCCTGGCAGGCCGGCTCGCCCGAGGAGGCCCTGGCCTACTTCGAGCGCAAGTACCAGGGCATCGAGGTGGAGATCGGCCTGCTGGAGAAGCGGGTGCGCACCACCGACCTGGCCGCCAAGGACGCCCAGACCGCGCTGGAGCACCTGCGCGCGCAGGTGACCGAGGGGCACGCGGTGGGCGACCTGGAGGCCCTGGCCAAGCGGCTGGACACGCTGGCCGGTGAGATCGAGACCCGGCGCGAGGAGCGCAAGGCCGCCCGGGCCAAGGCCCAGGACGAGACCCGCACCGCCAAGGAGGCGCTGGTCGCGGAGGCCGAGCAGCTCGCCGAGTCCACCCAGTGGCGGGAGGCCGGCGACCGGCTGCGCGCCCTGGTGGACACCTGGAAGGGCCTGCCCCGCCTGGACCGCAAGAGCGACGACGAGCTGTGGCACCGCTTCTCGCACGCCCGCTCGGTCTTCTCCAAGCACCGCAAGTCGCACTTCGCGGCGCTGGACAACGAGCGCGAGCAGGCCCGGCAGACCAAGGAGTCGCTGGTCACCGAGGCCGAGGCGCTGTCCTCGTCCACCGAGTGGGGCGACACCGCGGCCCGCTACCGCGACCTGATGGCGCGCTGGAAGGCCGCCGGGCGCGCCCAGCGGGACGTCGAGGACGAGCTGTGGGCGCGGTTCCGCGGCGCGCAGGACGTCTTCTTCCAGGCCCGTTCCGCGGTGTTCAGCGAGCGGGACGCCGAGCAGGTGGAGAACCAGAAGCTCAAGGAGGCGCTGGCGGTCGAGGCCGAGGCGATCCTGCCGATCACCGACCTCAAGGCCGCCAAGGCCGCGCTGCGCGAGGTCAACGAGCGCTGGGAGGCGATCGGGCACGTGCCGCGCGACGCCCGTCCGAAGCTGGACGGCCGGCTGAACGCGGTCGAGCGGGCGATCCGCGAGGCCGAGGACAGCGAGTGGAAGCGCTCCAACCCGGAGGCCAAGGCCCGCGCGGCCGGCATGGTCGGCCTCTTCCAGGCCAAGGCCGACAAGATCCAGGCCGACCTGGACAAGGCCCGCGCCGCCGGCAACGCCTCCAAGGTCACCAAGCTGGAGAAGGAGCTGGCCGGCGTCCAGGAACTTCTGGAGCAGGCCCACAAGAGCCAGGACGAGTTCAGCGGCTGATCCCCTCGGCCCGCTGAACGGCGAAGGCCCCCGGGGCTCTTGGATTCCAAGAGCCCCGGGGGCCTTCCTCATGCCCCGCGACGCCCGCGCTGCCTGCGGCGCGGGCGTCGCCTACGTCACTTGCGGGCCGAGGTGACGCGGTAGACGTCGTAGACGCCCTCGACGCCGCGGACGGCCTTGAGCACGTGGCCGAGGTGCTTCGGGTCGCCCATCTCGAAGGTGAAGCGGCTCATCGCGACCCGGTCGCGCGAGGTCTGCACCGCCGCCGACAGGATGTTGACGTGCTGGTCCGAGAGCACCCGGGTGACGTCCGAGAGCAGGCGCGAGCGGTCCAGCGCCTCGACCTGGATCGCGACCAGGAAGACCGAGGACTGGGTGGCGGCCCACTCGACGTCGATCATCCGCTCGGGCTGCTGGCTCAGCGCCTCGACGTTGACGCAGTCGGCGCGGTGCACCGAGACGCCGTTGCCGCGGGTCACGAAGCCGACGATCGGGTCGCCCGGCACCGGGGTGCAGCAGCGGGACAGCTTGACCCAGACGTCCTCGACGCCCTTGACGATCACGCCCGGGTCGCCCTTGGCCCGGCGGCGCACGGCCCGCCGGTCGTGCGTCGGGGTCGCGGTCTCGGCCAGGTCCTCGGTGGCACCCTCCTCGCCGCCGAGCGCCTGGACCAGCTTCTGGACGATGTTCTGCGCGGCGACGTGCCCCTCGCCGATCGCGGCGTAGAGCGAGGAGATGTCGGGGTAGCGCATCTCGTGGGCCAGCGTGACCAGCGAGTCGCCGGTCAGGATCCGCTGGATCGGCAGGCCCTGCTTGCGCATCGCCCGGACGATCGCCTCCTTGCCGTGCTCGATCGCCTCCTCGCGGCGCTCCTTGGAGAACCAGGCGCGGATCTTGTTGCGGGCGCGCGGCGACTTGACGAAGCCCAGCCAGTCCCGCGAGGGGCCGGCGTTCTCCGCCTTCGAGGTGAACACCTCGACGGCGTCGCCGTTCTCCAGGGTCGACTCCAGCGGCACCAGCCGGCCGTTCACCCGGGCGCCGATGGTCCGGTAACCGACCTCGGTGTGCACCGCGAAGGCGAAGTCGACCGGGGTCGCACCGGCCGGCAGGGCTATCACGTCGCCCTTGGGGGTGAAGACGAAGACCTCGTTGCTGGCCAGGTCGAAGCGCAGCGACTCCAGGAACTCGCCCGGGTCGGCGGTCTCCTTCTGCCAGTCCAGCAGCTGCCGCAGCCAGGCCATCTCGTTGACGGCGCCGGCCTTGTCGTCCTTGCGGACCTGGGTCGGCGTGTCGGTGCGGACCTTGGAGGCGCCGGCCACCGCGCGCTGCTTGTACTTCCAGTGCGCGGCGATGCCGTACTCGGCCCGCCGGTGCATGTCGAAGGTGCGGATCTGGAGCTCGACGGGCTTGCCGCCGGGCCCGATCACCGTCGTGTGCAGCGACTGGTACATGTTGAACTTGGGCATCGCGATGTAGTCCTTGAACCGCCCCGGCACCGGGTTCCACCGCGCGTGGATGGTGCCCAGCGCCGCGTAGCAGTCGCGGACGGTGTCGACCAGGACCCTGATGCCCACCAGGTCGTAGATCTCGGCGAAGTCCCGGCCCCGGACGATCATCTTCTGGTAGACCGAGTAGTAGTGCTTCGGCCGTCCGGTGACGGAGGCGGTGATCCGGGCGCCGCGCAGGTCGCCCTGGACCTGGTCGATGACGGTCGCCAGGTACTCGTCCCGCTTGGGGGCGCGCTCGGCGACCAGCCGGACGATCTCGTCGTACATCTTGGGGTAGAGGATCGCGAAGGCGAGGTCCTCCAGCTCCCACTTGATGGTGTTCATGCCCAGCCGGTGCGCCAGCGGGGCGTAGATCTCCAGCGTCTCGCGGGCCTTCTTCTCCTGCTTCTCCCGCTTGAGGTAGCGCATCGTGCGCATGTTGTGCAGGCGGTCGGCCAGCTTGATCACCAGGACACGCGGGTCCTTGGCCATCGCGACGACCATCTTGCGGACGGTCTCGGCCTGCGCGGCCTCGCCGAACTTGACCCGGTCGAGCTTGGTGACGCCGTCGACCAGCAGGGCCACCGAGTCGCCGAAGTCCTTGCGCAGGGTCTCCAGGCCGTAGTCGGTGTCCTCGACGGTGTCGTGCAGCAGCCCGGCCATCAGGGTCGGGGCGTCCATACCGAGCTCGGCCAGGATGGTCGCGACGGCCAGCGGGTGGGTGATGTACGGGTCGCCGCTCTTGCGCTTCTGGCCGCGGTGCCACTTCTCGGCCACCGCGTAGGCGCGCTCGATGTCGCGCAGCAGCACCGGGTCGGCCTTCGGGTCGTTCGCCCGGATCGAGCGGAACAGCGGCTCCAGGACGGGGTTGAGCACGCTGGAGCGCTGGCCGCCGAGGCGGGCCAGGCGGGCGCGCATGCCGCCGGTGGTGGAGCCCCGTCCGGTGGGCGGGAACGAACGCGAGGAGGTCGGCGCCGGGCGTGCCGGGGTGGCCCCCGAGGGCGTGGGACGGTCTTCGGGGGCGGCCGCTGCGGCCGTGGGCACAACCTCGTCGGGCAAGGACACTCCTCGGGGCACCGGGCCGGCCCCTCGCGGGCCGCGCCACCAGCGCACAACCGGGAGGGGATGAATCTTCATGGTACCGAGCCGGGCGCTCGGGTGTTCAGCCGCCCGGGTGGGGACACGCGAAGGCGGCGGTCGGATGATCCGACCGCCGCCTGTCACTCAGGTCCCGCAGGCCCCTCAGACCGTGACCAGGGTCTCCAGCGGAGCCCCGCCGAGGTGCCCGGCCAGCCGCTCACGGCCGTCCAGGAAACCCAGCTCCATCAGCACGACGACGCCCGCCGGCTCGGCGCCCGCCTCCTTCACCAGGTCCAGCGAGGCGCCGATGGTCCCACCGGTGGCCAGCACGTCGTCCACCACCAGCACCCGCTCACCGGGCGCGAAGGCGTCGCACTGCACCTCCAGCGTCGCCGAGCCGTACTCCAGCTCGTACGAGCGCCGGAACACCTCGCCGGGCAGCTTGCCGGCCTTGCGGATCGGCACGAAGCCCAGCCCGGCCGCGAAGGCCGCCGGAGCCGCCAGCACGAAGCCGCGCGCCTCCAGGCCGACCACCTTCGTCGCCCCGAGCTCCTGCGCCCGCTCCGCGAGCGCGCGGGTGAGGGCGCCGAAGGCCTCGGCGTCGGCGAGCAGCGGCGCGATGTCCTTGAACAGCACACCCGGCTTCGGGTAGTCCGGGACGTCCCGGATCCGGCTGTTCAGCAGCTCGGCCAGTGCGGTGTCGGCGGTGGTCACGGTGTCCTGTCCTTCGGGTCGGGGCTCAGCGCTTGGTGGACGGACGGCCCTTGGCACGCGAGGTGCCGGCCGACCGGCCGCGCTGACCGACCATACCGGCCGGCTCGTCCGCGGGCTCCTCGCCCTGCGCGTCCTCGACGCCCCCGGCCGCCTCGGCCTTGGCCGCCTGGCTGGCGCGGTGCTGCAGGACCCGCTTGCGCAGCGCCTTCATCTGCGGCTGCTCCTCCTTGAGCTGCGCCAGCAGCGGGGTGGCGACGCAGATCGAGGAGTACGCACCGGCCGCGAGGCCGATGAACAGCGCGAGCGAGATGTCGTTCAGCGTGCCGGCACCCAGGATGCCGCCACCGATGAACAGCAGCGCGGCGACCGGCAGCAGGGCGACCACGGTGGTGTTGAGCGAACGCACCAGGGTCTGGTTGAGGCCCGCGTTGGCCGCCTCGCTGTAGGTGAGCTTGTTCTGCTTGGTGAGCCCCTTGGTGTTCTCCTTCACGGTGTCGAAGACGACGACCGTGTCGTAGAGCGAGTACCCGAGGATCGTCAGGAAGCCGATCACCGTACCGGGGGTGACCTCGAAGCCCACCAGGGCGTACACGCCGATGGTGATCAGGAGGTCGTGGATGAGGGCGACCAGGGCGGCCACCGCCATCCGCCACTCGAACGCGATCGCCAGGTAGATCGTCACCAGGATCATGAAGACGATCAGACCGGTGAGCGCCTTCTGGGAGATCTGCTTGCCCCAGCTGGGGCCGATCACCTGGGCCTCGACGGTGTCCAGCGGCACGGAGAACTTCTGGGCGAGCTGCGAGCGGATCTCGTCCGAGCTCTTCGCCTCGTCGGTGCTGACCTGGATGCGGATCTTGTTGTTGTCCGTGGACTGCACCAGCGGGTGCGAGGACACGACCTCGTCGGCCGTGGTCTGCGCCTGCGAGACGCTCAGGCCCGGCTTGGTCACGGTGTAGACCGAGCCGCCCTTGAACTCGATGCCCAGGTGCAGGCCCATGGCCAGGCCGATCGCCGCGACCAGCACGATCACGCCGGAGATCGAGTACCAGACCTTGCGGCGGCCGACGAAATCGAAGCTGATCTCGCCCTGGTAGAGCCGGTGTCCCAGATTGGAGAAGCGTGACACGGTGTCAGGCCTCCTTCACGGCGGCAGAGGAGGGGCTACGGCGACGGCTGCTGCGCAGCGGCGGGCGGGCGCCCAGCCGCTTCGGGTCCAGGCCGGACCACGGGTGGCCGTCGGAGAAGAACTTCCGGCGGGCCAGCAGGGTGATCATCGGCTTGGTGAAGAGGAAGATCACGACGACGTCGAGCGCGGTGGTCAGACCCAGGGTGAAGGCGAAGCCCTGCACCTTGCCGACGGAGACGATGTAGAGCACCGCGGCGCAGAGGAACGACACGAAGTCCGACACCAGGATGGTGCGCCGGGCGCGCGGCCAGGCCCGCTGGACCGCCGGGCGCAGCGGGGCGCCCTCGCGGACCTCGTCGCGGATGCGCTCGAAGTACACGATGAACGAGTCGGCGGTGATGCCGATCGCGACGATCGCACCGCAGACCGCCGGCAGGTTCAGCGCGAAGCCGATCCCGCCGCCGAGCAGGCTCATGATCGAGTAGGTCAGGATCGCCGAGACGATCAGACCGGCGATCGAGACCAGGCCGAGGCCGCGGTAGTAGACCACCGAGTAGGCGACCACCAGCAGCATGCCGATCGCGCCGGCGATCAGACCGGCCTTGAGCTGGTCGGAGCCGAGCTGCGGGGAGACGGTGGTGACGTCACCCTGGTTGAACTCCAGCGGCAGGGCGCCGTAGCTGAGGACGTTGGACAGGTCCTGCGCCTCGGCCTGGCTGAAGGTGCCGGAGATGACGGCGGTGCCGCCGGGGATGGCACCGCGCACGAACGGGTGGGAGACGACCTCGTTGTCCAGCACGATGGCGAACTGGTTGCTCGGGTCCGGCAGCGCGGCCAGCTTGCCGGTGATGGCGGCGAAGTCGTCGGTGCCCTTGCCGTTGAACTGGAGCTGCACCTGCCAGCCGTTGCCCTGCTGGGTGTCCAGGCTGGGCTGGGCCTTGGAGACATCCGAGCCCTTCACGGCCACCGGGCCGAGGACGAGCTTGGAGTAGGCGCCGCCCTTCTCGGGCTTCTGGGAGCAGGCGACGACGGCCTTGTCCTCGGGCTGCGCCACGCCCAGCTGCTGGCGCTGGTCGGGCTTGGTGCAGTCGAGGGTGGCGAACGCGGCCTGGAGCTCCGGCGGCACGGTGCCCGTGGTCAGCCCGGCGGCGAGGTCGGCCGGGTTGGGGGCCGTGGCGGGGGCGCTCGGGGCGCCGGAGGCGGCCGCGGAGGGCGCGCCGGAGGCCGGGGCGCTCGCGGCACCACTGGCGGCGGCGGTCACGCCGGTGGCGGCGGTGGAGGGGCTCGCGTCGGCCGCGAGGGCCTCACCGACCGCGCGACCCTGCTTGGTGGCGCTCGCGCTCGCGCTGGGGGTGCCGGCGGCGGCCGCGGACGGCGTGCCGGAGGCAGCGGCGCTGGGAGCGGCCGAACCGGTGGCCGAGGGGGCCGCGGCCGGGGTGCCGGAGGCGCCGGCGGACGGGGTGGCGGTGGGCGCCGGGATCTGGAGACCGCTGGGCGCCACGGCCAGGACCGGGCGGAAGAAGAGCTTCGCGGTGGTGCCGACCTTGTCGGCCGCGTTCTCCTTGTCCCCGCCCTTGGGGATGTTCACGATGATCGTGTCCGAGCCCTGGGTCTGGACCTCCGCCTCGGAGACACCCATCCCGTTGACCCGGCGCTCGATGATCCCGGTGGCGATGTCCATGTTGGACTTGTTGATCGCCTTGGGGTCGGTCGACCTCGCGGTCAGCGTGATGCTGGTACCGCCGGCGAGGTCGATCCCGAGGCGGGGCTTGGTGTTGCCCGTCCCGAACATGAGGGCGACCAGTCCGACGGTGACGACCAGGATGAGGGCCAGCGCCCGCCCTGGGTAGCCGTCGCGCGGGCGCGACTTGGGTGTTGCCACCTTGCTCGTTTCTCCCTGTCCATGCCACTTCGCCGACCGGACCCCCGTCCGGCTCGTGGCGGAACGGGGGCATGGCGGATCTGCGGCCCTGAGGTCCTGTGGGCTCGCGGCACTGCGCCGCGCGGCCGGGCGGGTTGCCCGTCCGTACTACTTGCTCGCGGGAGCCCCGCCCTCGACATCGCCCTTCTCGGCGCTGTCCTTGGTGAGCGTCAGCGGCTTGTCCTCGACCGGCGCGGCGTCGGCGTCCGCGTCCTCCGGCTCGGACAGCTCGTCCTCGGCGGGGCGGCCGTTGATGATCGCGTCGTACTCCTGGGGGTCCAGGACGGCCGCGACCGCGCTCTTGGTGAAGTGGGCGAACACGCCGGGCGCGATCTCCAGCTCGACGGTCTCGTCGTGGACCGCCTTCACCTGGGCGTACAGACCGCCGATGGTGCGCACTCCCGCTCCGGGCTCCAGCGAGGTCTGCATGCTCTGCATCTGCTGCTGGCGCTTCTTCTGCGACCGGAACATGAGCACGATCGCGATGATCGGGAGGAGAAGGATGATGAAGTTCACTGCAGCCAGGGTCCTTTACGGGTCGCCGGTCGGCGGCCTGTGTGGTATTGGTCGGCCCGTCAGGTGAGAGGGGCGGTCCGGCGGAGTCTAGGCGACCCCGAACTGATCGGACAACGCCAAGCATCGCATCCTGTCGCCGAAAGTGGCGACCCTCCGCCTGCACAGTTTCCCCGGACTTCTCCCCCGGCATCTCCGCCCGGCCCGGTACCGGGGCCCTGCGGGAACCGGGGACCGCTCATCACCCGTTCAGCCCTCGTCCGGCGGGAAGAGTTCGGTCTGGGCCGGGACGGCACCCCGAGTGGTCTGGACCGGAGGGGTCATCCCGAGGTGCTGCCAGGCGGCGGCGGTGGCGATCCGGCCGCGCGGGGTGCGGGCGAGCAGGCCCTCGCGCACCAGGAACGGCTCGGCGACCTCCTCGACCGTCTCGGCCTCCTCACCGACCGCGACCGCCAGTGTCGACAAACCGACCGGTCCGCCGCCGAACAGCCGCAGCAGCGCGTCCAGCACCGCGCGGTCCAGCCGGTCCAGGCCGCGGGCGTCGACCTCGTAGACGTCCAGCGCCTGGGCCGCGATCCCGGCGTTGACCACGCCGTCGTGCCGGACCTGGGCGTAGTCGCGCACCCGGCGCAGCAGCCGGTTGGCGATGCGCGGGGTGCCGCGCGAGCGCCCGGCGATCTCGGCCGCGCCGGCCGGGTCGATCTCCACGTCCAGCAGCGCGGCCGAGCGGTGCACCACCCGCTTGAGCTCGGCGGGCGCGTAGAACTCCATGTGCCCGGTGAAGCCGAAGCGGTCCCGCAGCGGCGGCGGCAGCAGGCCGGCCCGGGTGGTGGCGCCGACCAGGGTGAAGGGCGGCAGCTCCAGCGGGATGGCGGTGGCCCCCGGGCCCTTGCCGACGATCACGTCGACCCGGAAGTCCTCCATCGCCATGTAGAGCATCTCCTCGGCCGGGCGGGACATCCGGTGGATCTCGTCGAGGAAGAGCACCTCCCCCTCGGTGAGCGAGGAGAGGATCGCCGCGAGGTCGCCCGCGTGCTGGATGGCCGGCCCGGAGGTGATCCGGATCGGCGCGCCCAGCTCGGCCGCGATGATCATCGACAGGGTCGTCTTGCCGAGCCCGGGCGGGCCGCTCAGCAGGACGTGGTCCGGCGCGGCGCCGCGCTTGCGGGCGGCCTGGAGCACCAGCGACAGCTGCTCGCGCACCCGCTCCTGGCCGATGAACTCCTCCAGCAGCTTGGGCCGCAGCGCCGCCTCGACCGCCTGGTCCTCGCCGTCGGCGGCGGCCGTGACCAGCCGGTCGGCCGCCGGGTCGGAGTCGTACGGGGTCATCAGCGGGGGCTCCAATGTCGACAAACGGACAGATCGTCAGGTGGGTTTCAGCGGGCCCGGTTCAGGGTGCGCAGCGCGGCCTTCAGCAGGGCACCGACGTCGGTGACAGCCTGCGCCTCCGCCTCCGGGGCGACCGCGGCGACCGCCTCGTCCGCCTCCCGCGGCGCGTACCCGAGGCCGACCAGCGCGGAGTGCAGCTGCTCGCTCCACGGCGCGGGCCCGGCGGCGAGCGGCTTCTGCGCCGGGACGCTGCCGTGCGGGGCGCCCAGCTTGTCCTTGTACTCCAGCAGCAGCTTGGCCGCCTTGGCCTTGCCGATGCCGGGCACCGCCACCAGCGCCTTCTCGTCCCCGCTCGCGACCGCCAGCCGGAGCGCGTCCGGGCTGTGCACGCCGAGGATCGCCTGCGCCAGCTTGGGCCCGACGCCCGGCGCGGCCTGCAGGATCTCGAACACGGCCCGCTCGTCGTCGTCGGCGAAGCCGAACAGCGTCAGCGAGTCCTCCCGGACGACCAGCGAGGTCGCGAGCCGGACCGGCTCGCCCAGCCGCAGCCCGGCCAGCGTGTTCGGCGTGCACTGCACGGCCATGCCGACCCCGCCGACCTCGACGACCGCGAGCCCGGTGGAGATGGCCGCCACGGGTCCTTGTACGAAGGCGATCACCGGATGCTTCCTCTCTGGGGGGTGGCGCGGGCCGCCTGGATCGCGGCCTCCAGCCGGTTCGTCGTCCGGCCGCGCCAGATGTGGCAGATGGCCAGCGCCAGCGCGTCGGCGGCGTCGGCCGGCTTCGGCGGGGCGTCCAGCCGCAGCAGGCGCTGCACCATGGCGGTGACCTGCGCCTTGTCGGCCCGGCCCGAGCCGGTGACGGCGGCCTTGACCTCGCTCGGGGTGTGCAGGGTGACCGGGATGCCGCGCCGGGTGGCGCACAGCATCGCGACCGCGCTGGCCTGGGCGGTGCCCATCACCGTCCGCACGTTGTGCTGGGCGAAGACCCGCTCGACGGCGACCAGGTCGGGCCGGTGCTCGTCGAGCCACGCCTCGATGCCCTGCTCGACCAGCAGCAGCCGCGGCCCGATCTCGGCGTCCGCGGGCGTGCGCACCACGCCGACCCCGACCATCCGCAGCGGCCGCCCCGGCGTGCCCTCGACCACGCCGACACCGCACCTGGTCAGCCCCGGGTCCACGCCCAGTACCCGCACGTCACGCCCCGCCTCTCGTCCTCGACCTGCGAAGGCTACCGTCCCGGTCGGACAACCCGACCGACGACACCGGCCCGGTGGTCCAGGGACCACCGGGCCGGGAAGTGAGAACGGTCACGCCGGACCGGTCACCGGGTGACTCACTCGGCGTCGAGCTGCGCACCGACCTCGTCGGAGATGTCGAAGTTCGCGAAGACGTTCTGCACGTCGTCGCTGTCCTCCAGCGCGTCGATCAGCTTGAGGATCTTGCGGGCGCCGTCGACGTCCAGCTCGACCTGCATGCTCGGGAGGAAGTTGGCCTCGGCCGAGTCGTAGTCGACGCCGGCGTCCACCAGCGCGGTGCGCACGGCGACCATCTTGGAGGCCTCGGAGACGATCTCGAACGAGTCGCCGAGGTCGTTGATCTCCTCGGGCTCCTGGTCGAGGACGACCTCGAAGAGCTTGTCCTCGTCCACGCCGTCGGCCTTGGGCACGATCACGACGCCCTTGCGGGTGAACAGGTAGGACACCGAGCCCGGGTCGGCCATCGAGCCGCCGTTGCGGGTCATGGCGACGCGCACGTCGGAGGCGGCGCGGTTGCGGTTGTCGGTGAGGCACTCGATCAGGACCGCGACGCCGTTCGGGCCGTAGCCCTCGTACATGATGGTCTGGTAGTCGGCGCCGCCGGCCTCCAGGCCGCCACCGCGCTTGACGGCGCGGTTGATGTTGTCGATCGGGACCGAGCTCTTCTTCGCCTTCTGGATGGCGTCGTAGAGGGTCGGGTTGCCCTGCGGGTCGGGACCGCCGGTACGCGCCGCCACCTCGATGTTCTTGATCATCTTGGCGAAGAGCTTGCCGCGCTTGGCGTCGATCACGGCCTTCTTGTGCTTGGTGGTAGCCCACTTAGAGTGGCCGGACATCGCCAGCTCCTTTACGTCGCCAAATGGAAATGAAACAGATGAGATCTTACCGGTGTCGTCACCGGTGAGGAGCACACGGTCAGCACACGGCCCCGCGGGCTACGCGGCGAGGTGCTCCTCGACCATCCGTACGAAGTAGGCGTGCACCCGGTGGTCGCCGGTGAGCTCCGGGTGGAACGACGTGGCCAGCAGGTTCCCCTGGCGCACCGCGACGATGCGGCTCTCCGGGCCGTCCGCGGCGGGGAGCTCGGCCAGCACCTGCACGCCGGCACCGACGGCCTCGACCCAGGGCGCGCGGATGAACACGCCGTGCACCGGCGCGTCGCCCAGGCCGTCGAAGGCGATCCCGGACTCGAAGGACTCGTTCTGGCGGCCGAAGGCGTTGCGCCGCACGGTCATGTCGATGCCGCCGACGGTCTCCTGGTCCTCACGGCCGTCGAGGATCTTGTCCGCCAGCATGATCATGCCCGCGCAGGTGCCGTACACCGGCATCCCGGCGGCGACCCGCTCGCGCAGCGGCTGCATCACGTCGAACAGCAGGGCCAGCTTGGACATGGTGGTGGACTCACCGCCGGGGATGACCAGCGCGTCGACCTCGGCCAGCTCCTCGGCGCGGCGCACCGGACGGGCGAGCGCGTCGGCCTCGGCCAGCGCCACCAGGTGCTCACGGACGTCGCCCTGCAGGGCGAGGACGCCGATGACGGGAGTGCTCACGGTCTTCAACCTCGTTCGATCTTCTGGGGGAGTGCGTGGCGCGGCCCGCCGCGCGCCGAGGCGCTGCGGCGGGCCGGCTCGGTGCGGGGGGAAGCGATTACCAGCCGCGGTTGGCGTAGCGCTCGGTCTCCGGCAGGGTGTCGCAGTTGATGCCGACCATGGCCTCGCCGAGGTTGCGCGAGGCGTCCGCGATGATCTTCGGGTCGTCGAAGAAGGTGGTGGCCTTCACGATGGCGGCGGCGCGCTTGGCCGGGTCGCCCGACTTGAAGATGCCGGAGCCGACGAAGACGCCCTCGGCGCCCAGCTGGCGCATCAGCGCGGCGTCGGCCGGGGTGGCCACGCCACCGGCGGAGAACAGCACGACCGGCAGCTTGCCGAGCTCGGCGACCTCCTTGACCAGCTCGTACGGGGCGCGCAGCTCCTTGGCGGCGGCGTACAGCTCGTTGTGGTCCAGGGCGCGCAGCTGGCCGATCTCGTTCTTGATCTGGCGCAGGTGGCGGACCGCCTCGACGACGTTGCCGGTGCCGGCCTCGCCCTTCGAGCGGATCATGGCCGCGCCCTCGGCGATGCGGCGCAGGGCCTCGCCCAGGTTGGTGGCGCCGCAGACGAAGGGGGTGGTGAAGGCCCACTTGTCCGAGTGGTTGACCTCGTCGGCCGGGGTCAGGACCTCGGACTCGTCGATGTAGTCGACACCGAGCGACTGCAGGACCTGGGCCTCGACGAAGTGGCCGATGCGGGACTTGGCCATGACCGGGATCGAGACCGCCTCGATGATCTCCTCGATCATGTTGGGGTCCGACATGCGGGCGACGCCGCCGTCCTTGCGGATGTCGGCCGGGACCCGCTCCAGCGCCATGACGGCGACAGCGCCGGCGTCCTCGGCGATCTTGGCCTGCTCGGCGTTGACCACGTCCATGATCACACCGCCCTTGAGCTGCTCGGCCATGCCGCGCTTCACCCGGGCGGTGCCGATCTGCGGCTGGTCTGCGGTGGTGGGGGTGGTGGACACGTGAGACCTCACTCGAAGATGAACCAGTGCTATCGCCCTATGGTAGGCGCATGAATTGACGCATCCATGCGCCACCAAGTCCAGCCCGCCCCACCGGATGCGACAAACAGGCCCTATCCGGGCGTCAGGCCGGAGCGCCCTCCGGGGTGAGCGCCGGAGGCGGCGCGTCGTCCATCTCGAAGGCCATCGGGAAGGGCGCCTTGCCCGCCAGCCGGAAGTACCGCACCAGCCGGTGCTGGCGCACAGCCCGGGCCGCCCGCACCGCGTCGTTGTGGAACCGGCGCGCCATCGGCACCCGCCGCACCGCCGCCGTGAGGTCCCTCACGGCCTCGTCGCCGCCCGGCTCCGCCACCAGCGCCGCCACCTGCTCCGGCTCGGCCAGCACCGCCCGCAGCGCCAGGCTCAGCTGGCTCTCCGCCACCTCGCGCTGCTCGTCGTCGGCCTGCCGGGCCGCGTGCGCCGCGTCCAGCAGCAGCAGCGACGCCGCCGGGTCCAGCAGCGACGAGGTCGCCAGCTCCATCGCCACCGACGCCCGGCGGACCAGCTGCGCGTCCAGCGCCGCCCGGGCCGCGTCGATCCGGGCGTGCAACCGGTCCAGCCGGCCGGCCGTCCAACTCAGGTACATGCCGAACAGCACCACGGCCACGCCGGCCCAGATCCACGTAGTCACGGGCCGCTACGTTACCGGGCCGGAGAAACGTGGAACGCAGGCCGCCCGGTCAGGCGGCGGTAGCGTTCCGGTAACTCCCCCGGTCGATGTCCTCGACGTTCACCGCGGTGAACAGCCGGGTGCCGGCCGGCGGCGTGACGTGCGCGGCCAGCAGCGCCAGGACGCCCTCGCTGAGCGCCGCCTTCGCCTCCGGCGTGCGGCCCGGGAAGATCTGGAACTGGACGTACACCTGGGCGTCGGCGCCCTCGCTCTCCCCCACCACGAACTCGTCGTTGGCCCGGAAGAGCGTCTTGCACGCCTCCGGCTTCGCGTCGATCGTGCTCACCGCGAGCCGGTTGATCGCCAGGCCCAGCGCCCGGCGGTCGAAGGCACCGGCCAGGCCGGCCGAGTAGTCGACGGAGATCTGCGGCATCGTTGCCCCCATGGGTCACGGCAGTACGGACGCCCGACCCTAACCCCGCTCACACCCGGATCAGTCCCTGGCCAGCCCGAACCGGCCCCGCCGCCCGCTGCGCACGTCCTCCTCGACGACCGCAGCCGCGCCCGCCGTCACCGTCTCGTACACCGCGAGGATGTCCGCGCCGACCGTCGACCAGTCGAAGCGCCGCACGTGCCGCGACGCCGCCTTCCGCAGCTCCTCCAGCCGCGCCGGGTCCCCCAGCAGCCGCAGCGCCGACTTCGCCAGCGCGTCCGCGTCCTCCACCGGGAACAGCTCGCCCGCGTCACCGCCGTCCAGCACCTGCTTGAACGCGTCCAGGTCGCTCGCCAGCACCGGCGCGCCCGCCGACATCGCCTCGACGAGGATGATCCCGAAGCTCTCGCCGCCGGTGTTCGGCGCCACGTACAGGTCCACGCTGCGCAGCAGCCGCGCCTTCTCGCGGTCGCTCACCATGCCCAGGAACTCGACCTGCGCCCGCACCTCGGGCGCGAGGCCCGCCACGGCCTCCTCCTCGTCGCCCTTGCCCGCCACCAGCAGCCGCACGCCCGGCCGCTCGGCCAGGATCCTCGGCAGCGCCGCCAGCAGCGTCGGCAGGCCCTTGCGCGGCTCGTTGATCCGCCCGATGAAGCCGATCGTGCCCGGCTCGCCGGCCGCCGCGCCGCCCGTCCAGCGCTCGTCCGGCTCGGCCTCCGCGAAGAAGCCGACGTCCACGCCGTTGGGGATCACCACCGCGTCCCCGCCCAGGTGCTCGACCAGCGTGCGCCGGGCGTACTCCGACACCGCGATCCGGGCCCGCATCTTCTCCAGGCCGGGCTGGAGGATCGGCGAGGCCGCGATCATCGCCCGCGAGCGCGGGTTCGACGTGTGGAACGTCCCCACCATCGGCCCGGACGCCGACCACGCGGCCAGCATCGACAGGCTCGGCGAGGCCGGCTCGTGCACGTGCAGGATGTCGAACCGCCCGTCGTGCAGCCACCGCCGCACCCGCGCCGCCGACAGGATCCCGAAGCTCAGCCGCGCCACCGAGCCGTTGTACGGCACCGCCACCGCCCGCCCGGCCGAGACCACGTACGGCGGCAGCGCCTCGTCGTCCTCCGCGGGCGCCAGCACCGACACCTCGTGTCCGAGGCCGATCAGGTGCTCGGCCAGGTCCCGGATGTGGAACTGCACCCCGCCGGGGACGTCCCAGTCGTACGGGCAGACGATGCCGATCTTCACGGGTTCCTCATGCTCCTTCGCGTGCTCCGGTACGGCAGCGGGCCCGGCGTCTCAGGACCCGGTCGCCTCCGCCGCGGGCTCGCCGGCCGGCTCCGGCGCGTCCCCGCGCACCGGCAGGACCCGCTCCCCCACCTGCTCCCCCGCTGTCCCCCCAACCGTCTCACGGACGGGAAGGTCGGCCAGCCAGAAGCGCTGCAGCATGTGCCAGTCCTCGGGGTGCTCGGCGATCCCCCGCTCCCACACGTCCGCCATCGCCTGCGTCATCGCCAGCGTCCGCTCCTTGCGGTCCCCCTCCGCCGGCACCGGCACCTCCGGGTGGATCAGCGCCCGCAGCAGCGGCCCGTCGTACCAGAGCGTCACCGGCAGCAGCGCCGCCCCCGTCCGCTGGCACAGCGCCGCGGGACCGGCCGGCATCCGCGTCGCCTCGCCGAAGAACGACACCTCGATGCCCGCCTCCGACAGGTCCCGGTCCCCCACCAGGCACACCAGCCGCCCCTCGCGCAGCCGCCGCGCCAGGGTGCCGATCACGTTCACCCCGCCGCCGGTCAGTGCCAGGACCTCCATGCCCTGGCCCTCCCGGAACTCCACGAACCGGTCGAACAGCCGCTCCGGCTTCAGCCGCTCGGCGACCGTCGTGAACGGATGGCCCTGCTGCGCGACCCAGGTGCCCGCGAGGTCCCAGTTGCCCATGTGCGGCAGCGCTATCACCGCGCCCCGGCCGACCTCCAGCGCCCCGCGCAGGTGCTCGAAACCCTCCACCTGCACGTCCCTGGCAATCCGCTCCCGGCTCCACACCGGCAGCCGGAACGACTCCATCCAGTACCGCAGGTACGAGCGCATCCCCGCCCGCGACAGCGCACGCAGCGCCACCTCGTCCAGCCCGGGACGGACCCGCCGCAGGTTCGCCTCCAGCTGCAGCACCCGCTTGCCGCGCTTGCGCCACGCGTAGTCCGCCAGCCGGTCGAACAGCGCCCGCGCCACCCGCTCGGGCAGGTGCTTCAGCACCGCCCAGCCCAGCGCGTACGCCCAGTACACCAGTCGGTCCGTCACCGCAGGACGCCCCCCATCAGCTCCCGGCCGCCACACGGTCGGCCTCGAACGCCTCGCGGCGCACGGTCAGCATCCGCTGCAGCACCGTGATCAGGCTGCCCACCGCGACCAGCCACAGCGCCACCGGCAGCAGCCACTCCACGTACGGCACCCCGAACTCGTGCAGACCCGCGACCCCGGCCGCCACCAGGCTGGCCACCAGCCGCTCGGCCCGCTCCACCAGCCCCGACACGTCGCACGGCAGGCCCTGGCTCTGCGCCCGCGCCTTCGTGTACGACACCACCAGACCGCTCGCCAGGCACACGATCGCCACCGCGCACAGCAGGTTGTTGTCGCCCTTGCCCGCGTACCACATCGCCAGACCGCCGAAGATCGCCGCGTCGGCGACCCGGTCCAGCGTCGAGTCCAGGAACGCGCCCCACTTGGTGCTCCGGCCCAGCTGGCGCGCCATGTTCCCGTCCACCAGGTCCGAGAAGATGAACAGCGTGATCGTGATGGTGCCCCAGAAGAACTCCCCGCGCGGGAAGAACACCAGCGCACCGGCCACCGAACCGGCGGTACCGATCAGCGTCACGGCGTCCGGGCTCACGCCCAGCCGGATCAGGAACGCGGCGAACGGGGTCAGGACACGTGTGAAGAAGGCACGCGCGTATTTGTTGAGCATGGCCTTCCCGACCGCTCCGATCTCCCTGGTACCCGCCTGGCGCAACACGCGCGGCAGACGGCCGGACGGATCAGCCCGCCCGGCGCACCCATCGTAGCCACGCCGACGACACGCTCCGGCGCACGCACCGCCCGACGGCGCACCGACCGACCCGCACACGCGCACCACGATCGGCCGCCCGCACGACACGCGCCCCGGCGAGACCCGACCCTAGACTTTCGAAAGACAGCCTCGGCGCCACGGGAGGAGACCCCGATGCCCGACCGCAGCACCGCACGAGCCGGCCAGGCCCCCAACGTCACCGGCCCCCGCGACCTGCGCAACGTCGTCCTCATCGGCTGCAGCGGTGTGGGCAAGACCACCCTCGCCGAAACCCTCGCCCTCACCGCCGGCGCCACCGGCCGGGCCGGCCGCGTCGCCGACGGCACCACCGTCTCCGACCACGAGGACATCGAGCACCAGCAGCAGCGCTCCGTCCAGCTCGCGCTGCTCCCCCTCGAATGGCGCGGCACCAAGATCAACCTGATCGACCCGCCCGGCCACCCCGACTTCGCCGCCGACCTGCGCGCCGCCCTGCACGCCGCCGACGCCGCCGTCTTCGTCGTCTCCGCCACCGACCCCGTCACCGCCCCCACCCGCGCCCTCTGGCGCGAGTGCGCCGCCGAAGGCATCCCCCGCGCCGTCGCCGTCGCCAAGCTCGACCTCGCCCGCACCGGCTTCGACGACATCCTCACCGCCTGCCACGACGCCTTCGAGCTCGGCCCCGACACCCTGCGCCCTCTGTTCCTGCCCGTCCACCACGACGGCCACCCCGACGGCAGCGTCGACCTGCTCACCGGACAGACCTACGGCGACGCCACCCCCCTGCCCGACACCGCATCCGCCCGCGAGAGCCTCGTCGAAGCCATCTCCGGCCAGGACGACGCCCTCATGGAGCGCTACCTCGCCGGCGACACCCTCGACACCGACGCCCTCGAAGCGGGCATGCGCCGCGAAGTCCTCGCCTGCACCCTCCACCCCGCCGTCCCCACCAGCGAGAACGGCCTCGGCGCCGCCGAACTCCTCGACCTCATCGCCCACGCCTTCCCCGACCCCACCGAACGCACCCGCCCCGGGCCCGCCTGCGACCCCGACGCCCCCCTCGCCGCCCAGGTCATCCGCGTCACCGGCGACGCCTACGTCGGCCGCATCAGCCTCCTGCGCGTCTTCGCCGGCACCCTGCGCCCCGACACCCGCATCCACCTCACCGGCCCCGCGCACCCCGCCGACCAGGACGGCGACGAACGCGTCACCGCCCTCAGCAGCCCCTTCGGCAAACTCCAGCGCCCCGTCCCGCACGCCGTCGCCGGCGACCTCGTCTGCGCCGCCAAACTCACCACCGCCCGCGCCGGCGACACCGTCCACGACCCCGGCCACCCCGTCGAACTCGACGGCTGGACCCTCCCCGAACCCCTGCTGCCCATCGCCGTCGAAGCCCACAGCAAGGCCGACGACGACAAGCTCTCCCAGGCCCTCACCCGGCTCACCGCCGAGGACCCGGCCCTGCGCCTCGAACAGAACCCCGACACCCACCAGCTGGTCCTCTGGTGCACCGGCGAGGCCCACGCCGACGTCGTCCTCGACCGCCTGCGCACCCGCCACGGCGTCCACGTCGACACCGTCGAACCCAAGGTCGCCCTGCGCGAGACCTTCGGCAGCGCCGCCGCCGGCCACGGCCGGCTCGTCAAGCAGTCCGGCGGCCACGGCCAGTACGCCATCTGCGACCTCGAAGTCGAACCCCTCCCCGCCGGCTCCGGCTTCGAGTTCCAGGAACACGTCGTCGGCGGCGCCGTGCCCAAGCACTTCATCCCGTCCGTCGAGAAGGGCGTCCGCGCCCAGCTCGCCAAGGGCGTCGCCACCGGACACCCGCTCGTCGACGTCCGCGTCACCCTCACCGACGGCAAGGCCCACTCCGTCGACTCCTCCGACGCGTCCTTCCAGACCGCCGCCGCCCTCGCCCTGCGCGACGCCGCCGAACACGCCGTCATCCGCCTGCTCGAACCCGTCGCCGCCGTCAGCGTCCTGCTCCCCGACGACTACCTCGGCGCCGTCCTCGGGGACCTCTCCGCACGCCGCGGCCGCGTCCTCGGCAGCGACAACGCCGGCCCCGGACTCACCCTCCTGCGCGCCGAGGTCCCCGAGCTCGAACTCACCCGCTACCCCCTCGACCTGCGCTCCCTCACCCACGGAACCGCCGAGTTCAGCCGCGCCTACCTGCGGCACGAACCCATGCCCGCCGCCGTCGCCGAACGCTACGACGACTGAACGGCCTGCCGGTTCGGCAGCGCGCACGCCGGCGTACCACCCGGCATCCGGTGCCGGTTCCTCGCCACCCAGCGGTACACCACGCCCACCACCGGCCGCACCGGAGCCAGCGTCAACAGCGCGCCCAGGTACGCCCACGCGCCGCCCGACCGCATCAGCAGCCGCGCCACCGCCTGCGCACCCCCGTACACCCGCCCCGCCGGAGTCACCCACAGCACCTCGCGCTCCGCACGCTCCCAGGTGACCTCGCCCGCGCCACCCGCCCGCGCGTCCAGCGCCGCCAGATCGGCGAACTGGAACGGCACCGCCTCCCAGCCCCCCGACGCCAGCGTCTGCCGCAGATACCGCTCCGCCCACCCCAGGCACGACGAGCAGAACGCGCAGTCCCCGTCGAAGACCAGCACCGGATCCTTCACGGCAACCCCTTCCATCGCAGTCACGATCATCCTGCACCCACGCCACCGGACCGGAACCACCGGGTATCGACACCGGCGAAGCTGGGCATCATGCCTCTCGAACCAACGCGGCAGCCAACGCGGCAACCAACGCGGCCCGATCGTGACGGTACTTCAGACGATCATCCGCGCAGCACCACCACGGCACGGTAACCTGCCGCTGACAAGGGGAGGAGGGGACACCACCGTGACCACACTCGACATGACCCCGGGTGCGCAGATACCCCGGACCGACGCCGGCCCGCAGACCGCCGTCACCCAGGCGCTCTCCTCCGCGGCCTACCGGGACGGCGAGATCGAACCCTTCGTCGAGAAGATCGGCGCCGCCACCTACAAGAAGCCACGCTTCCGGCTGTTCCGAGCCAATCTCGGCGAGGCCTTCAGCACCGCCGTCATCGCCCGCGCCCTCGGCGCGACCCGCAAGCCCATCGTGCCCTCCTTCGGCACCGACACCCGCCAGATCGTCGAACACTGCCTCGCCGCCCAGGAGTTCCGCGGCAACCGGGACCGCCAACTCACCACCATCACCGTGGTGTTCGGCCTCCTCGCCCTGCCCGGAAGCCTCATCTGGCTGGCCGCGTTCTACCTCCGCACCTGGCTCCTCAAGGACAAGTCCCGCCAGAACGAGGTCTACGGCGGCCTCGCCCTCCTCGCCGCCGGCGCCGTCGCCGTCCTCCTCGCCCTGCGCCCCCCGGCCGCCGGACTCCTCGGCCTCTACCTGCGCATCACCATGATCGCCCCGGTGATCGGCTGGTTCCTCGCCAAACGCATCGTCCTGCGCTCCACCCGCGAACTGCGCGCCCGCTGGCAGGCCCTCGTCGAGGGCAACGCCGTCGCCGCCACCGTCGCCAAGGCCGTCCCCCGCGACGACCTCGACAAGAAGGCCGTCGACCTGCGCGACAAGCTCGGCCGTCTCGAAGCCGAGCAGGAGACCAACGTCCAGCACTATGCCGGCCCCAAGGGCATCCTCGGCGTCGGCCGCCGCTGGGGCGAATGGCGACTCGTCGACGTGCTGCGGCCCGCCGAGGGCCACAGCGACTTCCGCGCCTTCCACCCCTGGGACCTCGTCCGCAAGATCGGCGCCCACCTCAAGGGGCTCTCGATCAGCGAGGTCGCCAACAGCGGCATGACCAACGTCTCGATCAAGCAGTGGGCGGTGCTCGAAGTCGGCGAGAACGCCGACGAGATCTCCCGCCCCGCGGGCGCCGACATGGACGGCGACCGGATGCGCGACTTCGCCGTCCAGACCATCGCCGACAAGCAGACCTTCTCCGGCGGCGGCGCCCGGCACTACCTCGCCACCCAGTTCATCACCTTCGACGGCAAGCTGATCATCACCTTCACCGTCACGGTCACCCTGCTCGCCAACACCCTCACCGTGACGGTCGCCGGCTACGCGCTCGGCCCGGTCGCCGGCGTCTTCGGGGACAAGCCCGCCCCCAAGGAGAAGACGATCCAGAAGACCGGCAAGTTCTGGGAGGAGCGGACCGTCCAGCTCCCCCTGATCGACAACGACGAAGTGGTGCGCCAGGCCCTGCGCGCACCCCTGGTCCGCATCCCCGGGCTGCTCGCCTGGCTCGGCGGCGGCATCGGCCTGCCCGAGCCCTTCGGCTTCCGGCACGCCTGGGCGAACCCGCCGTGGAGCAGCCGCTTCATGACGGACAACGCGCTCAACGCCTCCGTCCCGGTGCTCAGCGCGGTCCACGCCGCCACGCTGGAGTTCCTGGAGGAGCACGACCTCGACACCGAGCGCTTCTTCAAGAACCGCACCTCGATCATCAAGTCCGAGGCGCAGGGCACCCGGCCGTACAAGGTCGACCAGTTCGACGCGGGCTGAGCGATCGGCCGGCCGACACGACGGAGGGGCCCGTCACCGGTACTCCCGGTGACGGGCCCCTCCGCTCACGCGCGTCCGCTCAGTCCTGCGGCCAGACCTCGGCCAGCATCTTGCGGGTGTCCGCCAGCAGCTGCGGCAGCACCTTCGTGTGCCCCACCACCGGCATGAAGTTGGTGTCCCCACCCCAGCGCGGCACCACGTGCTGGTGCAGGTGCGCCGCGATCCCCGCCCCGGCCGCCGCGCCCTGGTTCATCCCGATGTTGAACCCGTGCGCGCCGGAGGCGGCCCGTAGCGCGGTCATCGCCTTCTTGGTGAACCCGGCCAGCTCGGCGGTCTCGGCCTCGTCCAGGTCGGTGTAGTCCGCGACGTGCCGGTACGGGACCACCATCAAGTGGCCGCCGTTGTACGGGTAGAGGTTCAGCACCGCGAAGACGGACGTGCCGCGCGCGACGACCAGCCCGTCCTCGTCGCTCAGCGACGGGATCGAGCAGAACGGGCAACCGTCGTCCGGAGCCGGGCCGGTGGGCTTGTTCTCACCCTGGATGTACGCCATCCGATGGGGGGTCCACAGGCGGCGGAAGCCGTCCGGCTCACCGACGCCCCGCTGCAGTTCCGGCTCAGTCGTCATGCTGATCAGCATATTCGCCCGAGGCCCCCTGCAAAGCCGCGCGGGGCAGACTCCTCAGGAGCCTGCCCCGCGTCGAGGTCAACCGGACTGCGACGTCACACCTGGATGCGGTTCTTCACCGCGTCCACGATCTCCGCGACGGCGTCCGCGACCAGCACGCCGTTCTTCTGCTCACCGTTGCGGTAGCGGAAGGAGACGGCCCCGGCCTCGATGTCGTCGTTGCCGGCGATCAGCATGAACGGAACCTTGCTCTTCTGAGCGTTCCTGATCTTCTTCTGCATGCGGTCGTCCGAGGTGTCGACCTCGACCCGGATCCCGTGCTTCTTCAGCTCGGCCGCGACCTCCAGCAGGTACGGGACGTGCTCGTCGGTGATCGGGATGCCGGTCACCGTGACCGGGGCCAGCCACGGCGGCATGGCGCCGGCGTAGTGCTCCAGCAGCACCGCGAAGAAGCGCTCGATCGAGCCGAACAGCGCGCGGTGGATCATGACCGGCCGCTGACGCGAGCCGTCCGCCGCGGTGTACTCCAGGTCGAAGCGCTCCGGCAGGTTGAAGTCCAGCTGGATGGTGCTCATCTGCCAGGTGCGGCCGATCGCGTCCTTCGCCTGGACCGAGATCTTCGGGCCGTAGAAGGCCGCGCCACCCGGGTCCGGCACCAGCGGAAGGCCCTGCTTCTCGGCCACGGCCGCGAGGACGCGGGTGGCCTCCTCCCAGGTCTCGTCGCTGCCGACGAACTTCTCCGGGTCCTTGGTCGACAGCTCCAGGTAGAAGTCGGTCAGACCGTAGTCGCGGAGCAGGTTGAGCACGAAGGTCAGCGTGGAGTCGAGCTCCTCCGCCATCTGCTCGCGGGTGCAGTAGATGTGCGCGTCGTCCTGCGTGAAGCCGCGGGCCCGGGTCAGGCCGTGCACGACGCCGGACTTCTCGTACCGGTACACGGTCCCGAACTCGAAGAGGCGCAGCGGCAGTTCACGGTACGAGCGGCCGCGCGCGTCGAAGATCAGGTTGTGCATCGGGCAGTTCATCGGCTTGAGGTAGTAGTCCACGCCCTCGTCGAGCTGCATGGGCGGGTACATGCCGTCCGCGTACCAGTCGAGGTGGCCGCTCTTCTCGAAGAGCTTCCCCTTGGTGGCGTGCGGGGTGTAGACGAACTCGTAGCCCTCTTCCTCGTGCCGCTTGCGCGAGTAGTCCTCCATGGCGCGGCGGATGATGCCGCCCTTGGGGTGGAAGACGGCGAGGCCGGAGCCGATCTCCTCGGGGATGGAGAAGAGGTCGAGCTCGTTGCCGAGCTTGCGGTGGTCGCGCTTCTCGGCCTCGATCAGGAAGTCGAGGTGGGCCTTCAGCTCGTCCTTGCTCGGCCAGGCGGTCCCGTAGATGCGCTGGAGCATGGGGTTCTTCTCGCTGCCGCGCCAGTAGGCGGCCGCGTTGCGCATCAGCTTGAACGCCGGGATGTGCCGGGTGCTGGGCAGGTGCGGGCCGCGGCAGAGGTCGCCCCAGCACTGGTCGCCGCTCTTGGCGTCCAGGTTGTCGTAGATGGTGAGCTCGCCGGCGCCGACCTCGACGTCGGCGCCCTCGCCGGCGGTGGCGGCGGAGCCCTTGAGGCCGATCAGCTCCAGCTTGTACGGCTCGGCGGCCAGCTCCTCACGGGCGGACTCGTCGGTGACCACGCGGCGGGAGAACTTCTGCCCGCGCTTGATGATCTCCTGCATCTTCTTCTCGATGGCCTTGAGGTCATCGGGGTGGAAGGGCTTCTCGACGTCGAAGTCGTAGTAGAAGCCGTCCTTGACCGGCGGGCCGATGCCGAGCTTGGCCTCGGGGAAGAGCTGCTGCACGGCCTGCGCCATGACGTGCGCGGTGGAGTGGCGCAGGATGTCCAGGCCGTCCTTGCTGCCGATCGCGACCGGCTCGACCTCGTCGCCGTCCTGGACGGCGTAGGCGAGGTCCTTGAGCTGGCCGCCGACGCGGGCGGCGATGATCGAACGGTCGTCGGCGAAGAGCTCGGCGGCCGTAGTGCCCGTGGTCACCACGCGCTCTTCCCGATCGGGTTCGCGGTTGATGATTACCCGGACGTCCGTCACCGGTCTCTCCTGACGTGCTGGATTAGAGGACGCAACACTGCGCTGCGCGTGACGATGGTACCGAGAGCGCCGCCCCCACCGTCCACCGACGGCGATCTAGCCGCCTTCTCCCCCGTCCGTCAGTCCCTTGAGCAGCCGCTCTCGGTCGCCCTCGTCCCATCCGCACAGCTCAAGGCCCTGCGGCCGGGTGAGCCGGCGGAAGCCGCCGCGGCTCTCCAGCCGGCCCGCGACCCGCACCGGGACGCCCGCGAGGTGGGCCTCGGCGGCGAGCCGGTAGTCGGGGTCGGGCAGCCGGACCTTGAGCTCGCGGACCTCGGCGCCGCCGAGGATCCGCAGGCGGACGGTGCCGGGGCCGGTCGGGTCGGCGCGCTTGAGGCGGACGACGACGCCGACGACGGTGACGGCGACGGCGGGCTCGATGCGCTCCAGGAGTTCGGCGGCCTCGGCGAGGGCGGGCAGGTCGCCGGGCGAGAAGTCGAGGACGACGCGGCGCTCGCCGAAGCCGCCCGGTGTGCCGGCGGCGGCCGACCAGGCGACCGCGAGCCGCGCGGCGGTCGCGCCGCGCACGAGTTCCTCGACGGACTGCACGAGCTCGCGGCTGACCCCGGCCTGGACGGCGTTCTCGAAGGCCTCGGGCCCGCCGCTGACCCGCCGGTAGTCGACGGCGTCGCGCAGTGCCTCCAGCGCGCGGACGAGGGTGGTGACGGCGGCGCGCCCCTCGGGGGCGGGGGTGTAGGCGGTGAGGCCGGCGCCCTGTTCGACGACCAGGACGCGGTCCAGGAAGTCGTCGGCCCAGGTGTCCAGCCGGGCGCCGAAGTAGGCGGCCCTGGTCCGTCCGGCCTTGGCCCCGGCGGCGAGCATGGCGCGGGCCGCCCGCCCGAGCCGTTCGGCGTCCTCCCAGGGCGCGGTGCCGGCCGGTCCGGGCACGTCGCGGTGCCAGCGCAGTTCGTCGCCGGGCACGGAGAGGGCGAGCAGGATCGAGCGGGCAGAGGGGCTGTGCGAGCGGGAGAGGGCGGTGACGGCGTCGGTGAGGAGGTCGACCGCGTCATCGAAGCCGTCGCCGGCGGGGACGAGCAGGCTGGTGCCGGGGTCGTCGTCCGGGGGCGTCCAGCGGCCGTACCGGGCGGCGGGGCCGCCGCGCCGCACCCAGCCGTGCCGGGCGAGCAGGGTGGCGAGCACCGCGGGGTCGACGGTGGCCGGGTCGGGCAGGCCGCCGCCGGGCAGGACTCCGTCGGGCTCGCCCGGTGCGTGGGGTGGTGTCATGGGTGCGGCTCCTCCCGGCCGGGGCCGGGCCGTCACGGGCTGCCGCCCGCGCCGACCCTGGCCATGATGTCGCACAGCGCGCGGTCGTCGAAGACCTTCGTGGTGGGCACCCGGACGTTGGTGCGGCGCTGCCCGGTGACGGGGTGGCCGGCCAGGTTGACCCAGTAGCAGCAGTGCCGCAGTTCGAGCGCGTCCGGCCGGGCCGCCAGCCAGTGGTCGACCCGGCGCGGCAGCAGCATGACGACGAGGATCCGGGGCACCGCGACGCGGGCCCGGGCGAGCTTGCGCAGGTGGTCGTTGTCCAGGGTGAAGCTGAAGAACGGCCCGGCCGGGTCGGGCGCGATCTGCTGGGTCGCCTTGAGCTGGATCTTGATGGTGACCTCGTCGTCGACCTCGTGCGCCCGGGAGCCGTGGCTGACCTGCCAGTCGATGCCGTTGTCCGGGAAGGGCTGGGAGAGCGAGCAGCCGGCCGCCGCGGCGACCGCGTGCAGGTAGCCGACCTGCAGCGTCTCCATGCAGGCCGTCACCGCGAGGTTCCCCCGCAGGACCGCCGCCGCCTCGTCGGGCTGCGGCTGTGTCAGCGCCATCGCCCCTAGCCTCCCCCCGGGCCCGCCACCCCCGGGAGCGGCCCAAGGCCAGGATCCCCGGCCCGGCCTGCGCCAAACGGTTGAGCGGGCGTCAGAACCGGGTATCACCGGGGTGCGGACCGCACGTCTGAGGGGCAGTCATGCAGCACTACTGGTACACCGGCCCACTCGCCTCCTTCGACACCGAGACCACCGGCGTGGACGTCGAGCACGACCGGATCGTCTCGGCCGCCCTGGTCGTCCAACTCGCCCCGGGCGCACCCGTGCAGACCGAGACCTGGCTGGCCGATCCGGGGGTCCCGATCCCGGACGGCGCCCGGGCGGTGCACGGCATCACCGACGACCACGTGCGCGCGCACGGCCGTCCGGCCCGCGCCGTCGTGGCGGAGATAACCCGGGCCCTGGCCGCGCAGGCCAGGGCCGGGCGGCCGGTGGTGGTGATGAACGCGCCCTACGACCTGACGCTGCTGGACCGGGAGTTGCGCCGCCATCACGGCCTCGCGCTGACGGGCGGGCTGGGCGCGGCCGGACTGGTGGTGCTGGATCCGCGGGTGCTGGACAAGCACGTGGACCGCTACCGCAAGGGCCGCCGGACGCTGACCGACCTGTGCGCGCACTACGGCGTCGAGCTGGCCGGCGCGCACGACGCGGCGGCGGACGCCTCGGCGGCGCTGGCGCTGACGCGGACGATCGGTGCCCGCTACCCGGCGGCGCTGGGCGGGCTCACGGCGGCCGAGCTGCACCTGCGTCAGGCGATCTGGCACGCGGCGCAGGCGCGGGGGCTGCAGAACTGGTTCGACCGGTCCGGGACGCCGGAGCGGGTGGACCTGTCCTGGCCGCTCCGGCCGGCCAGGTGCGGCTGCGGCAGGCGCTTGGAGCCGGAGCACGGCTGCGAGGCGGCGGCGTAGCGGCCGGCTCCGAACGCGCCGCAGGCCCTGACCGGTATCCCGATCAGGGCCTGCGTGCTGTCCGGTGGGCGATACTGGGATCGAACCAGTGACCCCTTCGGTGTGAACGAAGTGCTCTCCCGCTGAGCTAATCGCCCGGGCAACGAGAAGAACTGTAGCACCATTTGGAGCCGGTCGTACAACTCGCCCCTTCCGGGGCCGGCCTGGCCGAACCGCAGAACCGGTGCTCCGCGCGGAAGGTGACTGGGGCTCAGGTGCATTCGCGCGGGCACTTCCGGCGGGATTCCGGAAATACATGTGAGGCCCAGCCGATAATCGGCTGGGCCTCACATATCACAATGCATTCCGGTGGGCGATACTGGGATCGAACCAGTGACCCCTTCGGTGTGAACGAAGTGCTCTCCCGCTGAGCTAATCGCCCGGGTGCAGGGAAAACATTACCGCATCCCGGAGGGTGGTCCGAACACGCCGCCCGGCGGGGGCCGCTCCCCGGATCGGCTCAGCTCTCGTCCGCCGTCCAGGGGACGGTCAGGCCGTAGCGCGCGAAGTACCAGCCGCCGACCCCGACGAGCGCGGCCAGGCCGAGGGCGGTGAGCGTCAGGTTCCGCCGGCGGACCCGCGGGTCCAGGGCGCGCCGGGCGGCCTCGTTGACCTTGCGGCGGGTCCACCGCAGGGCCAGTTGGGCCCAGGCGAACTCGGTGGCCCACACCCCCATGCCCAGGAAGATCACCACCCAGCCGGGACCGGGCAGCGGCAGCATGACCACGCCGAGGACGACGACGGCGAGGCCGGCCAGGAAGATCACCGCCCGCCAGGCGAGGTGGAGCGGACGGGAACGGCGGATGAACGCGGGAGCCCGTGAGCCGGGCGCCCGGCCGCCTTCGGGGGCCGTCCCGCCGGCCGTGCCGTTCGACATGATCGATTCACCCGTTCCCGTGTTCCCGCCGGTCTTGTCGTTTCGCACAGTCATGCCAGGAAAGTAACCGAGAAGCGGCCCGGTAATGCCGGGCAGGGGCACTCGGGGAAGATTCCGCAATGCGCCGTAAGGGGTACGACTCGGCCCCGAATCGGGACAGAGGGGTTTACATCGGGCTTGGAGGTGGGATGGTCCGTTCGCCGACGTGCGATTCCCCGAGCGCACACTGAGCGAAAGGCCATGGCGCTTATGAACACCACGGTCAGCTGCGAGCTGCACCTGCGCCTCATCGTGTCCAGCGAGTCCTCACTGCCCGTCCCCGCGGGCCTGCGCTACGACACCGCCGACCCCTACGCCGTGCACGCCACGTTCCACACGGGCGCCGACGAGACCGTGGAGTGGGTGTTCGCCCGAGATCTCCTCGCGGAGGGGCTGCACCGACCCACCGGTACCGGCGACGTCCGGGTGTGGCCGTCGCGCAGCCACGGGCAAGGGGTGGTCTGCATCGCGCTGAGCTCTCCGGAAGGAGAAGCCCTGCTGGAGGCCCCTGCCCGGGCGCTTGAGTCGTTCCTCAAGCGGACGGACGCCGCGGTGCCCCCCGGCACCGAACACCGCCACTTCGACCTCGACCGGGAGCTGTCCCACATCCTCGCCGAAAGCTGATCCCGCCCGGAGGCGGTCACGCCCCGCCGACGGCGGGGCCGCACCCCCTGCCGTCATCGCAGCCGTCCTACTCGGGGGCACGGCAGCAGACTCAGCCGCGCACGACGCGGCCTCGGGGCCGGTGCCGGCCCGCTCCCACCAGGAGCGGGGCCGCAGCACTGCAGGCGCCCGGCATCGAGGCCGGCCATCCGTTCGGGTGGCCGGCCTCGATGCCGGGCGCCGCCGTTTTCGGGGTGGCGGACCGGTCTTCGGAGGGGTTATTCGATTGACCGCCGGCTGCTTTCCGTCACAGTGACGCAATCCGTACATACCTTCGAAAGAAGGCAGCGGCCTTCCGCCGCACGGCCCGGTATGGTCTGGGGTAACCGCCGACGCGGGGTAACGACGTCCCCCCTCCGCGAGGAGTCCCCACGTGCTGATCACCCACGACACCGAGTGCGCGCTGAACACGCTCGTCGAGCTGCTCAACACCGCGCCCGAGGTCTGCGGCACCGAGCTGCTGCCGGACGTGGCCGCGCTCGACGCCTTCGTGGTCCACCAGGGGATCAGCGAGATCGACTCCCTCACCGAGGGCGACCTGCGCAGCGTGCAGGACCTGCGGTCGCGGCTGCGCGAGGTGTTCGGGACGGAGTCCACCGCGGCGGCGTCCGAGCTGGTCAACTCGATCGTCGCGGCCGCCGGCACGACGCCCCGGCTGACCAACCACGACCACCACGGGTGGCACATCCACTACTTCGCCCCGCACGCCGCGCTCGGCGACCTCTTGGCCGCCGAGCTGGGCATGGCGCTGGCGTTCATCTTCATGGCGGGCGAGAGCGAGCGGCTGCGCCGCTGCGAGGCGCCGGACTGCGCGCGCGTCTTCGTGGACCTCTCGCGCAACCGCTCCCGCCGCTACTGCGACAGCCGCACCTGCGGGAACCGGCTGCACGTCGCCGCCTACCGGGCGCGGCAGCGCTCGGCCGAGGCCGTGCCCTCCGCCTGAGGCCGCCGGCCGCACGCCCCCGCGGCCGGTCAGATGCCGCGCTTGCGGAGGATCTCCTCGATGTCCGAGAAGTCGCCGAGGCCGTCGTCCTGCTTCTTCGCCGCGGCCTTCTTCGGCGCGGCTTTGGGCTGTGCCGCCTCGACTGCGGACCGCTCCGGCGTCCGGGCCGCCGCCGGGCGGGCCTCCGGCGCCTCGACCGCGCCGCGGCGGCTCACGAACCGCGTGGTGAGCAGCAGGGCGACGGAGATGCCGAGCAGCAGGATGCCGGTCCAGACGCGGGGGTCGAAGACCAGTTTGGTGGCCCACGTGCCGACCTCGTCGGCGATCGTGCGGGCGACCGGGAACAGGCCGGTCAGGTAGAGGCCCGCGGGCAGCAGGGCGACGGCGAACCAGCGGGTCGCGGAGAGGAAGCGGCGCCGGTAGGCGCGCAGGCCCGCGACGGCGACGCCGGCCGCCGTGAGTGCGAAGCTGACGGCCGCGCTCAGCACGGTGGCGTCCGGTCGGATCGGGTCGTCCTGGTCATGGGTGCCTCCTGTCGCCGGGCCCTCGGGCGCACCGCCGGGCGGCGCGGGGCCCACTAGTGGAACACTGGGGGGATGATCGATGGTTCCCTTCCCCGTCTCGAGTTCTGGTGCGACCTCCAGTGCCCGGATTGCCGTACCGCCCTGGACGACGTACGGGCGCTTCGTGCCCGGTACGGTGACGCGCTGACGGTGGAGGTGAGGCACTTCCCGCTGGAGAAGCACAAGTACGCCTACGCGGCCGCCGAGGCGGCCGAGGAGGCCTTCGCGCAGGGGTTGGGGTGGCCGTTCGTGGAGGCGCTGCTGGCCCGCGTCGAGGAGCTGGACGCGAAGGGGCAGCAGGTGCTGCTGGACGTCGCGCGCGAGGTCGGGGTGGACGCCGACGAGGTCGACACGGCGCTGATCGACGGGCGGCACATGCTGACCGTGGACGCCGACCAGGCCGAGGGCAAGGCGATCGGGGTGGAGGGCACGCCGACGTACGTGATCGCGGGGAAGCGGCTGGACGGCGGGCAGAGCCAGGACGGCCTGCGCGAGCGGATCGTCGCCATCATCGAGGAGAAGAAGGCCTCCTGACGCATCGTCGGGTCACAGCGGCTTGCCGTAGAGGCGGTTGGTGACCCGGTAGCCGAGCGAGGTGTAGAGCCGGATGGCGACCTCGTTGACGGTGAAGACGTTCAGGCCGAGGGTGCGGACACCGGCGGCCAGGCACTCGCGTTCGGCGAGCAGCATCAGCGTCCGGCCGTGTCCCCGGCCCCGGTGGGCCGGGGACACCTCGACGACCATGACCCAGGCGAGCGGTTCGCCGTCCGGCAGGTCGCGCAGGTGGAGGTCCACCCAGAGCGAGCCGAGCGGCTCGGTGCCGGCGTCGTCCCCGCCACCGTAGAGGCGGCGCAGCGCGACGCCGGGGCTGTCGGCGCCCTGCGGGAGCAGGCGCTGGTGGTCGACGCCGGATTTGGCGCGGGCCTGCTCCTCGGTGAGGCCCGACTCCCGCAGCGAGCGGACGTAGTCCTCGGCGGCCCGGTCGAGCCAGGCCGGGAACTCCCCGGCCCCGATCGCGCGGGCGGTGACGCCGGCCGGGAGATCGGGGGGTGCGGTCAGGTGCTTGGCCAGGTTCCGCATCCGCTCGGTGTACCCGAGGGCGAGGGCGAGGCCGCGGGCGACCTGCGCGGACTCGGGGACGTCGATGTCCACGCGGGTGCAGCCCCAGCCGCGCAGCACCTCCTCGGCGGCCAGCGCGCCGAACGTCCCGCGGCCCCGGCCGCGCCCTTCACTGATCTCCAACTCGGCGATCTCTCCGAAGAGTTGACTGCCGTGCGGGACGGCGGTGGTGCGCAGGGCACCGACCTGGCGGCCGTTGGCGCAGATCTGCCAGCGTCTGGTGCGGCCGCCGGCGGGGGTGGGTGTCTCGGGGCCCTCGGGCCGCAGCGTGGAGGTCATGTGGTGGTCCCTTCCCCGCCCCGGGAGGCTTATCCGCCGGAGGCGGCTGAGGGCACGAGTCCGCCGGAGGCGGCTGAGGACACGAGTCCGCCGGAGGCGGCTGAGGACACGAGTCCGCCGGAGGCGGCTAAGGACACGAGCCCGCCGGAGCGGGCTCACGGGTCGAGGTCGTCGCCGCTGCGCTCGGCGAAGACCGCCATGGCCTTGGCGGTGACCGGGCCGATCCCGGGCAGTTCGCGGTCGTCGACGCGGGTGACGGCCTGGACGTCGCGCAGGGTGGAGGTCAGGAAGACCTCCTCGGCGTCCCGGAGGGCCTCCAGCGGGAGGTCGGTCTCCTCGGCGCCGCACCACTCGACGACGAGGGCGCGGGTGATGCCGGCCAGGCAGCCGGAGGCGAGGGTGGGGGTGAGCAGGCGGCCGCCGATGACGACGAAGACGTTCGAGCCGGTGCCTTCGCAGAGCAGTCCGGCGGTGTTGGCGAACAGGGCCTCGGAGGCGCCGACACGGTGGGCGGCGGCGAGGGCGACGACGTTCTCGGCGTAGGAGGTGGTCTTGAGGCCGGCGACGGCGCTGTGCTCGTTGCGGCGCCAGGGGACGACGGCGACGGCGGTGGTGTCGGGGCGCCGGTTCACGGGACCGATGGCGGCGACGAGGGTGGCGCCGGAGTTACCGCGCTCGGAGCCGAGGGGGGCGACGCCGCCGGTGTAGGTGACGCGCAGTCGGCCGAGCGGCATCGGGTTGGCGGCGAGGACCTGGGCGCAGGCCTCGCGGACCCGGTCGTGGTCGGGATCGGGCAGACCGAGGCCACGGGCGGAGCGGGTGAGGCGGTCGAGGTGGCGGGTGAGGGCGAACGCCCGGCCGTCGGCGGCCTTCATGGTCTCGAAGACGCCGTCACCGGTGGTGAGTCCGTGGTCGAGGACGGAGACGGCGGCGTCGGCGGAATCGACGAGCGTGCCGTTGACCCAGCTCTTGGTGGGGGTGTGCATCGGGCGCTGCTCCTCGGGGGCGGTTCTTCGGCGGGGGGCTGGGGGCTCTGCGGTCCTGCGGGTGCTGCGCGGCGTTCGCGGGCCTTCAGAGGGTCTCGCTGCCCGACGCTATCGCGACCAGACGGGCGGCCTTCAGTTCGGTTTCGGCCCACTCGCGGTCGGGGTCGGAGCCCCAGGTGATGCCGGCGCCGGTGCCGAAGCGCAGCACGGGGACGGCGGGGTCGGTGCGGTCGATCCAGAAGGTCCGGATGCCGACGGCGAGTTCACCTTCGCCCCGGTCGGCGTCGACCCAGCCGACGGCCCCGCAGTAGGGGCCGCGCGGGGCGGTTTCGAGGGCTTCGATGATCCGCAGGGCGCTGGACTTGGGTGCGCCGGTGACGGATCCGGGCGGGAAGGTGGCGCCCAGGAGCTCGGGCCAGCCGACGCCGTCGCGCAGGGTGCCCTCGACGGTGGAGACGAGGTGGACGAGGCCGGGGTGCTTCTCGACGGCGCACAGGTCGGGGACGGTGACGCTGCCGGTCGCGCAGACGCGGCCGAGGTCGTTGCGGACCAGGTCGACGATCATCACGTTCTCGGCGTGGTCCTTGTCGAGGAGGTCGTCCTCGGTGCGGCCGGTGCCCTTGATCGGACCGGAGGAGACGGTGCGGCCGGAGCGGCGCAGGTAGAGCTCGGGCGACGCGGTGGCGATCTCGACGCCGTGGTCGGGCAGCCGGATCGTGCCCGCGTAGGGGGCGGGGTTGCCGTGGGCGAGGAGTCCGGTGAGGGCGTCGACGTCCGTGCGACCGGGATCGGGCAGCGGTGCGGAGAGCACGCGGCAGAGGTTGGCCTGGTAGACCTCGCCGGCGGCTATGTGCTCGCGGATGCGGCGGACGCCCGCGGTGTAGGCGTCGCGGTCCAGGGAGCTGTGCCAGTCGCCGGCGTCCGGTCCGTGCCAGCCGGCGCCGGAGGGCGGGGCGGGGGCGGGGCGGACGTCGTCGAAGCGGGCGCAGGTGAGGCGGCCCTCGAAGTCGTAGGCCACCGCCCAGTAGCCGGCGGAGTCCAGCGCGGCCGGGTCCGAGGTGACGTCGCGCAGGCCGGTGGCGAGGCGGCCGCCGAAGCGGGCGAGCGGGGTCTGGGGGGCGGTGCGGCCGGACACGGTTCTCCTGCGCGGTGGTGCTGGGCGGCGGTGCCTGAAGTGTAGGTCGGGGGCGCTCGACGAGGCCGGGGGCGTACGCCGGAACGACCGGGCGCGAGCGGCTTCCGGGTGTGCACCGAGTGCACGCTGCGGGAACGGATTTTTAGCTGGCCCGGGAATCCGCTAGAGTTCAACACGTCGCCAGGGAGCGCAGCCGAAGAAAAGCGGTGAAGGTCCCGGGAGACAGGCGGACGTGGCTCAGTTGGTAGAGCATCACCTTGCCAAGGTGAGGGTCGCGAGTTCGAATCTCGTCGTCCGCTCGATGGGGAACAGTGTAAGATCGTTCTCCGAGTGTTGCCTGGTGGAGTGGCCGAGAGGCGAGGCAACGGCCTGCAAAGCCGTGTACACGGGTTCAAATCCCGTCTCCACCTCCAAGAGGATCGCCCGGTTCCGCCGGGAGAACCTCCCCGCGCGATTAGCTCAGCGGGAGAGCACTACCTTGACACGGTAGGGGTCACTGGTTCAATCCCAGTATCGCGCACGTCGGACCCTCCGGGGTCTGCTGCAGGACCGCCACACCAGGCGCGATTAGCTCAGCGGGAGAGCACTACCTTGACACGGTAGGGGTCACTGGTTCAATCCCAGTATCGCGCACAGTAACGGCCGGGGCCGCGATCCGTCAGGGTCGCGGCCCCGGCCTTTTGCGTGGGCAGCGAGAAAAAAGAGAAGAGCCGCGTACGGTCGCCCTCACCGACGTCCGTACGCGGCGTCTCCGCCTGCCGGGGCGCTCTGCGCACCGCTCCTCGCCCGTCCGCGTCTCAACGCGGGCACGGCCTCCCCGGCGACACTGGCTCCCCGTCCCCAGGGGATCAGTGTCCGTTCCGCGGCCGGCCACGGGGGCCGGCCAAGTCTCAGTGGATGATCAGGTCCGCCACTGCCTGGACCTGGTTCGCCATCTGGTCCCACCCGCCGAACAGGGCCACCAGCAGCACCGCGCACGGCAGGGCGATGGCCAGCGCCACCGCGGGGTGCCGCGTCGGCTCGGCGGTGCGGGGCAAGGTGAAGGCCGGCCGACGGCGGCGGGGGGTTCCCGTGAGCTGCGGTGCCATGCCCTTACTCCTGATCCGGTCTCGGAGCCGTTCGCCCGGTCGAGTTGGCGCGGTGGACGGCTAACCTCGGGGGACGAGCTCCCCGTCCACCGCTGAGGACAACGCTATGGCTCGGGGGGCCGTTCGGGCGTCATGCCGTCGTACTGTTCCTCGGGCATCCCCGAGGATGACGGTCCGACTTAGGGACTACTACCGCAGGGGGAGACGGTCTCGACCGGGCCCCCGGGGGAACCCTGAGAGACGACCCCGAGAAACGTTTCGGCACCCTCATGACCAGCAGGTCAGTGCAAGATCGGACAATCGCACGGTGGCTTGAGGTGTTGCGTATCAGCACACCGCAGCGGGCAGTCCGTAAGCTGTGCCGGACAGGAACTGACGATGCCCCAACCGACGGGGCCTCACCCACGGGCTGACGGGGAACGGACATGGCGATGATGCGGCTGAGGCGTGAGGACCCCCGCATCGTCGGGCCGTACCGCCTCCACCGGCGACTGGGGGCCGGCGGCATGGGGGTCGTCTACCTCGGCTCCGACCGGCGCGGGCAGCGGGTCGCCCTCAAACTGATCCGCGCCGAACTCGCCGAGGACCAGGAGTTCCGCACCCGCTTCGCCCGCGAGATCGCCGCCGCCTCGCGCATCCGCGGCGGCTGCACGGCGCGCGTCGTCGGCTCCGACATCGAGGCCGACCGCCCCTGGCTCGCCACCGCCTACGTGCCCGGGCCCTCCCTCTATAAGCGCGTCGGCGACGAAGGACCGCTCGGCTGGCAGGAGGCCGCCCGGGTCGGCGCCGCGCTCGCCGACGGACTCGTGAAGGTCCACGAGGCCGGGGTCGTCCACCGCGACCTCAAGCCCTCCAACATCCTGCTCTCGCCGCGCGGCCCGCGGATCATCGACTTCGGCATCGCCTGGTCGCGCGGGGCCAGCACGCTCACCCACGTCGGCACCGCCGTCGGCTCGCCCGGCTTCCTCGCGCCCGAACAGGTCCGCGGGGTCGCCGTCACGCCCGCGACCGACGTGTTCGCCTTCGGCGCGACGCTCGCCTACGCGCTCACCGGGGACACGCCGTTCGGCTCCGGGGCCTCGTCGGAGGTCATGCTCTACCGGGTCGTCCACGAGGAGCCCGACCTCTCGGACGTGCCGCCGCAGCTCGCGCCGCTGATCCGGGCCTGCCTGGCGAAGGAGCCCGCCGAACGGCCCGGCGCGGCCGCCCTGCACGAGCGGCTCAGCGAGCTCGCGGCCCGCGGAGCGGCGGCGGCCGGCGGCGGGCGCGTCATGCGGCGCGCCTCGGCGACTCCCCCGCCCGCGCCCGAGGCGGACGCCCCGGGCGGCGTGCGGCACGGCGTGCCCGCGCCCGGACGCTCCCCGGACCCGGCGGCCGCGGCACGTGCCCGGGCCGTGGCGGGCAGCCGGCCCGGGGCCTCCGGGCCCGGCGCGGCGCAGCGGCGCCCGCAAGGGGCGGCCGGCCCGCACCCCAGACCCGAGGCGGCCTCGGGGGGACGCCCGGTGCGGGACCGTCAGCAGACGCCCGCGCCCGGCCAGCCCGGCGGCCGTGACCGCGGGCGGCCCCGCGACCGTCAGCACACCCCCGCCCCGGGGCGGCCGACCACCCCGCGGCAGCGGCTGCTGCGGCAGCGGCTCGTCGTCTTCGTCACGGTGACGATCGGGGTGGCGCTCGCCATCGCGGCGGCCCAGGGGTGCGAGAACCGCAGCAACCAGGGCATGCGGCCCTCGGGCCTGCCGACGATGGTCGTCCTCCCCACCGGGCTGTCGGTGGACGGCGCGGCAGTGCCGGGCACGGCCTCGGCGACGCCCTCGGCGACGGCGTCGGTGACGGCCTCGGCGACGCCCGTGGCGGCGGCGGCACGAGGCGGGACGGGAGCGGGCGCGGCGGCTTCGGGGACGGGCGCGGCGGCTTCGGGGACGGGCGCGGCGGCTTCGGGGACGGGTGCGACAGGTTCGGGGACGGGTGCGGCCGACCTGGGGCTGGCTCCTGCGCAGGCGCCGGGCCCGGCCGTGGACTGGCCCAACCGGACCTACCCCGACGGCGCGGGCGGCCCCGGGATCGCCCTGCGCGAGGGGCGCTCGGCCGCGGGCGGGCCGCAGGTGTCGCTCAGCTCGGTGCTGCCGACCCGGTACAAGGGCTCGCCGGCGACGGTGGTCGTGCTCCGCCGGGCCGAGGGCTCGGTACCGGTCGACCTCGTACAGCTGTACACCTTCTCCGGGGACAACCCGGTCGCCGCCGCCGCCCGCTCCTCGACCGCCGATCCGCAGGCCACGGCCTCCTGGCGGCTCGACGCCGGAGCGGTCGTCCGGGAGGAGCGCGTCGCCCAGACCGGGGCCGTCACCTCCACCCGCTACACCGTCCGCCCGGACGGCTCCCTCGACGAGTCCTGGCCCGGCGCAGGCGCCTCCGGCGGCACCGGCCTCACCGCCGCTCCCCCGGCCGCCGCGGCCCCGGCCCTGCCGACCACCGCAGCGGGCTGACGGCGGGCCGCGGGGGCGGAGCAGCGGAGAGTTCCGGCCATCGTCTTGCGCCCCCCTGACAACCCGGGGACCAGCACCACGCGAGACCGGACAGCGGGACGGCGAGCAGCCGCGGGCATCGGCCTTCCGGGCCGCGCAGTTCCCCGCGCCCCTTGATGAGCCGGGGACCAGAACCACACGAGACCGGACAGCAGGACGGCGAGCAGTTCCGGGCCGCGCAGTTCCCCGCGGGCGAGGGTGCGGCGGGCCGCTGCTACGGGGTCGTCACGGCGTAGAAGGCCACGGCGGCGGCCGCGCCGACGTTGAGGGAGTCGATGCCGTGGGCCATCGGGATGCGGACGGCGTGGTCGGCGGCCTCGATCGCCCCGGGGGTGAGGCCGTCGCCTTCGGCGCCGAGCATCAGGGCGGTCTTGGGCAGGCTCTGCGGGGCCAGGCTCGACAGGTCGACGGCGCTCTCGGCGGGGGTGAGCGCCAGGAGGGTGAATCCGGCGTCGCGGACCGTCGTCAGGGCGGCGGGCCAGGGGTCGAGGCGCGCGTAGGGGACGGCGAAGACGGCGCCCATGGAGACCTTGACGGCGCGCCGGTAGAGCGGGTCCGCGCAGTCGGGTGAGAGCAGGACGGCGTCCATGCCGAGGGCGGCGGCGCTGCGGAAGATCGCGCCGAGGTTGGTGTGGTCGACCAGGCCTTCGAGGACGGCGACCCGGCGGGCGCCCGCCAGCACGGCGGCGGCGTCCGGGAGGGGCTTGCGCTCCATCGAGGCGAGGGCGCCGCGGTGCACGTGGTAGCCGGTGACGGCCTCGGCGAGGGCCGGTTCGACGACGTGGACGGGGGCGTCGGCCTCAGCGATGACGTCGGCCATGACGTCCAGCCACTTGGAGGTCAGCAGCATCGACCGCATCCGGTAGCCGGCCGCGAGGGCGCGGCGGATGACCTTCTCCCCCTCCGCGATGAACAGGCCCTCGGCGGGCTCGCGCCGGCGGCGCAGTTCGACGTCGGTGAGGCCGGTGTAGTCGCCGAGGCGGGGGTCGGCCGGGTCGGTGATGGTGCTGGGTTCGGACACCCTGCGATCTTGCCAAGGCCGGGCGGTGAAGGCCAAACGGCGGAAAGAGTCGGACGGTTTGGCCTTGGCCCCGCGCCGATCGGAGTGCAAATATGACCGTATGGCCCGTTTTCCGGGTCGATCCTGGGCTCCGTCGGCCTCTGGTGCTTCTGGATCCGCCGGCTCCTCCGGTGGACGCCCTCATGGTCGGCAACAGCAGCAGAACGTCCGTCGCGCGTGGCCGGTGAACCTCCGGTCCGTGGCCGGTCAGGTGTTCGTGCTGCAGATCCTCGTGGTGCTGCTGCTCGTGGTGGCCGCCGGGGTGGCGCTCGTCGTGCAGTCCCGCAACGACGCGGACAACGAGGCCCGCAACCGGTCGGTCGCGGTCGCGCAGACCTTCGCCCACTCGCCGGGGATCGTCGAGGCGCTGCGCTCCCCCGATCCGACGGCGATCCTGCAGCCGCGGGCGCAGGCCGCGCGGGTGGCGTCGGGCGTCGACTTCATCGTCGTCCTGAACAACGACGGCATCCGCTACACCCACCCCAACCCGGCCCGGATCGGCCAGAAGTTCATCGGAACCTACGAACCGGCCCTGCAGGGCCACGTGGTGATCGAGCAGATCAGCGGGACGCTCGGCCCGCTGGTCCAGGCGGTCGTGCCGGTGTACGCGCCGGACGGCTCGGTGGTCGGGCTGGTGTCGGCCGGCGTGACGCTCGCGAACGTGAGCACCGCGAGCCAGCGGCAACTGCCGGTGGTGCTGGGCGCCGCCGCGGGCGCGGTCGTGCTGGCGACGCTCGGGACGGCGCTGATCAGCCGGCGGCTGCGGCGCCAGACGCACGGCCTCGGGCCGACCGAGATGACCCGGATGTACGAACACCACGCGGCCGTGCTGCACGCGGTGCGCGAGGGCGTGCTGATCGTCGGCGGGGACGGGCGCCTGCTGCTCTGCAACGACGAGGCGCACCGGCTGCTCGGCCTGCCGGCGGACGCCGAGGGGCGGCTGGTGACCGAGCTGGGGCTGGAGCGCGCCCCCGAGGAACTGCTGACCGCGAACCTGCCGGTCACCGACCAGGTGGTGATGGCCGGGGAGCGGCTGCTGGCCGTCAACATCCGGCTCACCGACCGGGACGGCGGCCCGCCCGGCTTCGTCGCGACGCTGCGCGACTCCACCGAGCTGCTGGCGCTGTCCGGCCGGGTCGAGGTGGCGCAGCGGCGGCTGCGGCTGCTGTACGACGCCGGGGTGACGGTGGGGAGCACGCTGGACGTGACGCGGACGGCGGAGGAGCTGGCGCACGTCGCGGTGCCGCGGTTCGCGGACTTCGTGACGGTGGACCTGGCCGAGCAGGTGCTGGCGGGCGAGGAGCCGCCGCCGGGTCCGTCGCTGGGGCGGATGCGCCGGGCCGCGGTGGCGGGCGTCCGGTCCGACGCGCCGTTCCACCCGGTGGGGACGGTGCTGGACGTGGTGCCGGCGACGCCGCTGGCGGGGGCGCTGCACAGCGGGGAGCCGGGCCTGGAGCCGCGGCTGGCCGAGGCGGTGGAGTGGCGGGAGCAGGATCCGGAGCGGTCGGCGCGGGTGCTGGCGTACGGGGTGCACTCGCTGCTGCGGGTGCCGTTGCGGGCGCGCGGGGTGCTGCTGGGGGTGGCGCGGTTCTGGCGGGCGGACCGGGCGGAGCCGTTCGAGACGGACGACCTGGCGCTGGCGGAGGAGCTGGTGGCCCACGCGGCGGTGTGCATCGACAACGCGCGGCGGTTCACCCGCGAGCACGCGATGGCGGTGACCCTCCAGCACAGTCTGCTGCCGCGCAGCCTGCCGGTGCAGAACGCGCTGGACGTCGCGCACCGCTACCTGCCGGCGCAGGAGGGCGTGGGCGGGGACTGGTTCGACGTGATCCCGCTGCCGGGTGCGCGGGTGGCGCTGGTGGTCGGGGACGTGGTGGGCCACGGGCTGCACGCGGCGGCGACGATGGGGCGGCTGCGCACGGCGATCCACAACTTCTCGACGCTGGACCTGCCGCCGGACGAGCTGCTGGGGCACCTGGACGACCTGGTGAACCGGATCGACCAGGATGAGGCGGCGAGCGGGGAGAGCTCCGAGCTGGCCGGGGCGACCTGCCTGTACGCGATCTACGATCCGGTGTCGCGCCGCTGCACGCTGGCGAGCGCCGGGCATCCGCCGCCGGCCGTGGTCGGCCCGGACGGGCGGGTGGAGTTCCCGGAGCTGCCGACCGGGCCGCCGCTGGGGCTGGCGGTGCTGCCGTTCGAGACGGCCGAGCTGGAGCTGGCCGAGGGCAGCCGGCTGGTGCTGTACACGAACGGGCTCGTGGAGGACCGCGACCGGGACATCGACGAGGGGCTGGAGCGGCTGCGGGCGGCGCTGACCGGGCCGCCGCGCACGCCCGAGCAGACCTGCGCGGACGTGCTGGGCGCCCTGCTGCCGGAGCGTCCACAGGACGACATCGCGCTGCTGGTGGCACGGACCCGGGTGCTGGCGGCGGAGCGGGTGGCGGAGTGGGAGGTGCCGTCCGACCCGGCCGCCGTGGGGCCGGTCCGCAGGGCGGTGGCGGACCGGCTGGAGTCGTGGGGGCTGGACGAGGCCGCGTTCGTCACCGAGCTGATCCTGAGCGAGCTGGTGACCAACGCGATCCGGTACGGCTCCGGGCCGATCCGGGTGCGGCTGCTGCGGGACCGCTCGCTGATCTGCGAGGTGTCGGACGGCAGCAGCACCTCGCCGCACCTGCGGTACGCGGCGACGACGGACGAGGGCGGGCGCGGGCTGTTCCTGGTCGCGCAGTTCGCGGACCGCTGGGGGACGCGCTACACGGCGACGGGGAAGGTGATCTGGACGGAGCAGCCCCTGGAGTAGCCGCCGGGGGACGCCGTCCTGGCGGAGTGGGACGTCGGACGGGCCGACTTCCCACTCCGCCGGGACTACTACCGTCCGCCGTGACTACTTCCGGAAGGCCGCCGCGAGGACGTTGACCACGTCGCCGATGACGATCACGGCCGGCGGCTTGATGCCCTCGGCCTCGACCACGGCACCGACGGTGGCCAGGGTCGCGTCCACCCGGCGCTGGGCCGCGGTGGTGCCCTCCTGGACGATCGCGACCGGGGTGTCCCCGGCGCGGCCGTGCGCGACGAGCTCCGCCGCGATCGCGGCGATCTTGTCGACCGCCATGAGCAGCACCAGGGTGCCGCTCATCTTCGCCGCGGCCTCCCAGTTGGTCAGCGAGCGCTCGTCGCCCGGGCCGACGTGGCCGGAGATCACCGTGAACTCGTGCGTCATGCCGCGGTGGGTGACCGGCACCCCGGCGGCCGCCGGGACGCTGATCGAGCTGGAGATGCCCGGCACGACGGTGACCGGCAGCCCGGCCTCGGCACAGGCCAGCAGCTCCTCGCCGCCGCGGCCGAAGACGTACGGGTCGCCGCCCTTGAGCCGGACCACGAACTTGCCCGCCTTGGCGTGCTCGATCAGCGTCCGGTTGATCGCCTCCTGGGCCATGAAGCGGCCGTAGGGGATCTTGGACGCGTCGATCACCTCGACGTGCTCGGGCAGCTCGGCCAGCAGCTCGCGCGGGGCGAGGCGGTCCGCGACGACGACGTCCGCGTCCGCGAGCAGGCGGCGGCCGCGCACGGTGATCAGGTCCGGGTCGCCCGGGCCGCCGCCGACCAGGGCGACGCCGGCGCCGTGCGCGCGGTACTGGCGGGCGGCCAGCGAGCCGTCCCGCAGGCCGTCCACGATGGCGTCGCGCAGGCCGGCGGAGTGGCGCGGGTCGCCGGTGAGGACGGCGACGGTGGCGCCCGCGTCCCGGCCGCTGGCCGGGGTCCAGGCGGTCGCGGCGGCGGCGTCGTCGCTGCGGGCGCAGAACACCCGCTCGCGCTCGGCCTCGGCGCTGACCCGCGCGTTCACCGCCGGGTCGTCGGTGGCGACCAGGGCGTACCAGGTGTCGGCCAGGTCCCCGTCCTGGTAGGGGCGGGCGTGCCAGGTGAGCTCGCCCGCGTCGGCCATCGCCTGGACGGCCGGGGTGGTGCTCGGCGATATCAGGTGCAGCTCCGCGCCGGTCGCGATCAGCGCGGGCAGCCGGCGCTGCGCGACCTGCCCGCCGCCGACCACGACCACGCGGCGGCCGGCGAGCAGCAGCCCGACCGGGTAGGGGGTACGGCCTTCGGTGCTGGGGTGCGGGGTGGGCGCGCTCATCGGCGGTGCTCCTGATCGGGAATGCGGGGTTGGGATGCGGACAGACGCCGCTCCGCGGACCGGCGCGCCCTCGGGCCGGTCCGCGGAGCGGTGACGGGAACGTCAGGCCTTCTCGGTGACCCCGGCGGAGTCGAAGGTGGCTACATCGTGCATCGCGCGGGCCGCACTCTGCACCAGCGGCAGGGCCAGCAGGGCACCGGTGCCCTCGCCGAGCCGCAGGTCCAGGTCGATCAGCGGACGCAGACCGAGCCGCTCCAGCGCGGCCTGGTGGCCGGGCTCGGCGGAGCGGTGACCGGCGATGCAGGCCGCCAGCACCTCGGGGGCGATCGCCTTGGCCACCAGGGCGGCCGAACCGGCGATCACGCCGTCCAGCACGACCGGGGTGCGCAGCGAGGCGGCGCCCAGCAGGAAGCCGGCGATCGCGGCGTGCTCCAGGCCGCCGATGGCGGCGAGGACGCCGATCGGGTCGGCCGGGTCGGGCCGGTGCAGGGCCAGCGCGGCGCGGATGACCTTGACCTTGCGGGCGTGCGTCTCGTCGTCGATGCCGGTGCCGCGGCCGGTGACCTCGGCCGGGTCGAGGCCGGTGAAGACCGAGATCAGGGCGGCCGAGGCGGTGGTGTTGGCGATCCCCATGTCGCCGGTGACCAGGGCCTTGTTGCCGGCCGCGACGAGGTCGCGGGCGGTCTCGATGCCGACCTCGATCGCCTGGACGGCCTCCTCGCGGCTCATCGCCGGGCCCTGGGTCATGTCGTCGGTGCCGGGCTTGACCTTGCGCGGCAGCAGACCGGTGGCCCGGCCCTGCTGGACGGCGTCGGGCAGCTCGGCGGCGACGCCGACGTCGACCACGCAGACCTCGGTGCCGATCTGCTTGGCGAAGGCGTTGACGACCGCTCCCCCGGCGAGGAAGTTGCCGACCATCTGGGCCGTCACCTCCTGCGGCCAGGGGCTGACGCCCTGGGCGTGCACGCCGTGGTCACCGGCGAAGATCGCGACGCAGGCGGGCTCCGGGACCGGCGGCGGGCACTTGCGGGACAGGCCGCACAGCTGGGCGGAGATGATCTCCAGCATGCCGAGCGAGCCGGCCGGCTTGGTCATCCGCTTCTGGCGGTCCCAGGCCTCCCCGAGCGCCTTGGCGTCCAGCGGGCGGATGCCGCGCAGGGTCTCGGCGAGCAGGCTCTGCGGCTCCTCGCCGGGCAGCGCGCGGTTGCCGTACTGCTCCTCGTGGACGACCCAGGACAGCGGGCGCTTCTTCGCCCAGCCCTGCTGCTCCAGCTCGGGCTCGTCCGGGAAGGAGTCGACGAAGCCGACGCACAGGTAGGCGACGACCTCCAGGTGCTCGGGCAGGCCGAGCTCGCGGACCAGCTCCTCGTCGTCGAAGAAGCTCACCCAGCCGACGCCCAGGCCCTCGGCGCGGGCGGCCAGCCAGAGGTTCTCGACGGCCAGGGCGGCCGAGTACGGGGCCATCTGGGGCTGGGTGTGGCGACCCAGGGTGTGCCGGCCGCCGCGGGTGCGGTCGGCGGTGACCACGATGTTGACCGGGGTTTCGAGGATCGCCTCGATCTTGATCTCGCGGAACTGCTTGGCGCGGCCCTTGGGCAGCGAGTCGGCGTACGCCTCGCGCTGGCGCTCGGCCAGGGCGTGCATGCGCCGGCGGGTCTTCGCGGAGCGGATCACCACGAAGTCCCACGGCTGGGAGTAGCCGACGCTGGGCGCGGTGTGGGCGGCCTCCAGGACGCGGATCAGCACCTCGTGCGGGATCGCGTCCGGGCGGAAGCCGTTGCGGATGTCGCGGCGCTCGCGGATCACCTGGTGGACGGCGTCGCGGCCGGCGTCGTCGTAGCCGGGGGCGGCGGGGCCGCGGGGCTCGGCGGGCTCCTGCTCGGCGTCCTGGGGCTCGGCCTGGGCGTCTTCCTGGGCGTCGGCGGGCTGCTCGGCGGTGTCCTGGGCGGGCTCGGCGGCGGGCTCGGCCTCGACGGCGGCGGGCTCGGCGGGGACGGGCTCGGCCACGGGCTGGGCGGCGGGCTGGGGCTCGGCCTCCGGGGTCTCGGCGACCGGGGCGTCCTGGACGGGCTCGGCCGCGGGCTCGACGACCTCGGGGACCTCGGCCACCTCGGCGGCGGACTGCGGCTGCTCGGCGTCGGGCACGACGGCCTCGACCGCCTCCACGACCTCGACCGCCACGGCCTCGACGGCTTCGCCGGCTTCGACGGCCACAGCCTCAACGGCTGGGGCCTCGACCGGAGCGGCCTCCTGCGGCTGCTCGGCCTCGACCGCGGGGACGGCCTGACCGGACGGCATCTCGCCGGTACCGGCGGCGGTCTCGGCGGCGGCCTGCGGCTCGGCGTGAGCGACCTCGACGGCCTCGACGACCTCGGGGGCGACGGCCTCGACCGCCGCCACGACCTCGACGGCCACGGCTTCGGCTGCTTCGACGACCACGGCCTCAACGGCCGGGGCCTCGACCGGCGCGGCCTCCTGCGGCTGCTCGGCCTCGACCGGCACCGCCTCGACAGCGACGGCCTCGACCATCTCGGCGGGCTGCACCGGCTCGGGCTCGACGACGGCCTCCGGCGTGCCCTCGGCGGGCGCTATGGGAGCGGGCTGCGGCGCGACGGCCTCCTCGGCCACCGGCGCCTGCTCGGTCGCCTCGACCTGCGGCAGGCCGTGCGGGGTCGGCGCGGCGAGGAAGGCGGAGATGCGGCGGGGCGGCTGCGCGGCCTGCGACTGCTCGTCGGCGACGGGCGCCTCGACGGCCTCCGTCAGGACCGGCTCGACGACGGGCTCGACGACGACCGGCTCGACAGCGACCGGCTCGACGACAACGGCCTGCGGCGCGGCCTCGACCACCGGCTCGGCGGCGGGCTCGGTCACGAACTCGGCGACGGCCTGCGGCGCGGCCTCGACCACGGCCTCGGCCACGGCTTCGGCGACGGCGGCCTCGACCACCTCGACGACCTCGATCGCCCCGGCCGTCGGCACGGCCACGCCGCCCGTGACCGGCTCCCCGAGCGGCACCTGCACGCCACCCGGGATCTCCTGGGCGGCCTGCTGCGGGAGGTGGACGTCCGCCACCGCGAGCGGGACCTCGGCGACCGGCACGGCGTCGACGGCCGGCGGCATCGGCGCGACCGGGACGGGCTGCGCCAGGGGCGCCGCCATCGGCGCCTGGGGCTCGGCCGGGCGGCCGACGACCGGGATGCCGTGCGCGGGGGTGGCGCCCAGGGACGGGCCGCGGTCGGCGAGCGAGCGGACCGGCACCTGGCCAGTCATCATCGACGGGTCCGGGATCGGCGGACCGGCGTGCAGCGGGCGGCGCGGCGGCTGAGCCTGCGTCACCGGCTCCTGGAACACCGGGGCCGCCGGGGCGACGGGGGCGGCCTGCACGGCCTGCTGGTACTGCTCGGCGCCCGCCACCGGCGGGTCGACCGGCGGCCAGGACGGCTCGACCGGCGTGCCGTCCTGGAGCGGCGCGACCATCATCTGATCGGCCGGCAGCTGCTCGGCGGGGACGGCCACGGCCGGCTCGCCCCACGAGCCCTGCGGGCCGGGCATCAGCAGGACGTCGTCCTCGTCGTCGAGCCCGTCCGCCTGGTCGGGCTGGTCGAGGAAGTGGAAGGCCGGGCGCGGGGCGCCCTGGTCGACCGCCCAGCCCTCGCCGGGCACGCCGTACGCGGGCACGCCCTGCGGGTGGCCCTGCGCCGGGATGACGCCGACGGCGGGCGGCACCGCGCCGTGGAGGCCGGGTCCGGGCACCGAGGGGTTCGGGATCGCTCCGCCGTCCGTCATGACACCCGGCACGGGTGCGACGCCCTGCACGGGTGCGGCGACGACCCCCTCCGGGCCGCCGAGCGGGTCGGGCCCGGTGTGCAGGTGCTCCGGCAGTCCCTCGCCCGGGACATGGCCGCCATCGGTCATCGTCAAAGCTCCTTCCAGGCCGCTGCCGCGCCCTCGGCGACACGATCACCGACCGCAGCGCCCATCCGCACGGGCCGGGCCTGCACCGACCCGCCCCTCAACCACGTACGGCCGCCGCGCCGAGGCGCTGCGGCCAAAGTCATTCCGGTGAGCTGCCGCGCCCCGGCCCACGCGCCTCCCCCTGTGGGGCGGCCCGCCATCTGAAACAACGACAACCCGGGGCGACCGGCACCACCGCACCGGACCCTACGGCATTCTCCAGGTCCGGCACGCGGCCCGTCGAATTGCCCACACTCCGAGCGCGGCCGGATTGCACCACGTCAAAAGGGTGACAAACCGACCGGATCGGGCAGGTCACCGACCACCGCCGCCGACCAGGACGCCACACTACCGGCCCGGCGCCGTCACCTCTCGAATCAGTGTCCGGATGCGACCTGGATCACCGCCGGCCCCCCTGCGGCATCCTCACCCGGAACACCGGCCGGGCCCGGGGCCTTCACACGATCTGCTCACCCCAGAGCAACAGCGCGCCCGCTCCGTCCGCCCCCAGTGCCACCCCTCCGCCGTCGGCGGCGAGCAGCGGGGCCGACTGCAGCAGGGCGCCGTCCGCCCGGTAGCCGGCCTCGGTGATCGCCCGGCGGAACTCCTCGGCCTCGGCGAAGGTGCGGGCCACGGTGACGAACCGTTCGGGTCTGCGGGCCAGCACCGCGCGGACGACCTGGAGGCCGCCCGCCTCGACCACGGCGACGTCCGGCTCCGGCAGTCCGCCGAGCACCTCGGGGCCCTGCCCGTGCACCGTCTCCACCTCGACGCCGTAGCGGCGCGCGTTGACGGTGATCCGGGCGCAGGCCGAGCGGGAGGCCTCGACGGCGACGACGGCCGCGCCGAAGCGGGCCGCCTCCACCGCGAGGGCGCCGCTGCCCGCGCCGACCGACCAGACCAGGTCCCCCGGACGAGCACCCAGACGGGCCAGCACCAGGGCGCGCGCGTGCGCGGGAAGCGCCTCCGATGCGCCGGGGTCGTCCGCCGCGCGCCCGGCGCCCGCGTAGGCGTCGCCGGGGAGCGCCCAGCCGCGGTCCGCGCCGGGGAAGCCGAGCGGGCGCCCGGCGAGCCAGCCGGCCGCCTCGTCCACCGGCACGGCCGGGGCGCCGCTGTTGCCGCCGATCACCAGGACGACGTTGGGATCGCGCCACGCGTGGTCGGCGATCCGGTCGGAGGTGAGGACGGTGACGTCCTCGTCCGGCGTGCCGAGGCCCTCGCAGACGACGAACGTCCGGTGGACCCCGCGCAGCATGAGGGCGAGTTCGCCCGGCCCGGCGCCGGGGGCGGTGAGCACCGCGACCTTGGGATGGGCCCGGCAGATGTTGGCCGCGCGGCGCAGCCGGCCGCCGTGGGCGCTGACCACCTGGGCGTCCTCCCACGGCATGCCGGCCCGGGCGAAGGCGGTGGCGACGGAGGAGACGGCGGGCAGGACCTCCAGTTCGAGGCCGTACTCGGGGCGGCGCAGGGTGCGGACGACGCCGAAGAAGCCCGGGTCGCCCTCGGCGACCACGACCGCGGCGCCGCGGTGCTCGGCGATCCGGCGGGCGGCCTGGCGGATGTTGCCGAGCACGATCCGCTCGGCGGCGGGCGGCACCGGGAGTGCGCCCAGTTGGTAGGGGGCGCCGGCGACGAGGGTCGCCGCGGCGAGGGCCGCGCCGGCGGCCTCGGTCAGCGGCGTGCCGTCCCACCCGATGACCGTGATCCGGTCAGCCATCTGCGGCCGTTCTCCCTCGACTCGGTGCGCGCCCCGGTGCGCACCTCGGTGCGCCGACAAACCGCGCCGCAGTACGGCGCCGGACAGAGGCTACCGGGTGTGTTCCCGCCCCGCGCCGGGGGCACCTCCCGGCCGCCGGGCCGGGGGAGTGCCGCACACGTGTGCGCGAAGCCCGGGGGCGGCCCGGTGGGGAGTCAGTCGCGCAGGACGTAGCGGTGGTCGCCGTGCCGGCCGGAGTGCTCGGGCTCGGGGGCCTCCATGTCCTCGGGCAGGAGGCTCCACAGGATGACGTCACTGCGGCTCTCTCCCCCGGCCTGGCGGCCGGGAGGTGCCCCCACCACCTCGCCGGACTCCCCCCGGACTATCCAGGCGCTGCGCAGCACGCCCTCGCTGATCCCGCCGATCTTCTGGGCGACCTGCTGGGCGGCGGTGTTCCCGGCGGCGGTGCGCATCTCCAGGCGCAGGAAGCCGCGGTCCTCGAAGAGCCACTGGGCGACGCCGAGGACGGCCTCCGGCGCGTAGCCCTCGCCGCGCGCCCAGGCGGCGGTGACGTAGGCGATCTCGGTGCTGCGCAGCCGCCAGTCGGTGGCGCGCAGCTCGACCAGGCCGACCAGGCGCTGGGTGAGGTGCTCGGTGACGGCGAAGACGATGCCGCGCCCGGCGGCCCGGTGGGAGGGGGCGAGGGTGCGGGCGAGGTCGGCCGCGTACTGCTCGGTGAAGGGGTGCGGCAGGTCCGTCCAGGCGAGGACGAGGTCGTCGGCCATCATCGTGGCGAGACCGGGCGCGTCGTCCTCCGAAAGCGGCCGCAGCAACAGCCGTTCGGTGCTGATGGCGGTCTCGGGGAAGCTCGCTGCCATGCCGTCTCTCCTCGCCGGGTCGTGAACACAACACCGTACGCCTCCGGCGCGCCCCGGGTACCACGTGGTGCGCCGCCCGCACGACGGTACGTCAGAACGCCCCCGGGCCGGGCGCCCCTGGTGCATACTGCCCGACCGGGCCCCCGCCGGAGTGCGGCGGGGGCCCGGTCGGGCGGCACGGGGTGCGGAGTTGTCCGACGATCAGAAGGCCGGGACGACCGAGCCCTTGAAGGTGTCGTCGATGTACTTCTTCACCTCGGGCGAGTGCAGCAGCTCGGCGAGCTTCTTGACCCGCGGGTCGTTCTCCTTGCCCTTCTTGACGGCGAGGATGTTGGCGTACGGGTTGCCCTCGGCCTTCTCCAGCACGAGCGCGTCGGTGGCCGGCTTCAGGCCGGAGTCCAGCGCGTAGTTGCCGTTGATGACGGCGGCGTCGAGGTCGGCGACGGAGCGGGGCAGCTGGGCGGCCTCCAGCTCCTTCCACTTGAGGTGCTTCGGGTTGCCGGTGACGTCGGCCGGGGTGGCGGCGGTGGTGACGCCGTCCTTCAGCGTGATGAGCTGGTTGTCGGCGAGCAGCTTGAGGGCGCGGCCCTCGTTGGTGGCGTCGTTCGGCAGGCCGACGGTGGCGCCGTCCGGCAGGTCGGCGATCGACTTGACCTTCTTGGAGTAGACGCCCAGCGGCTCCAGGTGCACCGGCTCGACCGAGACGATGTCGGTGCCGTGCTTCTTGTTGAAGTCCTCCAGGTACGGGACGTGCTGGAAGTAGTTGGCGTCGGCCGAGCCGTCCTGCACCGCGGTGTTGGGGGTCACGTAGTCGGTGACCTCCTTGATGTCGAGCTTCAGGCCCGCCTTGTCCGCGAGGTTGTCCTTGACGAACTTGAGGATCTGGCCGTGCGGGGTGGGGCTGGCGACGACGGTCAGCGGCGCGTTCGGGTCCGAGGACGACGAACCGGAGCTGCCGCAGGCGGCGAGCGAGAGGGCGATGCCCGCGGTGGCGAGGACGCTGGTGAACTTCAGGGCGTTGCGCACGAAAAGTGCCTTTCTGCGTGATGCGGGGAGCCGCGGCCGGAGTCGGGCGCGGGAGGTCTAGGGGGCGACGAGGTCCTCGTCGCGGGCCGCCGGGGTGCCGCGCAGCAGGCGGGTCCGGCCGCCGCCGGAGCGGCCGCGGTTCGCGAGGCGGCGGACGGCGAAGTCGCCGATCAGCTGGACGGCGGTGACGATGATCACCAGCTCGGCGACGATCACCCACATGAAGGCCGTCTCGAAGCGCTGGTAGCCGTAGTTGACGGCCAGGGTGCCGAGGCCGCCGCCGCCGACCGTGCCGGCCATCGCCGAGTAGCCGATCAGCGTGATGATCGTGGTGGTCACCGAGGCGGCCAGGCCCGGCAGCGCCTCCGGCAGCAGGGTCTTGCGCACGATCGTCCAGGTGCCGGCGCCCATCGACTGGACGGCCTCGACCAGGCCGCGGTCGACCTCGCGGACGGAGGTCTCGACCAGGCGGGCGAAGAACGGGATGGCGCCGATGGTGAGCGGCACGGTCGCCGCCTGCCAGCCGATGGAGGTGCCCACCAGCCAGCGGGTGAACGAGATCAGGGCGATCATCAGGATGATGAACGGCACCGAGCGGGCGATGTTCACGACGAAGGCGACGGCCTTGTTGACGGCCCGGTTGGCCAGCAGGCCGCCCTTGTCGGTCAGCACCAGCAGGACGCCCAGCGGCAGGCCGAGCAGCACCGTGAACAGCGCGGACAGGCCCACCATCTGGAAGGTCTCCTGCGTGGCCGGCCACATCAGGGCCTGCATCTGGTCCCAGGTCATGCCACCGCTCCGTCCGCCGCGCCCAGTACGTCCACCTGCAGGCCCTGCTCGCGCAGGTAGCCGATCGGCACCACGTTGTCCTGGTGGCCGCCGGACAGCTCGACCCGCATGCGGCCGACCATCCGGCCGGCGATGGTCTCCACCGCGGCGCCCAGGATGTTGATGTCGATCTGGTAGGTGCGGGCGAGCTGGGAGACGAACGGCTGGGCCGGGGCGTCGCCCTGGAAGGTGATCTCCAGCACGGTCGAACCGGGGTGGCCGGTGCCGAACTCGCTGAGCGGGAACAGCTCGCGGGCCAGCTCCGAACCGGGTTTGGCGAGCAGGTCGGTCAGCTCGCCCGCCTCGACCACCCGGCCGCCGCGCATCAGGGCGGCGGAGTCGCAGACGGACTTGATGACGTCCATCTCGTGGGTGATCAGCAGGACGGTCAGGCCGAGCTGCTGGTTGAGGTCGCGCAGCAGCTTGAGGATCGAGCGGGTGGTCTCCGGGTCGAGCGCCGAGGTGGCCTCGTCGGAGAGCAGCACCTTCGGGTCGCCGGCCAGGGCGCGGGCGATGCCGACGCGCTGCTTCTGGCCGCCGGAGAGCTGGTTGGGGTAGCTGCGGGCCTTGTCGCCGAGGCCGACCAGGTCGAGCAGTTCGGCGGCCTTGCGGCGGCGCCCGGTGCGGTCGAGGCCGATGATCTCCAGCGGGAGCTCGACGTTCTGCTGGACCGTCCGCGAGGCGAGCAGGTTGAAGTGCTGGAAGACCATGCCGATCCGGCGCCGCGCCTCGCGCAGCTCCTTGCCGGCCCGGTTCTCGCCTCCGGACAGCGCGGTCAGCTCGACCCCGTCCACGGTGACGGTGCCGGAGGTCGGGCGCTCCAGCATGTTCACGCAGCGGATGAGGGTGGACTTGCCGGCGCCGCTGGTGCCGACGACTCCGTAGACCTCGCCCGGACGGACGTGCAGGTCGACACCGGCGAGGGCGGTCACCTCGCGGCCTCGGGAGCGGTAGACCTTCGTGAGGTCCGTGGTGGTGATCACAGCAGCTTCCGTGGGTCGGGGGCGGGCGGCGCGTCGACCGCCCGACCGGGTTGCGGTCGGCGGCGTCTACGGCGCTTCGCCAGGGGGATCCGGACCTGCCACCCCTTGATCGTGGCCGCTGGGCGGCCGGGCCGCGCGACGGCGTGGCCCTTACGAGTCATCGGCAGCCGCGGGTGGGCGGGCATGCGGACGCAGGGGGGTGCGGCAGGCTGGGCGCGCTCACACGAACGGGAGCGGCGCCGGGGTCTCGCTTCGGGGCGCGAGGAGTGGGGACGGTGGCCCTCAGCAGTGACACATTCGACGGCACATGGCACGCTCACCTGCCGGCATGGTGCCGGTGGGGGTCCAATTCGTCGTCGCAGTCATGTGAGCCAGTAAATCAGATGGGCTGTTCGAGGCCCAATTATCTGGATGCGCTGTCCGCAATGCGGACACGAATCGCTTTGACCTGCAAAAACGCGAATCGGCGCCGCCTCGGGACAGGCCGCATCGTGGCTGTCCTGGTCGTAGCGGCGCCGAATCCGCGGGGCGGCGCGAAGGGTTCAGGCGGTCGCGGCGAACGGCGTCGCGACGGGCTTCTCCAGGTGCACGAAGCTCAGACTGCCGCTGACCTGCTCGACGCCCGTCTGCAGGTAGCCCTGGCGGGCGTACAGGCGAAGGTTCCCGAGGCTACGGTGGCCGGTGAACAGGCGGTAGGCGGTGACGTGGCCACCGTCCTCGGCCAGGCGGCGCTCCAGCGCCTCCAGGAGGCGGCCTCCGAGGCCGTGCCGCTGCATCCGGGGGTGGACGACCAGACGCCCTATCCGGCCGATGCCGTCGTCGTCGACCCGGCCGCGGACGGTGCCGACGACCTCGTCGCCGAGGCGGGCGACCAGGAAGTGCTGCTCGGACAGTTCGGCGCGCAGGCTCTCCAGAGTCTGCGTGAGGGGCTCGATCGCCCAGTCGCCGTACAGCTCGGCCTCGGCCTGGTAGCCGAGGTACTGGAGCTTGAGGATCTGCTCCGCGTCCTCGGCGTCCGCCGCCGAGATGATCACGCTCATGCCCATGTGCTGGGGCCTCCCCATCGTCGTGCCCGGCGCGCAGAGGGTGACGCGCTCACGCTCAGTATCCGAGTGATCGCGACACCGTCAAGAGCTGGGTTCGCCAGCGCTCTACCCGGGTGTCAGCTCCTCTCAACCTTTTGGCGGCCGGACGTGGCGAGGGTCACGCGAGTGGAGGGAGGGACGGCCGGGGGCTGGACGGCGGGGTTCGCGAAGCCCGCGCGGGGGCCGGAAGGGGGCCGGGAGGAGGCCGGGAGGAGGGGACGACAACCGGACGTGGCGAGGGTCACGCGAGTGGAGGCAGGGGCGGCCGGGAGCTGGACGGGGTGGGGCCGGCCCGGGGGGCGTCATGGGTAGCGCTCGGTGTGGAGGAGGGCGCGGAGGCAGGCGAGGCAGCGGGAGCGGGTCGGGCCGATGGAGCCGCGGGGCATGCCGAGGCGTGCGGAGAGTTCGCGGTACGTAGGCGGCGGGTCCTCGGCGAGGGCGGCGACCAGCTGGGGGCAGCGACCGGGCAGGGCGGCCACCGCGTCGCGGACGACGCGGCGGCGGCGCTCGGCGAGGAACTGGTCCTCGGCGGAGGGGACGGTCGGAAGGGTGGGACACACACCGTGCTTGACCTGTAAGGGCGGCGGCCGGTTACGCCCCGCCGGTCGCGCGTAACGGACGGGGGCGCGGCGGTCCGTCCGCCGCGCCCCTCCCCCACTGCACCAGGAGTCAGCCCTGGACCCACTCCTGCTGGACCGCCAGGTCCGCCTTCACCTCGCCGAGCTGCACGGCCACCGCGGACGGCGCCGTGCCGCCGCGCCCGTTGCGGGACGCGATCGCGCCGTGGACGCTGAGGACCGACCGGACCTCGGGCGTCAGGTGCGCGGAGATCGACGCGAACTGCTCGTCCGTCAGGTCCGACAGCTCGATGCCCTGCGCCTCGCACACCTTGACGCAGGCGCCGGCCACCTCGTGCGCGACCCGGAACGGCACGCCCTGCTTGACCAGCCACTCGGCGATGTCGGTGGCGAGCGAGAAGCCGGCCGGGGCCAGCTCCTCCAGCCGCTCCCGGTGCACGGTGAGGGTGGCCATCATCCCGGTGAACGCGGGCAGCAGCACCTCCAGCGTGTCGCAGGAGTCGAAGACCGGTTCCTTGTCCTCCTGGAGGTCCCGGTTGTAGGCGAGCGGCAGCGCCTTGAGGGTGGCCAGCAGGCCGGTCAGGTTGCCGATCAGGCGGCCGGACTTGCCGCGGGCGAGCTCGGCGATGTCCGGGTTCTTCTTCTGCGGCATGATCGAGGAACCGGTGGAGAAGGCGTCGTGCAGCGTGATGAAGCCGAACTCCTTGGTGTTCCAGATGATCACCTCCTCCGCGATGCGGGAGAGGTTGATGCCGATCATCGCGGTCACGAACGCGAACTCGGCGACGAAGTCGCGCGAGGCCGTGCCGTCGATGGAGTTGCCGACCGAGCCGCCCTCGAAACCGAGGTCGGCGGCGACGGCCTGCGGGTCGAGGCCGAGCGAGGAGCCGGCCAGCGCCCCGGAGCCGTACGGCGAGACGGCGGTGCGGGCGTCCCACTGGCGCAGCCGCTCGGCGTCCCGGCCGAGGGCCTGCACGTGCGCGAGGACGTGGTGGGCGAAGAGGACGGGCTGGGCGTGCTGGAGGTGGGTGCGGCCCGGCATCGCGGTGTCGGGGTGCGCCTCGGCCAGCCCGACCAGGGCGTGCTGGAGGTCCAGGAGCAGTCCGCCGATGGTCTTCGCGTGGTCCCGCAGGTACATCCGGAACAGCGTGGCGATCTGGTCGTTGCGGGAGCGCCCGGCCCGCAGCTTGCCGCCGAGCTCGGCGCCGAGCCGCTCCAGCAGCCCGCGCTCCAGGGCGGTGTGGACGTCCTCGTCGGCGACGGTGCCGGTGAAGGTACCGGCCCGGACGTCGGCGAGCAGCTGGTCGAGACCGGCCAGCATGCCAGCGAGTTCCTCGGCGCTGAGCAGGCCGGCCTTGTGCAGGACCCGGGCGTGGGCCTTGGAACCGGCGATGTCGTAGGGCGCGAGGCGCCAGTCGAAGTGGACCGAGGCGGAGAGCTTGGCCAGGGCCTCGGACGGGCCGTCGGCGAAGCGCGCGCCCCAGAGGCGGACGTCGGCGTTCTGGTCGGCGGTCATCGCGTGGGCTCCTTACGGGGTACGGGTGTTGGGGGACTCTAGCGGGGCGGGTCAGGCGAGGTCGCGGCGGGCGGCGAGCTTCGAGGACATCCCGAAGATCTCGATGAAGCCCTTGGACATCGACTGGTCGAAGGTGTCGCCGGTGTCGTACGTGGCGAGGTTGAAGTCGTACAGCGACTGGTCGGACTTGCGGCCGTTGACGACGGCCCGGCCGCCGTGCAGCACCATCCGGATGTCGCCGCAGACGTACCGGTTGGCCTCGTCGACGAAGCCGTCCAGCGCGCGCTTGAGCGGGGAGAACCAGAGGCCGTCGTAGACGAGTTCGGCCCAGCGCTGCTCCACCTGCCGCTTGTAGCGGGCGAGTTCGCGCTCGACGGTGACGTTCTCCAGGGCCTGGTGGGCGGTGATCAGGGCGATCGCGCCGGGGGCCTCGTAGATCTCCCGGGACTTGATGCCGACCAGCCGGTCCTCGACCAGGTCCAGCCGGCCGACGCCCTGGGCGCCCGCCCGCCGGTTGAGCTCCTCGACGGCCTCCAGGACGGTGACCTTGCGGCCGTCGATCGCGACCGGGACGCCGGCCTCGAAGGTGATGACGACCTCGTCGGCCTCGCGCGGGGCGGCCGGGTCCTGCGTGTACTCGTAGACGTCCTCGATCGGGGCGTTCCAGATGTCCTCCAGGAAGCCGGTCTCGACGGCCCGCCCGAAGACGTTCTGGTCGATCGAGTACGGCGACTTCTTGGTGGTGGCGATCGGCAGGCCCTTGGCCTCGGCGAAGGCGATGGCCTTGTCCCGGGTCATCGCGTAGTCGCGGACCGGGGCGATGCACCTGAGGCCGGGGGCCAGGGAGTTGATGCCGACCTCGAAGCGGACCTGGTCGTTGCCCTTGCCGGTGCAGCCGTGGGCGACGGTGGTGGCGCCGTGCTTCTTCGCGGCGGCGGCCAGGTGCTTGACGATGACCGGCCGGGAGAGCGCGGAGACCAGCGGGTACTGGCCCTGGTAGAGCGCGTTGGCCTTGATGGCGGGCAGGCAGTACTCGTCGGCGAACTCGTCCCGGGCGTCCGCGACCTCGGCCTCGACGGCGCCGCAGTCCAGCGCGCGCTGACGGATGACGTCGAGGTCCTCGCCGCCCTGGCCGACGTCGACGGCGACGGCGATGACCTCCGCGCCCGTCTCCTCGGCGATCCAGCCGATGCAGACGGACGTGTCCAGTCCGCCCGAGTAGGCGAGTATGACGCGCTCGGTCACGGCTTTCTCCTCTCAACTCCACGTTCGGGGCCGTACAGGTTTGCGGCGATTGGCATAAGTATGCACTACGCCGTATGAAACACAAAACCCCGGCCGGTGGAGTGCTCCACCGGCCGGGGCTGAGGGGTCCTGCGCGGGTCGTGCGGGGTCGGACGCGTTACTGCGCCTTCGCCTGGGCGAGTTGCATGAGGTGGTCGGCGAGCGCCTGCCCGCCGGACGGGTCCCGGCTGATCAGCAGGACGGTGTCGTCGCCCGCGATCGTGCCGATGATCTCGAACACCTCGGCCTGGTCGATCGCCGAGGCGAGGAACTGCGCGGCGCCCGGCGGCGTGCGCAGCACGACCAGGTTGCCGGAGGCGGTGGCGGAGACCATGAGCTCGCCGGCCAGCCGGGCCATCCGGCCCTCGCTGGCCGACTCCCCCATCGGGGCGCGCGGAGTGCGGTCCCCGCCCTCGGCCGGGACGGCGTAGATGAGCGCGCCGTCCCGGTTGCGGATCTTGACCGCGCCCAGCTCGTCCAGGTCCCGGGAGAGGGTGGCCTGGGTCACCACGAGTCCGTCGTCGGCGAGCAGCTTGGCGAGCTGGCTCTGCGAGCGCACGGGCTGGCGGGTGAGCAGGTCCACGATCCGGCGGTGGCGCGCGGTGCGGGTCTGCGGCACCTGCGGCGTCGGGCCGGCGGCGGACGGGCCGGGGTTGGAAGCGGTCATGTGATTATTCTCCCGGACTACCGTCGGCTCGCATCGGCCGGGGCGCCCTCGCGCACCGATCGGAGGATGCCGGGCAGCGCCGCGAGGAAGGCGTCCGCCTCCTGCTCGGTCAGCACGAGCGGCGGAACGAGCCGGACGGCGTCCGGGACGGCGGCGTTGACCAGGAACCCGGCCTCCTGCGCGACGGCCTGGACCTGCGCGGACACCGGCTCGGTGAGCACGATGCCGAGCAGCAGGCCGGCGCCGCGCACGTGCGAGACCAGCGGGTCGCCGAGCGCCTCGACGCCCTGGCGCAGCCGGTCGCCGATCTTGCGGACGTGCTCCAGCAGGCCCTCGGACTCGATCGTGTCGAGCACCGCGAGCCCGGCCGCCGCGGCCACCGGGTTGCCGCCGAACGTGGTGCCGTGCTGGCCCGGGGTGAGCAGCTCGGCGGCCGGCCCGAAGGCGAGCAACGCGCCCATCGGCAGGCCGCCGCCGAGCGCCTTGGCGAGGGTGACGACGTCCGGCTCGACACCCTCGACGGCCTGGTGGGCGAACCAGTGCCCGGTGCGGCCGACGCCGGTCTGGATCTCGTCCAGGACGAGCAGCGTGCCGGTGGCCCGGGTGATCTCGCGCGCGGCGAGCAGGTAGCCCTCGGGCAGCGGGATCGCGCCGTTCTCGCCCTGGATGGGCTCCAGGAAGACGGCGGCGGTCTCGGTGGTGACGGCCGCGCGCAGCGCCTCGACGTCGCCGAACGGGACGTGGGTGACGTCGCCGGGCAGCGGGCGGAACGGGTCCTGCTTGGCGGGCTGGCCGGTGAGCGCGAGCGCGCCCATCGTCCGGCCGTGGAAGCCGCCCTCCAGGGCGACCAGGTGGGTGCGGCCGGTGCGGCGGCTGATCTTGAACGCGGCCTCGTTGGCCTCGGCGCCGGAGTTGCAGAAGAACACCCGGCCGCCCTCCCGGCCGTCCAGCTCCAGCAGCCGCTCGGCGAGGGCGATGGTCGGCTCGGCCATGAAGAGGTTGGAGACGTGGCCGAGGGTGGCGATCTGCCGGCTCACGGCCTCGACGACGGCCGGGTGGGCGGTGCCGAGGGCGTTGACGGCGATGCCGCCGAGCAGGTCGGTGTACTGCTTGCCGTCCGCGTCCCACAGCTTGGCGCCCTCGCCGCGGACCAGCGGGATGCGCGGGGTGCCGTAGTTGTCGGTGAAGGCGTGCTGCCACCGCTCGGCGAGCTGCTCGTTGTGCGTCATGCCAGTCCCCCGGTCACGGTCGGTTCGTCGTCCGGCACGACCATCGTGCCGATGCCCTCGTCGGTGAAGATCTCCAGCAGGAGGCTGTGCGGCACCCGGCCGTCCAGCACCCTGGCGGTGCCCACGCCGGAGCGGACGGCGCGCAGGCAGCCCTCCATCTTGGGGAGCATGCCGCTGGCCAGGCCGGGCAGCAGCGCCTCCAGCTCGCTTGCGCCGAGCTGGCTGATCACGTCGTCGGAGTCGGGCCAGTCCTTGTACAGGCCCTCGACGTCGGTGAGGACGACCAGCATCTCGGCGCCGAGCGCGACCGCGAGGGCGGAGGCGGCGGTGTCGGCGTTGATGTTGTAGACGTGGCCGTCGGTGCCGCGCGCGATCGAGGAGATGACCGGGATGCGGCCGTCGGCGATGAGCGCCTTCACCGCGCCGGCCTCGATGTTGACGATGTCGCCGACCAGGCCGATGTCGACCTGCTCGCCGTCCACCACCGCGTAGCGCTTGACGGCCGTCATGGTGTGCGCGTCCTCGCCGGTCATGCCGACGGCGAACGGGCCGTGCTCGTTGAGCAGGCCGACCAGTTCGCGCTGCACCTGCCCGGCGAGCACCATCCGGACGACGTCCATGGTCTCGGGGGTGGTGACGCGCAGGCCGTTGGTGAAGCTGGACTCCAGGCCGAGCTTGTCCAGCTGGGCGCTGATCTGCGGGCCGCCGCCGTGCACGACGACGGGGTGCAGGCCGGCGTAGCGGAGGAAGACGACGTCCTGGGCGAAGGCCGCCTTGAGGCTGTCGTCGACCATCGCGTTGCCGCCGAACTTGATCACGACGGTCTTGCCGTGGAAGCGCTCCAGCCACGGCAGCGCCTCGATCAGCGTTATGGCCTTCGGCAACGCGGTGTTGTTGCGGGCCTGTTCGCCCTTGGGTGCGATCTGCACGGGTTTCCCTCGTCGATGGGGGTCCCCCCGGCCAGAGGCTGGGGAGGATGGCGCGGAACGGATGCCGCGGCTCGGGTTGCGCGGACCAGGATGGCGTGGGCGAAGTGACGCCGGTCAGGTCGAGTAGGCGCTGTTCTCGTGAACGTAGTCGGCCGTCAGGTCGTTGGTCCACAGCGAGGCGCTCGCCGTACCGGCGTTGAGGTTCGCGGTGATGACGACGTCCCGGCCGCTCATGTCCACGAGGTCGCGGTCCTCGCCGACGCCGCCGTCCTTGCAGACCCAGACGCCGTTGATGGCGACGTCCAGCGCGTCGGGGTCGAAGGCGGCGCTGGTGGTGCCGATCGCGGCCAGCACCCGGCCCCAGTTGGGGTCCTCGCCGTGGATGGCGCACTTGAGCAGGTTGTTGCGGCCGATCGTGCGGGCGACGTCGACGGCCTCGTCCTCGGTGGCGGCGCCGGTGACGTCGATCCGGATGTCCTTGCTCGCGCCCTCGGCGTCGGAGATCAGCTGGCGGGCGAGGTCGGCGCTGACGGTGCGGACGGCCTCGGCGAACTCGGCCGCGTCCGGGGTGACGCCGCAGGCGCCGGAGGCGAGCAGCAGCACGGTGTCGTTGGTCGACATGCAGCCGTCGGAGTCGATCCGGTCGAAGGTGGTGCGGGTGGCGCCGCGCAGGGCCGCGTCGAGGGCGGCGGCGTCGGCGACGGCGTCGGTGGTGAGCACGACCAGCATGGTGGCGAGGCTCGGGGCGAGCATGCCCGCGCCCTTGGCCATGCCGCCGACCGTCCAGCCGGCCGGGCTGGTGACCTGGGCGGTCTTGTGGACGGTGTCGGTGGTCTTGATGGCGATCGCGGCGGCCTCGCCGCCGGTCGCGCTGAGCTCCTGGGCGGCCAGGGCGACGCCGGGCAGCAGGATGTCCATCGGCAGGCGGACGCCGATCAGGCCGGTGGAGGCGACGGCGACCTCGGCCGCGTTGACCTTCAGCTCCTCGGCCGCCTTCTCGGCGGTGGCGTGGGTGTTCTGGAAGCCGAGCGGGCCGGTGCAGGCGTTGGCGCCACCGGAGTTGAGGACGACGGCGGAGACCAGGCCGCCCTTGAGGACCTGCTCGGACCACAGGACGGGCGCGGCCTTGACGCGGTTCGCGGTGAACACGCCGGCGGCGGCGAACGAGGGGCCGTCGTTGACGACGAGGGCGAGGTCAGGGGTGCCGGAGGCCTTGATGCCGGCGGTGACCCCGGCGGCGCGGAAGCCCTTGGCGGCCGTCACTCCGACGCCCACAGGACTGGTCACGGCGGGACTGGTCACGGTGCGACTCCGTTCAGGGGAAGGCCCAGGTCCTCGGGCAGGCCGAGGGCGATGTTCATGCTCTGCACCGCGCCGCCGGCGGTGCCCTTGACGAGGTTGTCGATCGCGCTGATCGCGATGATCCGCCCGGCGGCCGGGTCCAGGGCGACCTGGACGAGGGCGGTGTTGGCGCCGTACACGCTGCTGGTCTGCGGCCACTGGCCCTCGGGCAGCAGGTGGACGAACGGCTCGGTCCCGTACGCCTCGGCGTAGGCGGCGCGCAGTCCCTCGGCCGTCACGCCGGGGCGGGCCTTGGCGGAGCAGGTCGCGAGGATGCCGCGCGGCATCGGGACGAGCGTGGGCGTGAAGGAGACGGTGACCGGCTCGCCCGCGAGCGGGCTGAGGTTCTGCGCCATCTCGGGGGTGTGCCGGTGCACACCGCCGACGCCGTACGGGCTCACGTTGCCCATGACCTCGCTGCCGAGCAGGTGCGTCTTGGCCGCCTTGCCCGCGCCGGAGGTGCCGGAGGCGGCGACCACGACGGCCTCGGGCTCGGCGAGCCCGGCGGCGTAGGCCGGGAACAGCGCGAGCGAGACGGCCGTCGGGTAGCAGCCGGGCACGGCGATCCGGTTGCTGCCCTTCAACGCGGCCCGGTGGCCGGGAAGTTCGGGCAGGCCGTAGGGCCAGGTGCCGGCGTGCGCGGAGCCGTAGAACTGCTCCCAGTCGGCGGCGGCCTTGAGCCGGAAGTCGGCGCCGCAGTCGACGACCAGCACGTTCGGGCCGAGCGCCTCGGCGACCGCCGCGGACTGGCCGTGCGGCAGCGCGAGGAACACCACGTCGTGGTCGGCCAGCACCTCGGGGGTGGTGGGCTCCAGGACACGGTCGGCGAGGGGGATCAGGTGCGGCTGCAGCGCACCCAGCCTCGTACCGGCGTTCGAGCCGCCGGTCAGCGCCCCGATCTCCATCTCGGGGTGGCCGAGCAGCAGGCGCAGCACCTCGCCGCCCGCGTATCCGCTCGCGCCGGCGACGGCGACTCGCAATGCCATGGCGTTCCTCCTTGGTCGTGGCATGAATATACGCAGCACGGAACATTCATGCAAGGAGTATGTGCGGAGACCACCCGCCGGGACCGGCGGGCGGTCGGCCGGGCTCAGCGCTTGACGGCTCGCAGCACCACGAACTTGGGGTTCCCGGCCACGAGTTGGCAGTTGCCGAACAGGCGGCGCAGCTTGACGTGGTAGCCGAGGTGGCGGTTGCCGACCACCCAGAGCTCGCCGCCCGGGCGCAGGGCGCGGCGGGCGCCGGTGAACATCCGCCACGCGGTGGCGTCGGTGGTCGCCTGGTGCGAGTGGAACGGGGGGTTGTTCAGGACGAGGTCCACCGAGCCGGGGGCGATCACCCCGGGCGCGAGCGCGTCCGCCGTCAGGAACTCGGCCCTGGCCTCGGTGCCGAGGTTCGCCCGGAACGTCTCCTCGGCGGAGGCCACGGCCTGGTGGGACTCGTCGACGAAGAGCAGTTCGGCGCCCGGGCCCGCCAGGGCGGCGGCGGTGCCGACCACGCCGTTGCCGCAGCCCAGGTCGACCACGCGGTCGCCGGGGGCGGGGACCGGCAGGTGGCCGAGGAAGAAGCGGGTGCCGATGTCGAGGCGCTCGGCGCAGAAGGTGCCGGCGTGGTTGACGACCGTGCGCCCGGAGACCGGGCCGATGTCGGCGGGCAGGGCGTAGCGGTACGGCCACGGGTTGGGGCCGGGGTCGAGCGCCGGGTCGGGGGTGCAGAAGATCAGCCGGGCCTTGCGGACGGCCAGCGAGGTGCGGGTGGGGCCGAGGACCTTCTCGAAGAGTTCGAGCGTGGAGGTGTGGATCTCGGTGACCATGCCCGTGCCGATCACCACCGTGCCGGGGTGGACGGCGGGGGCGAGCCGGTGCAGCTGGTCCTCCAGCAGGGCGAGGCTCTTGGGGACGCGCACCAGCAGGACGTCGATCCGCTCCGGCGGGGTGTCCCGGGTGGTGAGCAGCCGCTCCGGGTCGGCGGGGGCGCCGGCGCGGGCGAGGTTGGCGCGGGTGGCCTCGCGGCCGAGGTGGGAGTCGCCGATCTGCACGGGCCGGTGCGCGGCCAGCGCGGTGGCCAGGGCGCCCCAGCGGTCGCCGAGGACGGCGACCCGGAGGCCGGCCAGCTCGGTGGCGGTGCCGCCGGCGCTGTCGGCCTCGCCGGCGAGGTGGCGCAGCAGGTACTCGTCGGCGGCGTCCCAGGCGCGCAGCCGCTCGCGCGGGTCCTCGGGGTACCTGGTGAGGTCGAAGGTGCCGAACGGGGTGGTGAACGGCGCTGTGGCGGCGGGCGTGCTCTGGGGATTCATCGTCTTCTCAGGCTAGCCGACGAGCCGACGGGGAACGGATTCGGACGGATACTGGAAGAGCCCCGACCGAGAGGGGTGAGGGCGATGGACTGGAAGCTCGAAGTGGTCGTGCTCCCGGTGGCGGACGTGGACCGCGCGAAGGTGTTCTACGAGGAGCAGGCCGGCTTCACCGTCGATCACGACACCCGGCTGCGCGACGGGGTCCGGGTGGTGCAGCTGACGCCACCGGGCTCCCGGTGCTCGATCGTCGTCGGCAAGGGCGTGATCGAGGCACCGCCCGGGTCCGTCAAGGGCCTGCAGCTGGTGGTGGCGGACATCGACAAGGCGCACGCCGAACTGGCGGCGCGCGGCGTGGAGGTCAGCCCGGTGCAGCACTTCGAGGCCGGGGTGCGGGTGAACGGGCACGGCGAGGCCTGGAACTCGTTCGTGTTCTTCAACGATCCGGACGGGAACGGCTGGGCCGTCCAGGAGGCGCCGGCGGCCGTACGCGCTGCATAGAGCCATGGTCCTAGACTTCCGGAATGGCTGAAGACGAGGGAAGCGTCCGCGTGGACAGCTGGATCTGGTCGGTCCGGCTCGTGAAGACGCGCGCGCTGGCGGCGGCCGCCTGCCGGGCGGGGCACGTCCGCGTGAACGGCGAGCGGGCCAAGCCGGCCCAGCCGCTGCGGGCGGGCGACGAGGTGCGGGTCCGCGAGGAGGGGTACGAGCGGGTCGTCGTGGTGCGCAAGCCGATCCGCAAGCGGGTCGGGGCGTCCGTGGCGGCCGAGTGCCTCACCGACCAGAGCCCGCCCCGCCCGCCGCGCGAGCTCGTCGCCCCGTTCTTCGAGCGCGACCGCGGCGCCGGCCGCCCCACCAAGCGCGAGCGCCGCGACCTCGACGAGCTGCGCGGGCGCTGAGCTACCGGACGGGGTACGCGGCCTGCACGGCGAGCCGGCGCGGGGCGTCGTCGCCGATCCGGGTGAGCAGGTCGTCGAGGTCGAGGAACACCTCCCAGGGCGCGCGGCCGGTGGCGGTCGCGAGGCGCTCGACCACGCGGTCCTCCAGGTCGCGGACCCGGCTGTTCTTCCACGCCTTGTCGGCCAGGCCGACCAGCAGCTCCTCGACGGTGACGCCCGGCTCGCCCCAGCTCGCGTGGCTGCGGGCGAAGCGGGCCAGCCGCTCGGGGACGCCGCGCTCGCGCAGCAGTGTGTGGCCGGCGGGCTCGTGGGCCGAGCCGGGGCCGGAGAGCTCCTCGGGGTGGACGGTCTTGCCGATGTCGTGGGTGGCGGCGCCGTACAGCAGCGCCTCGCGGTCGAGGTCCAGGCCGGTGGCGGCGCAGTGGTCGGCGATCGTCGCGGCGACTTCGTGGACGAGCGCGAGATGCGCGCGCAGCCGGGGCGGGGCGTCGAGGGCGTCCAGGAGGTCGACGACGGCCGGGGGCAGGGGCGGCAGTGCTGGGGTCACGCCGCAGGCTAACCCGTACGGGTGAGGCGTTGTCAGTGCTGCCGTCTAGTGTGCGGAGCAGTGAGTGCGGGAGGGTCCCGGCGCCGGGAGGGGGGTGCCGGGGCCCGCCCGCGATCCGACCTGCGGAGGTGCTCGGGGAGACGGCTATTTCTTGAACGCGACGCCCGCGTACGCGGACACGTCCTGCCAGCCTTCGGGGAGGTCGGTGGTGGAGACGTGGCCGGCGGTGGGGCGCCAGAGCGGGAGCTGGACGAGGCCCGGGCCGGCGAACTCGAAGTCGCCGAAGAACGGTTCGACGCTCGCGCGCGGGCGCAGCACCAGCGGGGCGCTCGCGCCCTTGTAGATGCGGGCGCCCTCGTCCACGCTCTGCCGCGAGGCGAAGTCGGGGCTGCCGTGGGAGAGGATCAGGGCGCTGCCGGGGGCGAGCGCGTCGCGCAGGGTGGCGACGATCTTCTGCGCGCCCTCCTCGTCGCGGACGAAGTGCAGGACGGCCACCAGCATCAGCGCGACCGGCTCGGCCAGGTCGACGGCGGCGCGCAGGGCCGGGTGGCCGAGGATCGCCTCGGGGTCGCGCAGGTCGGCCTCGATGACCGAGGTGTGCCCGGCGGGGTGGCCGGCCAGCAGCGCGCGGGCGTGGGTGGCGACGATCGGGTCGTTGTCGACGTACACGACGTGCGCGTCCGGGGCGACCTTCCGCGCGACCTCGCTGGTCGAGCCCGCGGCGGGGATGCCGGTGCCGATGTCGACGAACTGCCGGATGCCCCGGCCGGCCGCGAACTCGACCGCGCGGCCGAGGAATTCCCGGTTGGTGCGGGCCAGCAGCGGCAGCGCCGGGTAGGCGGCGATGGCGGCCTCGGCGGCCTTGCGGTCGGCCTCGAAGTTGTCCTTGCCGCCCAGGTAGTAGTCGTACATCCGGGCGGTGTGGGGTATCCCGGTGTCGAGCTCGGTCGGCGGCTGCCAGTCCTCCGCCCCGACCCAGTCCCAGTCCGAACCGCCGGTCGCCGTGTCCGCCGTGTCCTCGTGCATGTCGTTCCGCCCCCATTGCTCACTGCGCTTCCCGCGGCGGGAACGCCCCGCCGCGGTGGTGCCCCGCCCCCGTAGCACGCGGTGCGACCGGATCGTATCCGACGACACGCCGTGGAAACACGGCGAGTTCAGGTTTACGCAGCCCCCACCGAGAGGTGTGTGTGCACGTCAAACAGGGTGTCAACGCGCGTGTTCCCGGATCGCCGCCCCGGCGCGTCGTCTCTATGCTGGCTGCCGATGACTGCCGATCGCCGCGCCGTACTGCGCACCGCCGCCAAACTCGCCGCCCTCTCCGCCGCCGGCGGGGTCCTCACCGCGTGCGGGAGCGGCGCGCCCCGCCGCGCCGACCCGGGCTCGCTCGCCGTGCACCCGGGCAACGTCGACCCGCAGCAGCACGGCGATCCGCAGCACACCACGGACCCCGCGTGGAACGGCGGCGAGGGCCCGGCCTCCCCCGATCCGGCCGCGCCGCAGCCCACCGCCACCGCGGCCCCCGACGCCGCCACCGCGCCGCCCGCCCCGCCCGTGCTGCCGCCGCTCGCCCCCGGCACCCCGCTGGAGGTCGCGTACGGGCCGCGCACCGGCAAGAACGTGGCGCTGACGTTCCACGGCAGCGGCGACCCGAAGCTCGCCACCGCCCTGCTGGAGATCGCCGAGCAGCGCGGCGCCAAGCTGACCGTCATGGCCGTCGGCAGCTGGCTCGACCAGCAGCCGCAGATGGCCCGGCGCATCCTCGACGGCGGCCACGAGCTGGGCAACCACACCCAGAACCACCTCAACATCTCCGCGATGAGCCCCGACCAGGCCCGTGCCGAGATCGCCCAGTGCGCGGAGCGGCTGCAGCGCCTCACCGGCTCGATCGGCCGCTGGTTCCGCCCGTCCGCCGCCCAGTACGCGACGCCGATGGTGCGCGAGCAGGCGAAGGCCGTCGGCTACGAGCACGTGCTCTCCTTCGACGTGGACCCGCGCGACTACGCCGACCCGTCCGCCGCCGAGCTGCAGCGGCGGGTCCTCAACTCGGTGCGCGGCGGCTCGGTGGTCGCGCTGCACATGGGCCACCAGTGCACGGTGGACGCCCTGCCGGCCATCCTGGACGGCCTCGCCAAGGCCGGCCTCGGCCCGGTGACCGCCAGTCAGCTCTGCGCCTGACCCGGCCCCCGGCGCACCACCGGCGTGCCATGCTTCGCGCATGCGCTACATCATCATCGGGGCGGGCGCGGTCGGCGGCACGATCGGTGCCCGGCTGCACGAGAGCGGGCGCGACGTCGTGCTGGTCGCGCGGGGAGCGCACTTCGCGGCGCTGCGCGAGCACGGGCTGACCTTCGGCGCACCGGACGGCACCCGGACGCTGCCGGTCCCGGCCGTGTCCGGGCCGGAGGAGCTGGAGCTGCGCCCGGACGACGTCCTGGTGCTCGCCGTCAAGACGCAGGACACCGCCGGCGCGCTGGCCGCGTGGGCGCCGCGCCCGGTCGCCGGCGGCGGCACGGCGGGCGAGCGGCTGCCGGTGGTGTGCGCGCAGAACGGCGTGGAGAACGAGCGGCTCGCGCTGCGCCGCTTCCGCGAGGTGCTGGCGGTGTGCGTCTGGATGCCGTCCACCCACCTGGAGCCGGGGCGGGTCAGCGCCGGCGGCACGCCCGTCAGCGGGGTGCTGCGGATCGGCGCCTACCCGGCGGGCGCCGGCGGGCGGGCCGCCCGGATCGCCGCGGACCTGGAGCGGGCGAGCTTCAGCGCCCCGGTCGAGGCCGACGTGATGGGCTGGAAGTACACCAAGCTGCTCGGCAACCTCGGCAACGCCCTGAACGCCGTCGCCGGCCCGTACGAGGGCGAGCTGCGCCGCGGACTGTACCGGCGCCTGGCGGCGGAGGGCGCGGCCGTGCTGGCCGCCGCCGGGATCGCGCACCACGACCCGGAGGAGATGGTCCGGCTGGTCGACGCGACGCTGCGGATCGAGCCGGTCGAGGGGGCCCCGCGCGGCGGCAGCTCGACCTGGCAGAGCCTGGCGCGCGGGGCGGGCTCGATCGAGACGGACTACCTGAACGGCGAGATCGTGCTGCTCGGACGGCTGCACGGGGTGCCGACGCCGGCCAACGAGGCGTTCCAGCGGCTGGCCGAGGAGTTCGCCCGCACCGGCCGGGCGCCGGGCAGCCTGACCGACGAGGAGCTCGCCGCGGTCTGAGCCCGGCCCCGGGCGGGCCGCCGAAGGCCTCAGGCCATCGGGTCGTCGTCCTTGTACGGGCGCAGCCGCAGCGTCCTCGCGTCCGTCCCGCGGATCTCCTCCGCGCGGCGGACGAGCTCCGCCAGGTCGTCGCGCCCGGCGTGGATGAAGCGTCCGTGCAGCGCGTCGAACCGGCCCCGCGCCGCGTCGACGGTGACCGCGACCATGTACGGGATCGAGCCCCAGGCCTTCATGTCCCGGAACATCGGCATCCCGGCCGTCATGTCGGTGGCCACCGCACCGGGGCTGATGTCGAGCACGACGACGCCGTGCTCGGCGAGCGAGTCCGCCATGTTGTCGGAGAGCTTGAGCAGCGCGCCCTTGGACGTCGCGTACGCGGTGTAGTGGCCGTCCGGGCGCAGCGCGAAGCCGGAGTTGAGGTTGACGACGCGGCCGCGGCGGCGCTCGACCATGCCGGGCAGGACGCAGCGCAGGAGGTTGTAGGGGCCGCGCAGGTTGGTCTCGACGACCTGCCACCACTGGTTGGGGTCGGTCTCCCAGATCGGGGCCTCGGTGCGGTCCACCTGCCCGGCGTTGTTGACCAGCAGGTCGACCGGGCCGAGGTCGCGCTCGACGAGCCGGACGGCCTCGCGCACCGAGCCGGGGCGGGTGACGTCGGCCGTCACGGCGACGCCGCGCGAGCCGTGCCGGACGCACTCCTTGAGCGTGTCGGTGAGCGTCGCGTGGGTGCGGCCGACCAGGCCGACGGCCATGCCCTCGGCGGCGAGCCCGATGGCGATCTCGCGGCCGATCCCGCGGCCGGCTCCGGTGACCAGGGCGACCTGCCCCGTGAGCGATCCCGTCGGCACTGCGCGCTCCCTCGTCCGTCCCCGGCCCCCGTCTGCGGCATTCTGTCGGGCGCCGGGCGCCCGCGGGTCCGGGCGCACGGGCGGGCGGAGCGCCGTCACCCGTTCGGGTGTGTGGTGCCGGGCGCGGCACCGGGCCGGGGAGGGGGTGACCTACTGGCCGGTAGGGAGTAGTAACGTCGTCGGGACGGTGCACCGGTGCACCCATTCCGGCACACCGGCCCGTAGTCCAGCAGCACCGCTGGGCCGACCAGCGCCACGCTGGGCCACCTGTCGCTGGGCGACCCCCAGCACCACCGAAGGGCAACTAGTGAGTGACATCGCGCGCGTCGGAGTGATCGGCTGCGGCCTGATGGGGTCGGGCATCGCGGAGGTCTTCGCCCGGGCCGGGCTGGACGTCCTGGTGTCGGAGGCCAGCGGGGAGGCCCTGGAGTTCGGCCGCACCCGGCTGACCAACTCCCTGGAGACGGCGGTCAAGCGCGGCAAGCTGGCGCCCGAGCAGCGGGACGAGGCCCTGGCCCGGCTGTCCTTCACCACCGACCTGGCCGACTTCGCCGACCGCGACCTGGTCGTCGAGGCGGTCGCCGAGCGCGAGGACATCAAGGTCCAGATCTTCCAGACCCTGGACCAGGTGGTCCAGCGCCGCGACGCGATCCTCGCCTCCAACACCTCGTCGATCCCGATCGTCAAGCTGGCCGCCGCCACCTCGCGGCCCGAGCAGGTCATCGGTCTGCACTTCTTCAACCCGGCGCCGGTGCAGAAGCTGGTCGAGGTCATCCCGACCCTGACCACCTCGGGCGCCACCACCGAGCGGGTCGAGGCCTTCGCCACCGAGGTGCTCGGCAAGGAGCCGATCCGCGCCCGCGACCGGGCCGGCTTCGTCGTCAACGCCCTGCTGGTGCCGTACCTGCTGTCCGCGGTGCGGATGTTCGAGTCGGGCGTGGCCACCGCCTCCGACATCGACAAGGGCATGGAGGCCGGCTGCGCCCACCCGATGGGCCCGCTGCGGCTGTGCGACCTGATCGGCCTGGACACCATCGTGTCGATCGCCGAGTCGATGTACGACGAGTACAAGGAGCCGCTGTACGCCGCTCCCCCGCTGCTGTCCCGGATGGTCGACGCCGGTCTGCTCGGCCGCAAGTCCGGCCGCGGCTTCTACGACTACACCGCGAGCGTCTGAGCCGTCCGGCCGACGCACGAAGGGGCGCGCCCGCACCGGATCTCCGGTGCGGGCGCGCCCCTTTTCCGGCGCTCCGGCTACTGGACCCCGGCCGAGGCGCAGGCCGCCGCGAACTGCTGGGTGCAGATGTCGGCCGCCTTGTAGAGGCCGCCGCCGACCACCGTGGCCTCGACCTTCGCCTTGGTCACCACGATCGGGGTGAGCAGCAGCGAGGGGATCTGCAGCCCGTCGCTGGAGGTGAGGGTGGTCGCGGTCGTGCTGATGTCCATGCCCTCGGCGAGCTGGACGGCGATGCTGCCGGCCGCGTCCGTCTCCGGCTTGTACGGCTTGTAGATGGTGTAGGCCTGCTCGCCGGTGAGGATCCGGCGCACCGCGTCGATGGACGCGTCCTGGCCGCCCACGGGGACGTTCTTGATGCCCGCGGTCTTCAGCGCCTCGATGACGGCGCCGGCCATGCCGTCGTTCCCGGCGTAGACGGCCTGGATGCCGTCCTTCCCGAGGCTCTGGATGGCCTCGTTCATCTTCGCCGTGGCGACGTCGGTCTTCCACTCGCCGGACTGCTCGTAGGCGATCTTCTTGACCTTGCCGTCCAGCACCTGGTGCGCGCCCGCCTTGAACTGCGCGGCGTTGGGGTCGGACTCGGCGCCGTCGATCATCACGACGTTGGCCGAGGAGGCCTTGGAGCCGAGCGCGTCGAGCAGGGACTGGCCCTGGAGTTCGCCGGTGCGCTCGTTGTCGAAGGACACGTACGCGGCGACCTTGCCCTGCGCCAGCCGGTCGTAGGACACGACCTTGATGCCCTTGGCGTTGGCGGCGTCGACCCACGGTGCGGTGACCTTGGCGTCGACCGGGTCGAGCAGGATGACCTTCACGCCCTTGGCGACCAGGTCGTCGAACTGCTTCTTCTGGGTGATCGCCTCGCCGCCCGCGTTGGCGTAGTCGAGGGTGCACTGGGTGCAGAGGCCGGTCACCGTCTGCTGGATCAGCGGCTTGTCGAACGCGTCGTAACGCGTGGAGGAGGCGTTGTCGGGCAGGAGGAGACCGATGGCCTCGCCGCCTCCGCCGGAGGCCGGCTTCTGCGCCGCGCCGGTCTGCCCGCAGGCCGCGAGGGTGAGTGCGAGCGACACGGCGGCCGTGCCCGTGGCCGCGAGACGCATGGCTCTGTTCATGTTCGGTGGTGCCTCCTGTACTGCGCCGCGAACGGTGCGGCAGGGGAGGGAGTCAAGCCCCACCGGGCGAATGCGTCAATAAGGGGAGGAGACTTCGTTATCCCCATGCTCGATTCGTTATGGGATGAACAGGACTTTCACACTTTCGAAGATCGAATTCGGGGTGGATATTGATAATTCAGGGGACTTATTAATTGCGGACGAGGGTGCGGTGGGCCAGGGGGGGGATCCCCTCCGGCCCACCGGGGGCTCAGCTCGCTATCGAGTAGCTGTCGCCGTAGACCTTCCAGTGCAGCGGCGGGTTGAGGTCGAAGTTCCCCGCATTGAGGAAGACCGTCTGCTCGGTGTCGACCCTGCTGGTGTCGGAGTGGGCCTCCTCCTTCTTCATGACCACCTTGCGGGCCTCCAGGAAGGCCTTGAGGTAGGTGGCCTCGTCGCCGCCCTGGGCCGGGGTCCTGGCCTTCTTCATGGCCGCGGCGCGAATGCCGCCGAAACTGTCGGACCCGTCTCCGGGGCCGTGCATGACGATGGCGTCGTAGTAGGCGAACTGGCCGAGCGCGCGCAGCCCGTCCGCCTTGGCCCGGCCGACGGCGGGGTTGAAGTACACCCGGTCGCGCTCGTCGTTCTGGGCCTGCTGGAAGACCGGGTCCTTGGCGGCGGCGGCCCAGTCCTTGACGAACGGGGTGCCGAGACCGGCGTGCGACGCGCTGCCGTTGACCTTCTTCAGCGCCGACAGGTACTTGGCGAGGACGTTGCCGGGCTTGAGCGCGGTGTAGTGCTGGACGAGGTCGAGCATGTCGCCCGTGCCGGAGCAGAACCCGATGATGCCGGCGGTGTAGCCGCGCCCGTCACCGATGTCCTCGATGTACTTGTACTGGGCCTTCCAGTCCAGCGAGGAGTTCTCCGCACTCGACACCAACTGCATCGCGATGTCCTTCTTGTGCGGGTCGTCGAGTCCGACTCCCTTGAGCCGGACGGCCGCCGTCGGCGCGGCGCCGGCCGCACCGGCGGAGACGACCACGGCGGGTGCGGCCACCAGGACGGCGGCGAGGGCGATGCCGAGGGCGCGGCGGGGCTGAGGACGCATGTGCACGCTCCGTTTCCCGTGGGGGTTAGGAAACTTTCCTAACGAGAAATTAGCGCCCAACAGCCCCGCTGCCGCAAGGGTTTTGACACACCCTCCTCAACTTCTCCGTCAGACGGCCCGGCGGCGCACCCACCACACCGCCGCCGCGCAGGCCGCGATCCCCAGGGCCAGCATCCAGCCGGCCTCGATGAACTGGAACGGCCAGAAGCGGTCCGCCGGCTGGTACACCTGGTGCGCGGTGTAGCCGCCGTCGCGCACCATCGCCTGGAGGTGGGCGAAGTCGCCGCCGCGGTCGTAGAACTCGCCCGTGCCGATCCGGTTCCCGGCCGGGTCCGAGTACCAGACGTCCAGCACCCAGCGCCCGTCCAGCGAGAGCGGCGTCATCGTGTGCACGGCCTCCTCCAGGGGTGGCCGGTAGTGCGTCCGGAACGCCTGGGCGACGAAGGGCAGGGCCACGGAGCCCGCGAGCCCGACGCCCACCGCCACCACCGTGCGGCGCAGCACCGCGCCCGCGAGCACGGCCAGCCCGAAGGTCAGCAGCACCCGGCCGGCCATCACCGGCCAGGTCTGCATGAAGATGTCCGGGTTGAACTGCCCCGCCTCGCGGACCAGCGGCTCGCTCCACCACCGTTGCACCACCCCGAACAGCGCGGCCACGACCACGACGGCGCCGCCGACCACGGTCACCGCGCCGACCGTCCAGCGGGAGCGTCCGGCGCCCTGGGTCCACGCGAAGCGGACCGTGCCGTGCTCGAACTCCCTCGCCAGCAGCGGTCCCCCGGCGAAGGCGCCGAACCCGCCGCCGAGCACGTAGAGCACCCCGTCGAGGGTCTGCAACGGCATGCCGTACTGGTGGATGAACTGCTTGTACTTGGCCAGGCACGCGACGGTGTCCGGGTCGCAGGAGTCGGCCCCGAGGCGGTGCAGGCCGGCGTGGACGTACCAGCCGTGCAGCAGCATCGCGACGGACAGCGCCGCCATCACGCCGACCAGGGTCAGCACGGCCGTGCGGTGGCGGATGGCGGCGGCGCGCAGGACGGCGCTGCGGCGCGGCGAGGCGGTGGCCGCACCAAGGGCGATTGCGCTCACGACTGCAGGACCTTCTCGTTCGGACGGACGGCCCCGCGCGGGCCGGGGAGGGCGGAGGCGGCCGGCTCGCGCAGGTAGGCGATCACCATCTCCTCCAGGCCGACGCGCTGTTGGCGCCAGCCGTCGGAGACCGGGGCGTCCAGGCCGCCGGTGCGGACCAGCAGGTGGGACTGGACGCCGGCCCGGCGGTCGCGGACCACCGGCAGCCGCCCGGCCACCGCGTCCGCCTCGGCGGTCGGGCCGGTGAGCATCCGGTGGCCGGCCACCAGGTCGTCCACCTCCCCCGCCACCTGGACCCGGCCGCCGCCGAGCACCACCAGGTAGTCGCAGCTCTGCTCCAGCTCGTTGACGGCGTGCGAGGAGAAGACCACCGAGAGGCCGTCCTCGGCCACGGCGGTCAGCAGCACGGCCATGAAGTCGTGCCGGGCGAGCGGGTCGAGCGCGGCCAACGGCTCGTCCAGGAGCAGGAGTTCGGGCCGCTTGGCGAGCGCCAGGGCGAGCGAGACCTGGGCCTGCTGGCCGCCGGAGAGGCGCCCGTACTTGCGGTCCAGGGGGATGCCGAGGCCCTCCAGGTGGGTGCGCGCCCGGTCGGCGTCCCAGCGGCGGTTGAGGTGGCGGCCCATCGCGAGCAGGTCACGCACGCGCAGGCCCGGGTAGAGCGCGGCGTTCTGGGCCACGAAGCCGATCCGGTCCAACGCCTCCGGAGAGCCGGGGAGTTGGCCGCCGAGGACGGTCATCGCGCCCGCACTGGGCAGGGTCAGGCCGGCCGCCAGGCCGAGCAGCGTGGTCTTGCCGGCGCCGTTCGGGCCGACCAGGGCCACGACGCGCCCGGCCGGGACGGCGAGGTTGCAGTCCCGCAGCGCCCAGGAGCGGCGGTAGCGCTTGCCCAGCCCGCCGCAGTCGATCACCGTGTCGGCGGCCGTCACGCCACCACCCCGTCCCGGCCTTCACGCAGGTCGCGCAGCGCGTCCTCGAACACCGCGGCCATCCCCCCCTCGTCCAGCCCGGCGGCCCGCGCCGAGCGCATCCAGTCCAACAACCCCCGCCGCAGCGCCGCCCGTTCACGCAGCGGCACCACCCCGGCGGGCAGCCCGCGCACGAACGTGCCCTGCCCGCGGCGGCCCGCCGCGAGCCCCCGGTGCTCCAGCTCCCGGTACGCCTTCAGCACGGTGTTGGGGTTGATCGCCAGCCCCGCCACCACCTCCCGCACCCGGGGCAGCCGGTCCCCCTCCGTCAACCAGCCCATGCGCAGCGCCTGTTCGACCTGCTGCACGAGCTGGAGGTAGGTCGGGACGCCGGAGGCCGGGTCGAGGCGGAACTCGATCGGCGAGGGCTGGTCATCGGCTTTATCTACTTCCATAGGTAAAGAGATAAGCGACGGGGTGATCGATCGTCAAGTCGGGAGGCCGGGAGAACCGGGGAAACGCGAGAGGGCCCCGCCCCGGACCTCGCGGTCCAGGACGGGGCCCTCTCGGGCGCTGCGGGATCAGGCCCCGCGCAGCACCGCTCCCGTACGGGTGACGGCCTCGGCGACGGCGGCCTCGCGGGCGGCCGTGGCCTCGTCGGCGGTCAGGGTGCGGTCGGCGGCGCGGAAGCGCAGCGCGTAGGCCAGCGACTTCTTGCCCTCGCCGACCTGCTCGCCGGTGAAGACGTCGAACAGCCGGATGGCCTCCAGCAGTTCGCCCGCGCCGGTGCGCAGCGCGGCCTCCACGTCGGCGGCCGGGACGGCCGTGTCGACGATCAGCGCGACGTCCTGCGTCGCCACCGGGAAGCCGGAGACGGCCGGGCCGCTGACCTTCTCGGCGCCGTCGGCGGTGAGCAGGTCGACGTCGATCTCCATCGCGGCCGTGCGGGCCGGCAGGCCGAGCGCCTTGACGACGCGCGGGTGCAGCTCACCGGCGTGGCCGACGACCCGGTCGGTGCCCGCGACGACGAGCTCGGCGCAGCGGCCCGGGTGCCAGGGCGCCAGCTGGCCCTGGCGCACGGTCAGCTCGACGCCGGCCGCGCGGGCCACCGTGCGGGCCGCCTCGACGGCGTCCGCCCAGGAGGCCTGGGCACCGGCGCCCCACCAGCCGGAGGGCATCCGCTCGCCCGCGAGGGCGACGGCGACCCGGCGCGGCTGGTCCGGCAGCGCGGCGTCCAGCGCGGCCAGCTCCTCGTCGCTCGGGCGCCGGTCGACGGCCGGGCGCGGGGCCACGGCCGGCTCGTCCTTGGGCAGGAAGACCGTGCCGGTCTCGTAGACCGCCAGGTCGGTGTTGCCGCGGCCGACGTTGCGGCGCAGCGCCCCGAGCAGGCCCGGCAGCAGCGTGGTGCGCAGCGCCGGCTCCTCGTCGTTGAGCGGGTTGACCAGCTTGACGGTCCGGCGGCGGCGGTCGTCCGCCTCCAGGCCGAGCGCCTCGAAGGCGGGCTCGCCGAGGAAGGGGTAGTTGTTGACCTCGACGTAGCCGGCCCCGGCCAGCGCGACGCCGATCCGGCGGTGGACGCGCTGGGCCTCGGTCAGGCCCTTGCCCGGCGGCACGTCGGGCATCCGGGCGGGGACGTTGTCGTAGCCCTCCAGCCGGATGACCTCCTCCGCGAGGTCGTACGGGTCGGTGAGGTCGGGGCGCCAGGTCGGCGGGGTGACCTCCAGGACGTCGGCGCCCGCGACCGAGCAGCCGATCTCCTGCAGGCGCCGGGTGACGGTCTCGCGGCCGTACGCGGTGCCGGCGACCCGGTCGGGCAGGTCCGCGGCGATGGTGATGGTGCGCACCGGGTGCGGCGCGGCGATGTCGGTGACCCCGGCCTCGGCGGTGCCGCCGGCGATCAGGACCAGCAGGTCGACGGCGCGCTGCGCGGCGGCGCGGGCGGCCTCCGGGTCGACGCCGCGCTCGAAGCGCTTGGACGCCTCGGACGGCAGCTTGTGCCGCTTGGCGGAGCGGGCGATGGCGACCGGGTCGAAGTGCGCCGCCTCGATGATCACCTCGGTGGTGCCCGGACCGGCGGCCGGGTCGAGGATCTCGGTGGAGGCGCCGCCCATGACGCCGGCCAGGCCGATCGGGCCGCTGTTGTCGCAGATCAGCAGGTCCTCGGCGGCGAGCTTTCGCTTGACGCCGTCCAGGGTGGTGAGGATCTCGCCCTCGGCCGCCCGGCGGACCGTGATCGGGCCGTCCACGCGCTGCTTGTCGTAGGCGTGCAGCGGCTGGCCGACCTCCAGCATCACGTAGTTGGTGATGTCGACGGTCAGCGAGATCGGGCGGATGCCGGCCTTCTGGAGGCGGCGCTGCAGCCAGATCGGGGACTTGGCGTTCGGGTCCACGCCGACGACCGTGCGGGCCACGAAGCGGTCGCAGCCGGCCGGGTCGTTGACCTTGACCAGGTAGCCGAAGGAGTTCGCCGGCGGCACGTCGAGCAGCGCCGGGTCGGCCAGCGGCAGCCCGTACGCGGCGGCGGCCTCGCGGGCCACGCCGCGCATGGACAGGCAGTAGCCGCGGTCCGGGGTGACGGCGATGTCGAGCACCTCGTCGACGAGCTGGAGCAGCTCGATCGCGTCGGTGCCGGGCTCGAACTCCGGCGGGAGCACGATGATGCCCGCGTGGTCGTCGCCCATGCCGAGCTCGCGCGCGGAGCAGATCATGCCGGCCGAGGTGTGGCCGTAGGTCTGGCGGGCCGCGATCGGGAACGGGCCGGGCAGCACGGCGCCCGGGAGCACGACCACGACCTTGTCGCCGACCGCGAAGTTGGTCGCGCCGCAGACGATCTCCTGCGGCTCGCCGGTGCCGTTGGCGTCGCCGACGTTGACGAAGCAGTGCCGGATCGGCTTCTTGAAGCCGGACAGCTCCTCGATGGAGAGCACCTCGCCGACCACCAGCGGGCCCTTGAGGTCACCGCCGAGCTGCTCGACGGTCTCGACCTCCAGGCCGGCCCGGACCAGGCGCTCGGCGACGTCGCGACCGGTCTCGCCGGCCGGCAGGTCGACGTACTCGCGCAGCCAGGAAAGCGGGACGCGCATCAGATCTCCATCCCGAACGGGAGGGTGAAGCGCACGTCACCCTCGACCATGTCGCGCATGTCGGCGACGTTGTGACGATTCATCAGGATCCGCTCCAGGCCCAGGCCGAAGGCGAACCCGCTGTAGCGGTTCGGGTCGACGCCGCAGGCCACCAGCACGCGCGGGTTCACCACGCCGCAGCCGCCGAGCTCGATCCAGCCCTCGGAGGAGCAGGTGCGGCACGGGCGGTCCGGGTTGCCCACGCTCTCGCCGCGGCACACGAAGCACTGCAGGTCGATCTCGGCGCTCGGCTCGGTGAACGGGAAGTACGAGGGGCGCCAGCGCAGTTCCAGGCCGGTGCCGATCAGCTTCTCGACCAGCACCTCGATGGTGCCCTTGAGGTCGGCGAAGGTGATGCCCTCGTCCACCGCGAGGCCCTCGACCTGGCGGAAGACCGGGGTGTGGGTGGCGTCCAGCTCGTCCGTGCGGTAGACCCGGCCCGGGCACACGACGTAGACGGGGGGCTCGCGGTCGAGCATGGTGCGGGCCTGGACCGGGGAGGTCTGGGTGCGCAGCACCACGCCGGAGTCGGCGGAGCCGTCCGGGGCCTGGACGAAGAAGGTGTCCTGCATCGAGCGGGCCGGGTGGTCCGGGCCGAGGTTGAGGGCGTCGAAGTTGAGCCACTCGGCCTCGACCTCGGGGCCCTCGGCGACCTGGTAGCCCATCGCGACGAAGGTGTCCTCGATGCGCTCGGCCAGCGTGGTCAGCGGGTGGCGGGCGCCGCGCGGGGTGCGGTCGTAGGGCAGCGTGACGTCCACCGCCTCCTCGACCAGCACGCGGGCGTCGCGCTCCGCCTCCAGCTCGGCCTGCCGCTTGGCGAGGGCCTGGTTGACGGCGCCGCGGGCCTGGCCGATCAGCTTGCCTGCGGCGGCCTTGGCGTGCGGGGGCAGGGCGCCGATCTCGCGGTTGGCGAGGGAGAGCGCGGAGCGGTCGCCGGTGTGGGCGACCTTGGCCTGCTTCAGCTCGTCGAGCGTGGTGGCGGCGGCGAAGGCGGCGACGGCCTCGTCCCGCGCCTGCTCCACCACCTCGGGCTTGAGGGCCTCGACCTCGACCGGGTCGTACGACTTGTTGGGTGCCGACATCTCTATCTTCCCGTGCTCCTGCTCGTCCGTGCTCAGGTGATTGGGCTCGCCTTCGCGTCACGCCCGGCGTGGCCGGGGCACGGGCAGCCGATCTCCGTTCACGGGAAGGGATGTCCGCGGCACGGCCGCGCAGGGCGTTGCGCAACGCCAAAGGTCGAGTGTAGTCGCAGCGCGTTGCGCGGCTGCCGTCAAGCCCGTCCGGACCCGACCACAGCATGCTGTGTTCGTCGTTCATGCTCTTTCAGAGCATGAAGTCGGGCACCCCGGCGGGCAGGATAAATCGGAACCGGGCGCCGCCGCCGGGCGCGCGGTCGACGCGGATCGAGCCGCCGTGGGCCTCCACGATGCCCTTGACGATGTAGAGGCCGAGGCCGGTGCCGCCGCGCTTGGAGCCGCGCCAGAAGCGGGTGAAGACGCGCGGCATCGACTCCTCGGGGATGCCGCTGCCTTCGTCGCTCACGGTGACCGCTGTGCCTTCCACGATGCGGGGCGGGGTGCCGGAGCGCTCCCAGACGGGTGCCTCGACGACCTCCTTGGCCGGTGCCACCTCGATCGTGACAGTTCCCTCGCCGTGCCGCACCGCATTTTCCAGCAGGTTGGCGAGCACCTGGTCGACCTTGTCCGGGTCCGCCCACAGCACGGTCAGCGGCTCGGTGATCCGGACGTCGAAGCGCTCCTCGGGGATGCCGGTGGCGACCTTGCGCTCGACGTGCCGGCGCACCGCCGCGGCCACGTCCACGACCTGCTTGCGCAGTTCCAGCCGGCCCGCGTCGATCCGCGAGATGTCCAGCAGCTCGGCGATCAGCCGGGTGACCCGGTCCGCGTCGGCGTCGACGGTCTCCAGCATCAGCCGCTTCTGCCCGTCGGTGAACCGCTCCCACTTGGCCAGCAGCGTCGCGGTGAAGCCCTTGACGCTGGTCAGCGGCGAGCGCAGCTCGTGCGCGACGGTGGCGATCAGCTCGGCATGGCTGCGCTCGGTGCGCCGGCGGTCCTCGGTGCCGCGCAGGGCGATCACCAGGCGCTCCAGGGGCCCCAGCGGCACGGCCCGCACGTAGCGGGCGGAGACCAGCACCTCCCGGCCGCCGGGCAGCAGCAGGTTGCGCTCGGGCTGGCCGGTGCGGATCGCGAGGCCGCCGTACGGGTCGGTCAGCTGCCACCAGCGGCGCCCGTCGAGGTCCTCCAGCGGGAGGACGTCGTCCAGGGCGCTGCCCAGCGCGGCCTCCGGGGGCACGCCGGTGATCCGGGCCGCGGCCCGGTTGAAGCGGACCACCCGGCCGAGCGCGTCGGCGACCACCAGGCCGTCCGGCAGGTCGTCCGGGTCGAGCTCGGGCCCGTTGCCGACCATGGGTGTCCTCCCCGATTACCCACCGTGCCGTTCCCCCCACCGAGGCAGACCCTAGCGCCTCCATGCCCCCGGTAGTAGGGCCTGGCGGGTGGATCGTGCGGGGTGCCGTCAGCCGTTCGAGCGACAGCCGCCGGGCCCGCGCTGCGCCCGGGCCGAGGCGTAGAGGCAGACGGCCGCGGCGGTGGCCAGGTTGAGGCTCTCGGCGTGTCCGTGGATCGGCACGCGCACGACCTCGTCGGTGAGCGCGCGGGTCTCTTCCGGGAGCCCCCACGCCTCGTTGCCGAACACCCATGCGCCGGGTGCGCCCAGGGTGCCCTCGTCGAGCTCCTGGTCGAGGTCCCGCTCCCCCGCGCCGTCGGCGGCTAGCACCCGGATCCCGGCCGCGCGCAGCTGCCCGACGGCCTCCTCGACCGGCACGCCGACGGCGACCGGCAGGTGGAACAGGCTGCCGACGGAGGCCCGGACAGCCTTCGGGTTGTACAGGTCCACGGAGGCGTCGGTGAGCACCACGGCGTCCGCGCCGGCGGCGTCGGCGGTGCGCAGCACGGTGCCGGCGTTCCCGGGGTCGCGCACGTGGGCGAGGATCGCGACGAGCTTCGGGCGGGCCGCCAGGACGTCGGCGAACGGGGTGTCGATGAAGCGGCAGAGCGCGACGATGCCCTGCGGGGTCACCGTGTCGCAGATCCCGGCGATCACCTCGTCGGTCGCGGTCAGCACCGCGAGCCCCTCGTCCAGCGCGGACTCCACGATCCCGGCGTGCCGCTCGGCGGCCTCCGGGGTCACGTACACCTCGACCACCGCGTGCTCGCCCGAGCCCGGCAGCCGGCCGTACGCGACGGCCTCCCGGACGGCCTGCGGGCCCTCGGCCAGGAAGCGGCGCTCCTTGGTGCGCTGGTTCCGCTTGGCGAGCCGGCGGGCGGCGACGACGCGCGGCGAGCGCAGGGAGGTCAGCAGGGGGGTGTCGGTGCTCGGCATGGTCTCGTTCTCTGGGGCTCTGTGAAGGGGGCGCTGAGGGACGGGGGCGCTGAGGGACGTGCGCCGAGGGACGCGGCGCCGAAGGACGGGGAAAACGCAGAACCGGACCCGCAGGAGAGCCTGCGGGTCCGGTCGGAGCTCAACCGATCCTGGAGGATCAGGCGGCGTCGGCGGCGGCCTTCGGGGCGTTCACGTCGGCCGGCAGCGCCTTCTGGGCGACCTCGACCAGGGAGGCGAACGCACCCGGGTCGTTGACGGCCAGGTCGGCCAGCATCTTGCGGTCGATCTCGACGCTGGCGGCCTTCAGGCCCTGCACGAAGCGGTTGTAGGTGATGCCGTTGGCACGGGCCGCAGCGTTGATGCGCTGGATCCACAGCTGACGGAAGTCGCCCTTGCGCTTCTTGCGGTCGTTGAAGTTGTAGACCAGCGAGTGGGTGACCTGCTCCTTGGCCTTGCGGTACAGGCGCGAGCGCTGGCCACGGTAGCCGCTGGCGCGCTCCAGGATGACCCGGCGCTTCTTGTGGGCGTTGACTGCCCGCTTGACGCGTGCCACTTGATTACTCCTTGGGTTGGACCACGGACTACTTCACGCGGTCCGTCATTCGAATGGGTCGGGAAGGATCAGCTGCCCCGCACACGGCTCGCGCCGGGCGGGAGGGCGATCACTTGCCGAGAAGCTTCTTGATCTTCTTGGCGTCAGCGGGGGCCAGCTCGACGGTCCCGGCCAGCTTGCGGGTCAGCGTCGAGGGCTTGTGCTCCAGGAGGTGGCGGCGACCGGCGCGCTCGCGCAGCACCTTGCCAGAGCCACTGATCTTGAAGCGCTTGCTGGCGCCACTGTGCGTCTTCTGCTTCGGCATTTCGCCGTATCTCCTCGTCGGTCCCGTCCACGCCCGCGCGGTGTGCGCCACGCGGGCGTGAACTGGATGGATCTGCGGTGACCGGGCGGGGCGCCCCGTCACCGTGGTGGGCCGGTCTCCCGAGCGCCCTGGCCGTGAAGGCTCAGGCGTCCTGGGAGGCCTCGGCCGGCTGCTCGACCTCGGCAGCGGCCTCGACGTCGGCCTCGGCGGCCTCCGCTTCGGCGGCCTCCGCCTCGGCAGCGGCGTTCTCGGCCTCAAGCGCCGCGTCCTCGTCCTCGTCCGCGGCGGCGTCGGAGCCGGCGGTCCGGCCCAGTCGCTCGGCCTTGCGGGCGTCCGCGAGGGCGCGGGCCTCGGCCATCGCCTCGGTCTTCTTCTTGTGCGGGCCAAGAACCATGATCATGTTCCGGCCGTCCTGCTTCGGCGAGGACTCGACGAAGCCCAGGTCCTGGACGTCGTCGGCGAGCCGCTGCAGCAGACGGAAGCCCAGCTCGGGGCGGGACTGCTCACGACCGCGGAACATGATCGTGATCTTGACCTTGTCGCCCTGCTTGAGGAACCGGACGACGTGACCCTTCTTGGTGTCATAGTCGTGCGGGTCGATCTTCGGCCGGAGCTTCATCTCCTTGATGACCGTGTGCGCCTGGTTCTTGCGCGCCTCACGGGCCTTCATGGCCGACTCGTACTTGAACTTGCCGTAGTCCATGAGCTTGCACACCGGCGGCCGGGCGGTCGCCGCGACCTCGACCAGGTCGAGGTCGTACTCCTGCGCGAGCTCCAGCGCCTTGGCAAGCGGCACGATGCCGACCTGCTCGCCGCTGGGACCGACGAGTCGCACCTCCGGAACGCGAATCCGGTCGTTGATGCGGGGCTCGGTGCTGATGGGGCCTCCTCGGTTGCACCTTCTGCGATGCGGCCGTCGGACGGCGGTCGCACGTAGTGGACTCGACCACTGGGCGGGGCTTCATTCGTGCTGCGCTGCCCGGCACCTGCTCGGCACCATCTGCACCCGCGACACGAAAAAAGCCCCGCTCGGTACAAGCGGGGCTCCACACAATCCGGGGGCGGCACCCGGTGAGGGGCGCTGCGGCGACTCGGCGCCGTGGCGCCCGTCGCGGACCGGGACCCGTCGACCGCGAGGCCGACCAGGTGGGAGACTGTCGCGGTTGCCCTCTCGGGCCTCCTGGGTGGAGCCTCCACTTGCTGGCCGGGTGCCCATGCGGGATCCCGGCCGGTCAGTCTCGAAGCATACAGCGCCGGAAGGTCGAACGCCATTCCGCCCCGGCACACCCCGCGTTTCCGCGCTTTTCCGCGCCTTCCACGCGCGCGCACCGCACTTTTCGGCGCATTCCGGGGCCCTTGTACGCTCCAGGTGTACACGGACACCGGCACGACGGAACGAGCCCCCCTTGAGCAGCGAGCCCACCCAGAACCCCGGCGCGGACGACGACGCGATCGGCTTCGACGACCTGACCCGGGACATCGCCGAGGTCCCCGCCGTCGAGGTGATCACCACCGTCGCCGTGCACCTGATGAGCGCCGCGGCCGTCAAGTGCGGCCTCGCCGAGGGCGGCGACAAGGACAAGGACCTCGACGAGGCCCGCAAGCTGATCACCGCGCTCGCCGGACTGGTCACCGCCGGCGCCCCGGAGATCAGCAACTTCCACGCCGCCCCGCTGCGCGACGGCCTGCGCTCGCTGCAGCTGGCCTTCCGCGAGGCGTCCATCGTGCCGGACGCGCCGGGCGCCGGGCCGGGCGAGAAGTTCACGGGGCCGGTCTACTCCTGAGCGGTTCTCCCGGGGAGCACCTACCAACGTTGGTAGGTGCTCCCCGTTCGTTTCTACCGCCGGTACAGCGGCTCCCCCGGCAGCTGCGCGCTCGCCGGCAGCACCGCCAGGTCCAGGCCGCGGTCCAGCCGGACGCGGAGCACCGGGTCCGCCGCCACCGCGCGGCCGACCCGCCGGGCCGCCTCCTGCACGCCCGCCTGGTCGAGCTCCGGGTCGAACACCACCGCGAGCACCCCGTCCGAGCCGTCCCCGGGGCCCAGCAGGCCGGACACCACCTGCGGCTGGTCCGCCAGCAGCGCCCGCACCGCCTCGCGCACCTCGGGGTCGCGCAGCGGCGGCAGATACGGCCGGTTCTCGGCGAGCGCACGCAGGCGGGCGCCGGTCAGCTGGTACGGCACCGGGCCCGCCGGGTCGATCAGCAGGGTGTCGGCCTTCTCGGAGTACGCGACCATCGCCGCCTGCGGGGCCGCCACCGGCGCCGGGCGGGCGTCGGCGCGCCAGCGGGCCAGCGTCTCCAGCGACGTGAACGCCGGCAGCGCGCGGCGCCCGTCCGGGGCCTCCAGCACCGGCACCGCCATGTCGCTGGTCTTGTCGTGCTTGTGCCCGTGCTCGTCCACCTCGACCTCGCCGAGCAGGGCGACGATCGGGACCATCAGCCGGGTCGGGGTGAGCGCCGCCAGCACCTCGGGCTCGGCCGAGCGGTCCTGCGACCAGCGGGCGAGCGCCGCGGTCAGCGCCGCGTCCGCCGTGCCGTCGTCGTCGCCGAAGCCGGGGTTCGGGATGCTCTTGCCGACGAACGCCGGGTTGGAGAAGTCTTTGCGGTCCACCCGGCCGACCCTATGCCACCCCGTCCCGGGAGCCGCACAAATCCGCACGCGCCCCCTACCCACGGGTAGCCGGGTGTGGCAGCCTGCGCGCATGGTGATGCTCGAACCCGCTCCCAGCGCCACCCCGGTCTCCGACCGCGCCCGGTACGACCGGGCCACCGCACACCTGGACGGGCCGGTCGCCGTCGTCGACCTCGCCGCCTTCGACGCCAACGCCGCCGACCTCGTGCGCCGCGCGGGCGGCAAGCCGATCCGGGTCGCCAGCAAGTCGCTGCGCTGCCGCGCCCTGCTGGAACGCGCGCTCGCCACCGACGGCTTCGCCGGGGTGATGAGCTTCACCCTCGACGAGTCGCTCTGGCTCGCCCGCACCGGCCTGCGCGACGTCCTGCTCGCCTACCCCTCCGCCGACCGCGACGGCTTCGCCGCGCTGACCGCCGACCCGGAGCTCGCCCGCGAGGTCACCGTCGTCCTCGACGACCCCGCCCAGCTCGACCTGATCGACAAGGCCCGCGCCGGCGACGCCGAGGTCCGGGTCTGCCTGGAGCTCGACGCCGCGCTGCACCTGCTCGGCGGACGCGTCCGGATCGGCGCCCGCCGCTCGCCGCTGCGCACCCCCGAGGACCTCGGCGCCTTCGCCGAGGCCGTCCAGCGCCGCCCGGGCTTCCGGGTCGTAGGCCTGATGGCGTACGAGGGGCACGTCGCCGGGGTCGGCGACCGGGTGCCCGGACGGCCGGTGCGCTCACGGGTGATCCGGCTCATGCAGGCCAAGGCCCGCACCGAACTGGCCGAGCGGCGCGCGGCCGCGGTCCGGCGACTGCGGCAGGTCGCCGAGCTGGAGTTCGTCAACGGCGGCGGCACCGGCAGCGTGGAGAGCACGGTGGCCGAGCGCGCCGTCACCGAGGTCGCGGCCGGCTCCGGGCTCTACCTGCCCCGGCTGTTCGACAACTACCGCTCGTTCGACGGCCGTCCGGCCGCACTCTTCGGCCAGCCGGTCGTCCGGCGGCCCGGCGTCGGCGTGGTGACCGTCCTCGGCGGCGGCTACGCAGCCTCCGGACCGGCCGGCCCCGACCGCTCCCCGACCCCGTACCTGCCCGAGGGGCTGCGCTACGACCCGACGGAGGGCGCGGGAGAGGTCCAGACCCCGCTGCTCGGCGCCGCTGCGGACGACCTGCTGATCGGCGACCGGGTCTGGTTCCGGCACGCCAAGGCGGGCGAACTGTGCGAACGCTTCGCCGAGCTGCACCTGATCGAGGGCGACCGGGTCGTCCGGACCGTCCCGACGTACCGGGGCGAGGGGAAGACGTTCCTCTGACGCTTCGTCCGGTTCTGCCCTACGGTGGTGCCGAGATTGGGCGACGACAAGGGAGCGGCATGGACGCCGAGATCACTGAGATTGCGACGAGGGGCGCGACCGTCCTGGCCGGCCTCATGGTCACCTCGGCCTGGGACCGGGTCAAGCCGCGCGTTGCCGCGATGTTCGGCCGCAAGGCGGAGTCGGTCGCCGAGGAGCTGGACGAGACCCAGGCCGAGCTGGTCTCGGCGCAGGAGGGCGACAGCGAGTCCGCCGCCCGGAGCGCGCAGGGCGAGTGGGAGCCGAAGCTGCGCCGACTGCTGGCGAACGACCCGGCCATGGTCACTCAACTCGTCGCAATCCTCGACGAGTTCGCTCCGAGGCAGGACGACCAGGCAGCCAACGTGACGATCATCAACAACACGATCAAGGATGGGAACCACCAGAACGTGATCCAGGCCGGCTTCTACAACGACCGGACCCGCTGACCTTTCCGCAGCCTTAAACAGGCCCGATGGAACGCCTAACCCCGGTGTCCCGTCGGGCCTTTGTGCTGCTCGGGGCCATACAGTCCGTCAATAACCGCATGACGCAGAGCTATTGCCATCTGGTCCAGACCAATCCTACGCTCTGCCCGGGGGTCCGCGATCCGGGCCGCGGCTCCCGAACGGGCAGGCGTGTCCGCTCCCCCACACCCGCCCGGAACGACGGTCGAGGAGTCCCCACCCCATGTCCATCAAGCGAAGTGCCCTGTCCGTCGGCGCCGTCGGCGCCGCGGTCCTCGCGATGGCGGCGGCCACCGCCGGCACCGCCAGTGCCCACGGCACGATGACCGGGCCCGTCAGCCGGGTCGCGGCCTGCTACGCCGAGGGTCCCGAGCACCCCGTCTCCCAGGTCTGCAAGGACCTCGTCGCGGCGAGCGGCACCCAGCCGCTCTACGACTGGAACGAGGTCAACATCGCCAACGCCAACGGCAACCACCAGGCGCTGATCCCGGACGGCAAGCTCTGCTCGGCCAACCGCGACAAGTACCAGGCCCTGGACTGGCCGCGCACCGACTGGCCGGCCACCGCCGTCGCCGCGGGCGCCTTCACCTTCCAGTTCCGCACCACCGCGCCGCACGTCGGCACCCAGACCGTCTACATCACCAAGGAGGGCTACGACCCCACGAAGCCCCTCAAGTGGTCCGACCTCGACCCGACGCCGGTGGCCCAGGTGCAGGTCGACCGCACCGCCACCAACGGGTACTACACCTACCCGGGCACGCTGCCGCAGCGCACCGGCCGCCAGCTGCTGTACATGATCTGGCAGCGCAGCGACAGCCCGGAGGCGTTCTACAGCTGCTCGGACGTCGACTTCGGCCGGCCCACCGCGGCCGGCGGCGCCCCGGTGTCCGCGCTCGCGGCGCAGGCCCCGGCCGCGCCGAGCGACGCGCAGATCGCCGCGGACGCCCCGAAGTCCACGGTCGCCCACCACGGTCACGGCGGCGACCCCAACTCCCCGGCCGGTCTCGTGGTGCCGACCGCCTCCGCGGCCGTCGGCACGTCGGCCACCGGTCCGCTGCTGCTCGCCGGCGCGGCGGCGATCAGCGTCGGCTGGGCCGGCATGGTGCTCCGGCGCCGTCGTGTCGAGGCTGTTCGACGCGACTCCTGAGGGCCGGATGCGGGGCCGGACCGGCCCACCCCCGTCCGGTCCGGCTCCCCGCGTGCGAAGTGAGCGAACGACGGCGGCCCACCCGGAGGTTCCGGGTGGGCCGCCGCTGGTGCGTGAGGAGTCGCCGCCGCTCAGGTGGCGGTGGTGGTGGTGCCGCCCGTGCCCGGGTCGCCGGAGCCACCGGTGCTGCCCGAGCCGCCTGCGCCGCCCGCCCCACCGGTGCCGCCGCCGGGCAGCGGGATCGAGGGCAGCTTGCCCTTGTAGTCGCCGATGCCCTTGACGATGGTGTCCATCACCGCGGGGTCCGGCGCCTTGTCCGCGATGTCGAAGCCGAAGTGCACCGAGACCAGGCCGGTGCCGTCGGCGGACGGGAAGACCACGGTCTGCACGTAGCCGTTGTTGCCGGTCGGCGCGTCGACCTTCCAGCGGACGAGGTAGCCGCTCTTGCCGTTCACGGTGACGGCCTCGGACTTGAGCTCCTGGTGGCCGGTGATGTCGCCGTAGGCGTCCTTGGCGGCCTGGGTGATGTCGCTCTTCGCCGCTGCCTGGACGTCCGTGGCGCCGTCGATGTGGCCGGTGTTCACGCCGCCGAGGGTGCAGGTGCCGGTGCCGCCGCCCGCGCAGGTGTAGGTGCCGACGCTCATCGACGCGAAGCCGTCGCGGGTGCTGCCCGCGTCCCAGCCGGACGGGACGGGCAGGGTGATCCGGTTGACCAGGTCGATCGCGCCGCCGGAGCCGGGGCGGGTCTTGCCGTTGCCGCCGGAACCACCGGAACCGTTGCCGCCGCTGCCGCCCTTGCCGTTGCCGCCACCGTTGCCGCCACCGTTGCCGCCGGAGCCGCCGCCCCCGGGACCGCCGCTGCCGCCGCCCAGGCCGGGGAAGTCGTTCCACGGGCCGTTCTCCCAGGGCGCGGCCTGCGGCTTCGCCACGCGCTGCGTGCGGTCGCCGTGGCCGTCCATCGCGAGGTACGTCACCCCCGAGCCGACGCCCAGGCCGACCAGCGCCGCCACGACGGTCGCCACGACCAGCTTGGAGGGCTTGCGCCGGGCCTTGGCCGGCGGCGGCACCTCGGCACCGTACGCGGTGCCGAAGGGCGGCGGCTCCGGGTAGCGGACCGTCCCGCTCTCCAGCACCTCGCCCTCCAGGACCGTCGGCCCGCCGGCCGCCGCCGCGGGCTCCTCGGCCGTCCCCGGCCCCGGAGCGTCGGCGGCCGGGGGCTCCGGCGTCGGCGCGTCCGAGGGTGCGGGCCGGGTGCTGGCCGTCCAGCCCTTGCCGTCCCACCAGCGCTGCGGTCTCGGGTCGCTGCTGGTGTCCTTGGGGTCCGGGTACCACCCGGCGGGAATCTGCTCACTCACACCAAAGAATGTAAAGGCAGGCGGATAAGCGCGAAATCAGCACAAGCGTGAATTCCCGTGCTTCCGGATGAGATTACGGTGAGAAGCACCCTGGACGGCCCCCGGGCCGCTCCCGACGGGGCGGCGGGGCGGCGGCCCGGCGGGGCGGTCTACAGCGGCGTGACGTACGCCCCGGCGATGCCGCCGTCGACCAGGAACTCGCTCGCGGTGATGAACGACGAGTCGTCACTGGCGAGGAACGCCACCGCCGCCGCGATCTCCTCCGGGCGGGCGAACCGGCCCAGCGGGATGTGCACCAGGCGGCGCGCGGCCCGCTCCGGGTCCTTCGCGAACAGCTCCCGCAGCAGCGGGGTGTCCACCGGCCCCGGCGACAGCGCGTTCACCCGGATCCCTTCCCGCGCGAACTGCACGCCCAGCTCGCGGGACATCGCGAGCACCCCGCCCTTCGAGGCGGTGTAGGAGATCTGCGAGGTCGCCGCGCCCATCCGGGCCACGAAGCTCGCCGTGTTGATGATCGAGCCCCGCCCGTGCCGGCGCATGTACGGCAGCGCCGCCTTGCAGCACAGGTAGACGGAGGTCAGGTTGACCTCCTGGACCCGCCGCCACGCCTCCAGGCCGGTGGTCAGGATCGAGTCGTCCTCCGGGGGCGAGATGCCGGCGTTGTTGAAGGCCACGTCGACACTGCCGCACGTCTCGTAGGCCTCGTCGAACAGCGCCTCGACCATGTACGGGTCGGTGACGTCGGTGTGCACGAACAGGCCGCCGACCTCCTTCGCCGCCGCCCTGCCGCTCGCCTCGTCGAGGTCCGCGCACACCACCTTCGCGCCCTCGGCGGCCAGTCGGCGCGCCGCGGCCAGGCCGATGCCACTGCCCGCGCCGGTGATCACGGCGGTGCGGCCGACCAGGCGTCGGCAGACCCCGTCCTCGTGCGCGGAACCCTTCCCGGTCATCGGCCTCACATCCGTTCGAAGGAGCGGTAGCGCTCCCAGTCGGTCACGGCGCCGTCGTACGCGGACTGCTCGACCCGGGCCATGTTCAGGTAGTGCTCCACCACGTCGTCGCCGAAGGCCGTCCGGGCGAGCTCGCTGCCGGCCCACAGGTCGGCGGCCTCGCGCAGCGAGCCCGGCACCCGGGCGTACTCCTCGACGGCGTACGCGTTACCCAGGCACGGCGCGGGCAGATCCAGCTTCTGCTGGACGCCGTGCAGGCCGGCCGCGATCATCCCGGCCACCGCGAGGTACGGGTTGACGTCCCCGCCGGGCACCCGGTTCTCCATCCGCAGGCCGGGGCCGTGACCGACCACCCGGTAGGCGCAGGTGCGGTTGTCCCGGCCCCAGGCCACCGCCGTCGGCGCGAACGAGCCGGGGCGGTACCGCTTGTACGAGTTGATGTTCGGCGCGTACAGCAGGCCGAACTCGCGCAGCGCGACGAGCTGTCCGGCCAGGAAGTGCCGCATCGTGTCGGTCATCCGGCCGTCCCGGTCCGCGAACGCGGGCGCGCCGACGGCGTCCCGCAGCGACAGGTGGATGTGGCAGCTGTTGCCCTCGCGCTCGTCGTACTTGGCCATGAAGGTGAGCGCGCAGCCCAGCTGGGCGGCGATCTCCTTCGCGCCGGTCTTGTAGACGCTGTGCTGGTCGCACGTGGTGAGGGCGTCGGCGTAGCGGAAGGCGATCTCGTGCTGGCCGAGGTTGCACTCGCCCTTCGCCGACTCGACGGTCAGGCCCGCGCCCGCCATCTCGTTGCGGATGCGCGACAGCAGCGGCTCGACCCGGGCGGTGCCGAGCATCGAGTAGTCGACGTTGTACAGGTTCGCCGGGGTCAGGCCGCGGTAACCGCCCAGCCAGGCCTGCTCGTAGGTGTCCCGGAAGACCAGGAACTCCAGTTCCGTGCCGATGTCGGCGGCCAGCCCGTGCTCGGCCAGGCGCGCGATCTGGCGGCGCAGCAGCTGGCGCGGCGCCGCGTCCACCGGGTGGCCGCCGTGCCGGGCCAGGTCGGCGGTGACCTGGGCGGTGCCGGGCTGCCACGGGGTCAGGCGCAGCGTGGCGAGGTCGGGGCGCATCGCGAAGTCGCCGTAGCCGGTGGCCCAGGAGGAGAAGGCGTAGCCGTCGACGGTGTTGAGGTCGACGTCGACGGCCAGCAGGTAGTCGCAGGCCTCGGCGCCGTTCTCGACGACCTCGTCGAGGAAGAACCGGGCGGCGAACCGCTTGCCCTGCAGACGGCCCTGCATGTCGGTGAAGGCGAGGGCGACGGTGTGCACCTCGCCGGCGTCCACCAGGGTGCGCAGTTCGTCCAGCGTGAGCGGGGCCCGCGGCGGCCCGCCTGCGGCGGCGTTCTCGGACATGGCGACGGAACCCTTCTCCTCGATCACTCTTCGAGATCAGGCGGTCACAGCGAACCGTACGGCCTGCGGCTCGCGGGGCGGAAGAGGGCGGGCGGGTGTGGCGCGCCGGGATGCGTGGTTGACGTGGGAAGGGACGTGACGGGTGCAGAATGCGCGCCATGGATCGCAGGCCTTTCATCGGCGTCAGCACCTACGTGGTGGACGCGAGTTGGAGCGACTGGCGGGGCCGCCGGGTGGCACTCGTGCCCGAGCGGTACACCGCCTACGTCCAGGACTCCGGCGGCATCGCCGTCCTCCTCCCGCCGGACGCCCCGGAACGCGCGCCCGACGTCCTCGCGCGGCTCGACGCCCTCGTCATCGCCGGCGGGCCGGACCTCGATCCGGCGTACTACGGCGCGGCGGCCCACCCGCGCACCGAGGTCGACTCGCCGGAACGGGACGTGTGGGAGGTCGCGCTGCTGCGCGGCGCGCTCGCGGCGGGCATGCCGCTGCTGGGGATCTGCCGGGGGATGCAGGTGCTCAACGTCGTGTGCGGGGGGACGCTCGTCCAGCACCTGCCGGACGTCGTCGACGTGGACGTGCACAACGGCTCGCCGGGCAGGTACGGGACGCACCCGGTGCGGCCGGTGCCCGGGACGCTGCTGGGCGGGCTGCTGCCGGAGAGCGAACTGGAGGTGCCGACCTTCCACCACCAGGCGGTGGACCGGGTCGGGGCCGGCCTAAGGGTCTCGGCGCACGCGCCGGACGGCACGGTGGAGGCGGTGGAGGGGCCGGGGTTCACGCTGGGCGTGCAGTGGCACCCGGAGCAGGGGGACGACCTTCGGGTGATGCGGGCGCTCGTGCGGGCGGCGACGGCGGCGCAGTTGGACGCCGTCGTGCTGGCGTAGCGGCAACTCGCCTGCTGCGCCAGCACTTTGTCGCCCTCCCCGCGCCCCGGACGCGAGACGCGGGGACCCGTCGGTCAGCCGGCCGCGGGGACGGGGAGCCGGATCTGCGCCGCCGCCTCCAGGAGGGTGGGGAGCATCCGGGTGGCGTGGGCGGCGTAGCCCGCCGGGGACGGGTGGACGCCGTCGGGGCTCAGGAGGGTGTCGGCCCGGTCCCGGAACTCGGGGCCCGACGTGGGGGCCAGGTGGGCGCCGGTGCGGACGGCGGTGCGGGTGTGACGGCGGGCGAGGCGGCCGGAGCGGACGTGGCCGATCCAACGGGCCGGGCGGCGGAAGCCCGGAGCGTAACCGGGGTCGGGGCACGGCACGACGACCAGTTCCCAGCCGGCCTCCCGCAGCGCCTGCGCCAGGTGGGCGAAGCGGCGGGCGGCCCGGCCGAGCGGCGCGGGCAGCAGGACGTCGTTCCCGCCGACGATCAGCACCGCGATCCCCGGCCGCAGCCGCGCCGCCCGCAGCACCTGCCGGCCGACGGCGGCCGTGGTGGCGCCGGCCCGGGCGTGGACGCGCAGGAGGACCGGGCGGCCGGTGCCCTCGGCGAGGCCTTGGGCGAGCCGGGCGCCGAGGGTCTGCCCCGGACGCCGGGCGCCGACGCTCTGGGCGAGCGAGTCGCCGAGCACGAGCAGCGTCAGCGGCCGGTCGTCGCCGGGGGCGGCGGGTTCGGTGGACCCGGTGGGCTCGTACCGCCCGTCCGGCGCGGGGACCGACCAGTCGGCGGGCGGGCGGCGGAACACCAGGCGGGCGTAGAGCCGGGCGAGGGGGAGGAACATCGGGGCTCCGGGTTCAGGCGGCGGTGAGCACGACGGCGGCGTTCTGGCCGCCGAAGCCGCTGGAGACGGACAGGGCGGTGGGGACGGCCAGCGGGCGCGGCGCCTTGGTGACGACGTCGAGGTCGACGGCGTCGTCGAGCCGGTCGAGGTTGGCGGTGGGCGGGACGAGCCGGTGCTGGAGCGACAGGACGGCGACCGCCGCCTCGATCGCCCCGGCCGCGCCCATCGTGTGGCCGATGACGCTCTTGTTGGCGGTCACCGGCGGCGGCCGGTGGAACACCTGCCGCAGCGCGGCCGCCTCGGCCGGGTCGTTGAGCGGGGTACCGGTGCCGTGCGCGTTGACGTGCCCGATCTCGTACGGCGCCAGCCCGGCGTCGGCGAGGGCGGCCCGCACGGCGCGGGCGAGGCCGTCGCCGCCGGGGTGCGGGGCCGTGAAGTGGTGGGCGTCGCTGGAGGCGCCGTGCCCGGCGAGGAGGGCGCGCGGGCGCACCCCGCGGGCCCGGGCGTGGCCGAGGCGTTCGAGGACGAGGACGCCCGCGCCCTCGGCGAGCACGAAGCCGTCCCGGTCGGCGTCGAACGGGCGGGAGGCGCCGGCCGGGTCGTGGCGGCGGCGCGACAGCGCGCCGAGCCGGTCGAAGGCGGCGGCCGTCATCGCGGTGCGGGCGCTGTCGGTGCCGCCGGCGAGGACGAGGTCGCAGGTGCCGGAGCGGATGAGGTCGCAGGCGAGCGCGAGCGCGGTGGTGCCCGAGGCGCACGCGGTGCTGGTGACCAGGCTCGGGCCGAGCACGCCGAGGTCGAGGGCGACCTCCCCGGCGGCCATGTTGGGGATGCTGCGCGGCAGCATCAGCGGCGAGATCCGGTCGGCGCGGCCCTCGGCGAGGCGGGCGTACTCGACGGCGTACGTGTGCGAGCTGTTCGCGCTGACGCCGAGGACGGCGCCCACCCGCGTGCCGTCCCACTCCGCCGGGTCGAGCCCGGCGTCGGCCACCGCCTGCCGGGCGGCGACCACGGCCATCTGGCAGAAGCGGTCGAGCCGCCGGGCGAGCCGGCCGCCCAGCAGGGCCGGCGGGTCGAAGCCGTCCAGTCGGCAGGAGAAGTCGACGGCGAGGCCCGCGAGTTCGGGATCCGGCCGGGCGGTAGGACCGGCGTCCAGGAAGCGCTCCCAGACCGCCGCCGCGCCGCTGCCGGCCGGGGTGACCAGCCCGAGCCCGGTGACGGCCACCGCACGGGTGCTCAACTGACGCCCTCCGCGGCGAGGGTGGCGTCCGCGTGGGCGGCGAGCTCGCCGAGGGTGCGGTCGGGGGTGATGTCGGCGACGGTGACGCCGATCCGCTCCTCGACGAGCAGCGAGAGCTCGACCAGGGCGAGGCTGTCGAGGTCGAGCGAGGCCAGGGTGGCGTCGGGGGTGACGCGGGCGGGCACGACGTCGAACTCGTCGACGAGGCAGGAGCGGAGGGTCTCGTAGGTCGAGGACATGGGTGGACTTCCCTTCAGGACATGGTTGTCGAAGAATCGAGGTCGCGGACGGCGGGCCGGTCGAGCCCCGGCAGGCGGCGCCAGGCGAGGACGGCGGCGAGCAGGGCGACGGCACCGCCGACCACGGCCGCGGCGCCGAGGCCGTCGGTGAACGCCAGGGCGAAGGCGGCCGGATCCGCCGGGCGGGCCCGTTCGAGCGCGGTGGCCAGGACGGAGCCCAGCACGGCCACCCCGAGGGTCGAACCGACCTGCCGGGTGGCGTCGTTGAGGGCCGAGCCGACCCCGGCCGCGCCCTCCGGGACGGCGCTCATCACCAGCTCGGTCGCGACCGGCGCGAGCAGCCCTGCGCCGACGCCGGCGAGGCCCTCGAACAGCAGCACCGGGGCGTCCCCGGAGCCGACGGTCAGCCCGCCCAGCTGGACGAACCCGGCCGCGATCAGCGCCAGGCCGCCGGCGCACGGCACCCGGGCACCCGACCGCCGTGCCAGCACGGGCCCGAGGAGCGCACCGGTGGCGAGTCCGAGGGAGAGCGGGACCATCCGCACCCCGGCCTGCCACGCGGACAGACCGCGGACCTGCTGGAGGTGGAGCGTCAGCAGGAACATCGCGCCGAACATGGCGAAGGACATCAGCGCGAGCGACAGCGTGGCCGGCCAGACCGGCCCGCCGCGCAGCAGCCGGACCGGCACCATCGCTTCGGCGCACCGGAGTTGGCGCCGGACGAAGGCGGCGATCAGCAGCACCGCGACGGCGAACGCCGTCAGCACCCCGGCGCTGGTCCAGCCCCGGCCCGGGGCCTCGATCACGCCCCACACCAGCGCGAGCAGCCCGGCGCAGGACAGCAGCGCGCCGGGCCGGTCGAGCGGCCGCGCCTCGGGTGCGCGGGACTCGGGCAGGACGGCGAGCGCCGTCGCGCCGATCACGGCGATCACCGGGACGTTCAGCCAGAAGGCCGCCTGCCAGCCGTACCGCTGGACCAGCAGACCGCCCGCGACCGGGCCGAACACCGCGCCGACCCCGGCCACCGCCGCCCAGATGCCGATCGCCCGCCGCCGGGCGGCCGGTTCGGGCAGGACGTGCACGACGGTGGAGAGGGTGGCGGGCATGAACAGCGCCGCACCGAGCCCCATCCCGCACCGGGCGGCGACGAGTTGGGCCGCACCGTGACCGGTGGCGCCGGCCACCGAGGCCAGCCCGCAGAGCGCGAGCCCGGCGAGGAAGGCCCGCCGCCTGCCGTACCGGTCGCCGAGCGCCCCGGCGGCCAGGACGCAGCCGCCGAGCGCGAGCGCGTAGCCGTCGACGATCCACTGCGTCTCGGCGAGCGTCGGGCCGAGGTCGGCGCGCAGGCCGGGGATGGCGACGTTGAGCACGGTGAAGTCGAGGCCGAGCAGGAACAGCGCGGCGCAGACCACCGCGACCGCCGCCCAGGCCCTCCGTCCGGAAGCCACCCCGGCCTCAGACCGGGAGCCGCAGCGGCTCGTCACGCCGCCGGAGGCCGATCCGGTAGAGCGTGGCGGCGCCGCGCAGGAACGTCACTTCGCTGCCGCGCAGATAGCGCCGGTAGCGGCGGTACCCGTCCGCCCCGACCAGCCGCTCGGCCGCCTCGCGCGCCTTCAGCAGCCGGGCCGACCAGGCGGCCAGCGTGCGCGCGTAGTCCTCGGCGGAGGCGGCGAGGACCACGACCGAGAAGTACGGGTCGCAGGCGGCGGCGATCTCGCTCAGCCGGGGCAGCGTGCAGTTCGGGAAGATGTCGCTGCCGACGAACTCGCCCAGCGGTCCGGTGCCGTCCGCCACGCCGTCGTAGCCGATCGACTGCAGCGACATCCGGCCGCCGGGGCGCAGCCAGCGGTGGCCGGACTCGAAGTAGCGGGCGTACACGCCGAGCCGCTCGGCGCGCGTCATGCCGGCGGTGGCGAAGTGCTCGAAGGCGCCCATCGAGACGATCGCGTCGTACGGGCGCTCCGGTGCGTGGTCCTCCCAGCTCTCCAGCCGGGCTTCGACGCCGGGCAGGGCACGGGCGGCGAGGAACGCGTGCTGGGCCGGCGAGATGGTGAGGCCGACGGCCTCGCCGACCCGGTCGCCGCGGCTCGCGTGCGCCAGCATCGCGCCCCAGCCGCAGCCGACGTCGAGGATCCGCAGGCCGTCACCCGGCCCGGCGCCGACCAGGTCGAGGTGGTGGTCGAGCTTGGCCCGCTGGGCGCGGGGCAGCGCGGTGGCGTCGGGCTCGTCGCGCGGGATGCCGTCCCACTTGGCGGCGGTGTAGGCGAGGGTCTCGTCGAGCCAGAGGGCGTAGAAGTCGTTGCCGAGGTCGTAGTGGAAGGCGATGTCCTCGGCGCTGGTGCCTGCGGTCGTGATGGCGGTGGTCATGCGGGTCCTGTCTGGTCGGCCGGGCTGGGCGGTCGGGCTCGTGGAGCGGTGGGGCTCGTGGAGCGGTGGGGTTCAGGCGCCCTCGGCCCGGCGGGCGCGGACGGCCAGGGCCTGGGCGCGGCGCTCGACGAAGCGGGCGGCCCGGGCGTCGAGGCCTTCGAGGTGCTCGGCGATGCGCTCGCGGGCCTGCTCGCCGGCGGGGCCGAGCCCGCCCCGGTCGAGGACCTTGAGCGCGCGCAGCAGCGGGACGAGGACCTCGTCGTGGTGCACCCGCGGGTCGTACACGCCGGCGACGGCGATCTCGGCGGCCATCCGGCCGAAGCCCGGCATGCCCTGGCCGGGCATCGCGAAGCCGCGGATCGTCTCGTCGAGCGTGACGAGCACCCGGTCGGCGTCGAGTTCGGCGGCGGCGCGCAGGAGCTCGCGGTAGAAGACCATGTGCAGGTTCTCGTCCTGGGCGATGCGGGCGAGCAGCCGGTCGCACACCGGGTCGCCGCTGAGCCGGCCGGTGTTGCGGTGGCTCACCCGGGTGGCGAGCTCCTGGACGGCGGCGTACGCGATCAGGCCGAGCGCGCCCTCGGGCTCCGGGAGGGTGCCGGTGCGCAGGTGCGCCATCCGGGCGCGCTCCAGGGCGACCGGGTCGACGGCGCGGGTGGCGTGCAGGTAGGCGCGGAGGGCGGCGGCGTGGCGGTCCTCCTCGGCCGTCCACTGGTGCAGCCACGCGCCCCAGGCGCCGTCCCTGGTGGTCCGGTCGCCGATGATCCAGTGGTAGCCGGGCAGGTTGTCCTCGGTGAGGAGGTTGACGACGAGGGCCGAGCGCACGGCGGGGCCGATCGCGGACTGCTCGGGGCGCCAGGGCTCCCCGCCGAGCGGGCCGTCGAAGTCCCGGCCGAGGCTCCACGGGACGTACTGGTGCGGGAACCACTCGCGCGCCGAGGAGAGATGGCGATTCATCAATTCCTCTGCGGTTGCTTCGAGTTCGACGAGCCAGCGGACGGGCCCCGCGGTAGCGATCTTCACGGGGCATGATCGTCGCGGACCCGCGCGGCGGGGTGCAAGCCGCGTTCACTCGGCCGAGTGACATGCCCACTCGGATTGACCAAGGCCTATGCCACGGGCAATGCGAAGGCCGTTCGGGGGAGGGTCCAACGGGAACGACAACGGTCACCAGTACAGCCTTTGGATCTTTGTCGATTCTGCGGTTCACTTCCGGTGCGGGGCGATCGCGCCGCGCCCCCTTCCCACCCGTGCGTCCAGAGAGGACTTCGATGGCCGGGCACGAGCACCCCCACGATGATCATGCGCATGACCACGACCACGGCGGCCACGGCCACGGCGGGCACGCGCACGGCCACGGGCACGGTGGCCATTCGCACGGCGTCTCCGCCGACGCCGACCGCCGCTGGCTGGTCAGCGCCCTCGCCCTGATCGTCGTCTTCATGGCCGGCGAGGTCGTGGTCGGCTTCGCCGCGCAGTCGCTGGCCCTGATCTCCGACGCCGCGCACATGCTCACCGACGCCGCCTCGATCGTCCTCGCGCTGATCGCGATGCGGCTCGCCGCCCGCCCGGCCCGCGGCGGCTACACCTACGGGCTCAAGCGCGCCGAGATCCTCTCCGCGCAGGCCAACGGCGTCACCCTGCTGGTCCTGTCCGCGTGGCTGGGCTACGAGGCGGTCACCCGGCTGATCGAACCCCCGGCCGTCACCGGCTCACTGGTGCTGGTCACCGCGCTGATCGGCATCGTCGTCAACCTCGCGGCCGCCTGGTGCATGTCGAAGGCCAACCGCAGCTCGCTCAACGTCGAGGGCGCCTTCCAGCACGTCCTCACCGACCTGTACGCGTTCATCGCCACCGCCGTCGCCGGCCTCGTCGTCCTGACCACCGGCTTCGCCCGGGCCGACGCGATCGCCTCGCTGATCGTCGTCGTCCTGATGCTCAAGGCGGGCATCGGCCTGGTCCGGGACTCCGGACGGATCTTCCTGGAGGCCGCCCCGGCCGGCATCGACCCGGACGCCGTCGCCGACCGGCTGGTCACCGAGCCGCTGGTCGAGGAGATCCACGACCTGCACATCTGGGAGATCACCTCCGGCCAGCCCGCCCTGTCCGCGCACATCCTGGTCACCCCCGGCGGGGACTGCCACGCCGTGCGGCGCGAGCTCCAGCGCCGGCTCGCCGGCGAGTACGGGATCACCCACAGCACGCTCCAGGTCGACCACGTCGGCGAGGACGAGGCGGGCGCGCTGCTGCAGATCGCCACCCCGGGCGACCGGTCCGCCGAGCACTGCGCCGACGCGCACGGCCCGGTGCACCGCGCCGGACCGCACGAGCACTGACGACCGGCGGCCCGCCGGAACCGGCGGTCCGTCGGCCCCGTACGGCATGATCTGAGGCGTGACCGCACCGCGACTGATGCTGCTCGACTCCGCCAGCCTGTACTTCCGGGCCTACTTCGGCGTACCGGACACCCTGCGCTCGCCGCAGGGTGAGCCGGTCAACGCCGTCCGCGGCCTGCTGGACTTCATCGCCCGGCTGGTCCACGACCACCGCCCCGACCAGCTGGTCGCCTGCATGGACGCCGACTGGCGCCCGCAGTGGCGGGTGGACCTCGTGCCCTCGTACAAGACCCACCGCGTCGCCGAGGCCGCCGAGGACGGCGAGGAGGAGGTGCCCGACACCCTCGCCCCGCAGGTCCCGGTGATCGAGCAGGTGCTGGACGCGCTCGGCATCGCCCGCGTCGGCTCCCCCGGCTACGAGGCGGACGACGTCATCGGCACCCTCACCGCCCGGGCCACCGGCCCGGTGCAGATCGTCACCGGCGACCGCGACCTGTTCCAACTCGTCGACGACGCCCGCGAGATCACCGTCCTCTACCCCGTCAAGGGCATGGGCAACCTGCAGGTGACGAACGACGCCCTGCTCCTGGAGAAGTACGGCGTGCGCGGCGCCCAGTACGCCGACATGGCCGCCCTGCGCGGCGACCCGTCCGACGGCCTGCCGGGCGTCAAGGGCATCGGCGAGAAGACCGCCGCCCAGCTCATCAACGAGTACGGCGACCTCCCCGCCATCCGCGCCGCCGCCCTCGACGTCGCCTCCAGGCTCACCCCCGCCCGCCGCCGCAACATCGTCGAGGGCGCCGCCTACCTCGACGTCGCCCCGAAGGTCGTCCGCGTGGCCGACGACGCCCCCCTCCCCCTCTTCGACCCGGTCCGCCCCCACGAGCCCCTCGACCCCATGACCCTCGAAGAACTCTCCACCCGCTGGGGCCTCGGCACCTCCCTGGACCGCCTCCTGGAAGCCCTCGCCACCACCCGCTGAACCGCCGGGTCCCGGACATGGAAGAGCCGCACGGGCCGGAGCCCGTGCGGCTTTCCTGTTCGGCGCCTTGCGGGACCTCAGCCCACCGAGGAGTAGGCGATGATGCCGCGGCGGAGGCCGTCGACGGCCTTGCGGGCGGTCTTGCGCAGGTCGGCGTCCTCGCCGGCGGCGTCCTGGATCTGGCCGAGGACGTCGATCAGCTGCTTGGTCCAGCGGACGAAGTCGCCGGCCGGCATGTCGGCGTCGCGCAGCACCTGGTCGAGGTTGTGGCCGAGCGCCCAGCGGTAGGCGACCCAGGCGAAGCCCAGGTCGGGTTCGCGCTGGCCGACGCCCTCGGCGGTGTTGATCCGGTGCTGCTCCTCCAGGGCGTCGAGGTGGCCCCAGATGCGGACCATCTTGCCGAGCGCCTCCTTGGCCGCGCCCTCCGGCACCCGGGGGGCGCCGGCGTCGTCGGCCTGGCGCGACTCGTACACCAGCGCCGAGGCGCAGGCGGCGAGTTCGGCGGCGGCCAGGCCGCTCCAGACGCCCTCGCGGATGCACTCGGAGGCGAGCAGGTCGAGCTCGCCGTAGAGCCGGCCGAGCCGCTTGCCGTCGTCGGTGACGGTGTCGCCGCTCAGGTACCCGAGGTCGGTGAGCAGCGCGCAGACGCGGTCGAAGGTGCGGGCGATGGTGTGCGTGCGGGAGCGCATCTTGCGCTCCAGCAGCTCGGTGTCGCGGTGCAGCCGGTGGTAGCGCTCGGCCCAGCGGGCGTGGTCCTCGCGCTCGTCGCAGCCGTGGCAGGGGTGCTGGCGCAGGACGGTGCGCAGCCGGGTGATCTCGGGGTCGTCCGCGGCGGCGGCGCGCCCGCGCCGGAAGCGCTCGGGCTCCAGGTGGCCGGCCTTGGTGCGCAGCGCGGAGGCGAGGTCGCGGCGGGACTGCGGGCTGCGCGGGTTGAAGGACTTGGGGATGCGCACCCGCTCGATCGCGACGACCGGGTGCGGGAAGTCGATCATGGCGAGCCGCTTGACCTGCCGCTCGGCGGTGAGCACGACCGGGCGCGGCCCGTCCTGGAAGTCCGGGTGGCGCGACCCGCCGCGGCCGGAGCGGTCGACCGGCGGCAGGCCCGGGTCGAGGACCAGGGCGAGGCCGGCGAACTTGCCGGTGGGCACGTGGATGACGTCGCCCGGCTTGAGCTGCTCGATGGACTCGGCGGCGGCGGCGCGGCGCTGGCTGCTGCCCTCGCGGGCGAGCTCGTTCTCGCGGTCCTTGAGGCTGCGACGCAGCTCCATGTACTCGTCGAAGTCGCCGAGGTGGCAGGTCATCGACGCGCGGTAGCCGTCCAGCCCCTCCTCGTTGCGCTGCACCTGGCGGGCGATGCCGACGACCGAGCGGTCCGCCTGGAACTGCGCGAAGGACGTCTCCAGCAGCTCGCGCGAGCGGTGCCGGCCGAACTGGGAGACCAGGTTGACGGCCATGTTGTAGGACGGCCGGAACGAGGACTTGAGCGGGTAGGTGCGGGTGCCGGCCAGGCCGGCGAGCGCCTCCGGGTCGAGGCCGCGCTGCCAGAGCACGACGGCGTGGCCCTCGACGTCGATGCCGCGGCGCCCGGCGCGGCCGGTGAGCTGGGTGTACTCGCCGGGGGTGATGTCGGCGTGGGTCTCGCCGTTCCACTTGACGAGCTTCTCCATGACCACCGAGCGGGCGGGCATGTTGATGCCGAGCGCGAGGGTCTCGGTCGCGAAGACGGCCTTGACCAGGCCCTTCACGAACAGCTCCTCGACGACCTCCTTGAACCGGGGCAGCATCCCGGCGTGGTGGGCGGCGATGCCGCGCTCCAGCCCGTCCAGCCACTCGAAGTAGCCGAGGACGTGCAGGTCCTCGTCGGGGATGTCGGCGCAGCGCTCCTCGACGATGGATCGCACCAGGGCTCTGTCGGAGTCCTTGTTGAGCCGCAGCCCGGAGCTGAGGCACTGCTGGACGGCGGCCTCGCAGCCGGCCCGGCTGAAGATGAAGGTGATCGCGGGCAGCAGGCCCTCGGCGTCGAGCCGGTCGATGACGTCGACGCGGCCCGGCGTCCAGACCCGGCCGGGGCGGCCGTTGGGCATGGAGCGGCCCCGGCCGCGGCCGAAGCGGTCGCGCGGGTTGCGGTCGAGCTCCGAGCGGGCGAGCCGGACGAGCTCGGGGTTGACCGCCTTGCCGGGGTTCTTGAGGCTGTGCTTGGGGCGCCCGTCGCGGTCGGGGCTGGCGAACAGGTCGTACATCCGGTTGCCGGCCATCACGTGCTGCCACAGCGGGACCGGCCGGTGCTCGGAGACGATCACCCGGGTGCCGCCGCGGACGGTGTCCAGCCAGTCGCCGAACTCCTCGGCGTTGGAGACGGTCGCGGAGAGCGAGACGAGGGTGACCGACTCGGGGAGGTGGATGATGACCTCCTCCCAGACGGCGCCGCGGAAGCGGTCGGCGAGGTAGTGGACCTCGTCCATGACGACGTAGCCGAGGCCGTCGAGGGTGCTGGAGCCCGCGTAGAGCATGTTGCGCAGCACCTCGGTGGTCATGACCACCACGGGGGCGTCGCCGTTGACGCTGTTGTCGCCGGTGAGCAGGCCGACCTTGGCAGCGCCGTAGCGCTTGACCAGGTCGCCGTACTTCTGGTTGGAGAGCGCCTTGATCGGCGTCGTGTAGAAGCACTTGCGGCCGCCGGCCAGGGCCAGGTGCACGGCGAACTCGCCGACGATCGTCTTCCCGGAGCCCGTGGGGGCGGCGACGAGGACGCCCTCGCCCGCCTCCAGGGCCCGGCAGGCCTCGACCTGGAAGTCGTCCAGCGGGAAGTCGTACAGCTGCTGGAAGCCGTGGAGGGCCGTCGCCTGCTCCACGGCCCGGCGACGGCTGGCCGCGTACGCCTCGGCGGGGCTGAGCTCCCGGTCGTCGTGGGGCTCGGGCTCAGGGGTGTTCATCGCCGTCCGGGTGGGGTTGGTGTGATCTCGCATCTCAGCGAGAGGTTACCCGGGTGGACTGACATCGATAGCACCGTTTTTTCCGGGACCGGATCAGTTCTCCCTCAGATCCATAGTTGCAAATGTCTTCAAGTGATCTGATCCGGGCCAGCTTCGAACGACTCCGGTCAATCCCGGTGGAGAGCGGCCCGTCCTCCCTACCTTCGACCGCACCGAACACACGCACCGGACGCACGGCCGGATCCGCGGCCGGGGAGACGGCCGGACACACGGGAGGACACCGAGATGGCGAACCTGGAGACGTCCCTCAAGGACGCGATGTCGATCGACGGGGCGATCGGCGTGGCCCTCGTCGACTACGGCAGCGGCATGGCGCTCGGCAGCCTCGGCGACGGCGGCGAGCTGGACCTCAACGTCGCCGCCGCCGGGAACACCGACGTCGTCCGCGCCAAGATGCGGGCGATGGAGATGCTCAACCTGCACGACAACGAGATCGAGGACATCCTGATCAGCCTCACGAACCAGTACCACATGGTCCGGCCGATCACGACGCCCACCGGCCGCGGGCTGTTCCTCTTCCTCGCGCTCAACCGCAACCGCTCCAACCTCGCGATGGCCCGCCACCAGCTCAAGCGGATCGAACTCGCCCTGGAGATCTGAGCGCACCGACACCAGGGAAGGGGGGATCTCGTGCCGGTAGCCCTCTACCAGGCCAAGGCCGAGTTCTTCCGGATGCTCGGCCACCCCGTGCGGATCCGGGTCCTCGAACTCCTCCAGGCCGGACCGACGCCCGTGCGCGACCTGCTCGCGGCGCTGGAGGTCGAACCCTCCAGCCTGTCGCAGCAGCTCGCCGTGCTGCGCCGGTCCGGCATCGTCACCGCGACCCGGGAGGGCAGCACGGTGGTGTACGCGCTCGCCGGGGGCGACGTCGCCGACCTGCTCCGCTCGGCCCGGCGGATCCTCACCGGGCTGCTCGCCGACCAGAACCTGCTCCTCGCCGAGCTGCGCGCGAGCGCCGAATGACCGCTCCGGGCGTCGTGAGGCGGCTCTTGAGCAGCGTCAGCCCTTGAGCAGCGTCAGCCCTTGAGCAGCGTCAGCCCTTGAGCAGCGTCAGCCCTTGAGCAGCTCGGCCAGCCCGTCCGCCAGCCGCTCGTACTCGTGCGGCCGGTTGTACACCTGCGCGCTCACCCGCAGCACGCCGCCGCCGGCCCACGGGCGGACGGCGACCCGGGTCGCGAGGCGCTCCCGCACCGCCGCCATCACCGCCCGCGCGTCGGGTTCGGTCTCGGCCCACCCGGCGGGCAGCCGGACGGTGCGCATCCACGCCCAGGGCGGCGCGGGCAGCGGCGTCAGCCCGGCCCGCTCGGCGAGCACCCGCCGGCCGTACGCGGCGAGCCCGGCGTTGTGCGCGGCGACGCGCCCGGTGCCGAGTTCCCGCAGCACGTCGAACCCGGCCGGGGCGGCCAGCCAGGGCGTGTAGTCGCAGGTGCCGCGCCACTCGACGTTGGCCGGGAAGCCCCGGTCGTGCTCCCAGGAGAGGGCGAGCGGGCGCACCCGGTCCGTCCACTCCGGGCGGACGGACAGGACGGCGGTGGCGCGCGGGGCGAAGGCCCACTTGTGCAGGTTGCCGCACCAGAAGTCGGCGGCTCCGTCGACCGGCGCGGGCAGCATGCCGGGCGCGTGGGCGCCGTCCACGACGGTGGTCACGCCGCGCCGGCGCAGCTCGGCGAGCAGCTCGGGGCCGGCGACGACGCGGGCGGTGGGCGAGGTGACCAGGTCGAGGACGGCGAGGCGGGTGCGCCCGTCGACGGCCGCCAGCACCGCCTCCCGGACGGCGTGCTCGTCCGGGGCGTCGAGGGGCAGCTCGGCGGTGACGAGCTCGGCGCCGGCCTCGGCGGCCCGCCGGGCGGCCGCCCTGGTGACGGCGCCGTAGCCGTGGTCGGTGACGAGGACGCGGTCGCCGGGCGCGAGCGGGACGGTGTCCAGCGCGATCGCGACCGCCTCGGTGACGTTGGTGACCAGCGCGAGGCGGTCGGGGTCGGTGCCCAGCTCGGCGGCGATCCGGCGGCGGGCGGCGCCGATCCGGGCGGGCAGGTCGGCGAAGAAGTCGTCCGGGTCGAGCTCGTGCTCGGCGCGCAGCCGGTCCTGCACGCGCTGGACGGGCAGGGGCACCGCACCGTACGAGCCGTGGTTCAGGTGCGCGGCGTCGGTCGAGAGGCCGAACAGCCCGTCGGTCCCGTTCAGGGGCTCGGGGGGTTCGACGGTCGGCAGGTCCTCGGTCACGGCACTCTCCTCCTGCTGGTGTTGTGTGACATTTCACATGACGTACCCCTGGTCCGGCAAGGCGCCGTCCGGCCACCATCGGGCGATGACCATCACGGACCCCTTCCTCACCCTCAGCGCCCGAACCGGCCGGTTCACCTTCGGTGCCCCGCGTGCGACCACGCTCAGCGAGGACGGCACCCGGCTGCTGCTGCTCCGCTCGACCGGTCCGGACGACCCGGTCGAGCGCCTCCACCTGCTCGACACCGCACTCGACACCGGGTCCGGCACCGCGACCGGCGCCGCGACCGGCACCGCGACCGACACCCCGCTCGGCACCGAGCGCCTCGTCGCCGATCCCGCCGCCCTCGCCCCCGGCCGCACCGGCCACCGCGACGACCTGCCCGCCGTCGAGCGCCGGCTGCGCGAACGGACCAGGCTGGCCGCCCCCGGCATCGGCACGTACGCGGCCACCGCCGACCTCGCCGTCGCCGTGTTCACCCTCGACGGCCGGCTCTTCCGTGTCGACACCGCCACCGGCGTGGGCACCGAACTCCCCACCGCAGGGCCCGCGTTCGACCCCCGCCCGGACGCCACCGGCGAACGCGTCGCGTACGTCGCCGACGACGCCCTGTACGTCCACCCGGACCTCACTCCCCTCTCCCCCGCCGACGGCGCCCGCTGGGGCGTCGCCGAGTTCGCCGCCGCCGAGGAGCTCGGCCGCCACCGCGGCCACTGGTGGCGCCCGGACGGCGGCGCCCTGCTCGCCGCCCGGGTGGACGAATCCGCCCTGCCCCGGCGGTACTTCGCCGACCCCGCCCAACCGGGCCTGCCCGCCGAGGACTTCGCCTACCCACAGGCAGGCGGCCCGAACGCCGACGTCCAGCTGTGGGTCCTCGGCACCCGGGAGGCCGACCGCAGCCGCGTCCGGCTCCGCTGGGACGCCGCCGCGTTCCCGTACGTCTGCGACGCCTCCTGGGCCTCGGACGACGAGCTCCTGCTGACCGTCGCCGACCGGCTCCAGCAGAACGTCCTGCTGCTCACCGCCGACCCGGCCACCGGCGAGACCCGCGAACTCTCGCGCACCACCGACGAGTTCTGGGTCGACGACCTGCCCGGCACCCCGGCCCGGCTCCCCGGCGGCCGTCTCCTCACCGCCCACGACACCCCGGACGCCCGCGGCCTCGCCCTCGACGGCAAGCCGCTCGACACCACCGGCCTCCAGGTCCGCCGGGTGACCGGCACGCTGCACGGCCGGCTGCTCTGCGAGACCACCGACGGCGACCCGGCCGACCAGCACGTCCACCTCGTCGACCCCGACGGCGGCCCGCCCGAGCGGCTCAGCGACGGCCCCGGCGTCCACTCCGCCCTCGCCGCCGCCGGCACCCTGCTGCTCACCTCCGCCACCCCCGACGGCGTCCGCCGCACCCTGCGCCGGCCCGACGGCCGCGAGCTCCTGCTCGCCGACCTGAGCGCGGCCCTCCCGTTCCGCGTCCGCCCGCACTTCGCGCGCGTCACCGAACTCGCCCTGCCCACCGCCGTCGTGTACCCGCGCGACCACGTCCCCGGCCGCCGGCTGCCCGTCCTCCTCGACGTCTACGGCGGCCCCGGCTTCCAGGCCGTCGCGAGCGAGCCGCGCCGCTGGCAGCTCCGCCAGTGGTGGGCCGACCAGGGCTTCGCCGTCGTCACCACCGACAACCGGGGCACCCCGTTCGTCTCCCCCGCCTTCACCCGGGCGATCTTCCGCCGCTTCTCCCAGGTGGCGCTCGACGACCAGGTGGCCGCGCTGCACGCCCTCGCCGAGCGCCACCCCGACCTCGACCTCGGCCGGGTCGGCGTGCGCGGCTGGTCGTACGGCGGGTACTTCGCCGCACTCGCCGTCCTGCGCCGCCCCGACGTCTTCCACGCCGCCGCCGCGGGCGCCCCGCCCACCGACTTCCGGGAGTACGACACCGCGTACACCGAGCGCTACCTCGGCCTGCCGCAGGACAACCCGGAGGGCTACGCCGACGACTGCCTGATCGGCGACGCCCCCGCGCTGACCCGCCCGCTGCTGCTGGTCCACGGGCTGGCCGACGACAACGTCCACCCCTCGCACACCCTGCGGCTCTCCCGCGCGCTGACCAGGGCCGGCCGCGCGCACCGCGTCCTGCCGCTGCCGGGCGTCACGCACATGACGCCGGGCGGCGTGGGCGAGCAGGTCACCCAGGCCGAACTCGTCTTCCTCCGCGAGACCTTGGGGTGATCCGCGGCGTGATCCATTGAGCGTGATCCATTGAGTTGGCCCGGCCGTGCTGCCACACTCCGGCATGACCGGCACCCGGTTTGGGCGCCGGTCGTGCCGGACGGCGAAACGGGGAGAGTGGACGAGATGAAGATCCGGAGACCGGGCCCGGTCAACCAGCGCCAGTGGACGCCGCTGACCGCGGTCAACGGCGGAGTCGCCTTCGGGCTGGAGCTCGCGCTGCTCGCGGCGCTCTGCTACTGGGGCTTCAAGACCGGCGCCGCCCTGGGCACCAGGCTGCTCCTCGGGATCGGCGCGCCCGCCCTGGCGGCGACCTTCTGGGGCCTGTTCCTGGCCGCGGGCGGTCCGAAGTACCGGCTGCCGCTCGCCGCCGAGATCGTCCTCAAGCTGGTGGTCCTCGGCACCGGCGCGCTGGCCCTGTACGCCACCGGCCGGACCACGCTCGCGACGGTGTACGGCGTGCTCGCGGTGGTCACCACGGCCGTGGAGTACACCACCGGCTGACGGCTCGGGAAAGCCCGGGAAGCAGTTCACGCCGGCCCGCCGGGGGCCCGGACGGCAACCGTTCCGATGCGCAACCTCCCTGATCGGCAGGGGCCGCGGCACGCTGCCCCGCGACCGGTTCGATCACGTCCGGTACGCTGGATCTTCAAGAGGACTTGAAGTCAACGAGCACCCGGAGGGCCGCCGTGGACACCGGACCGGTCGATCTGCTGAGCGTCGGGGAGGTGGCCCGGCGGGCCGGGATCGCCACCTCGGCGGTGCGCTTCTACGAGGAGCAGGGCCTGATCTCCTCCGAACGCACCACCGGCAACCAGCGCCGCTACCGCCGGCACGTGCTGCGCCGGCTCTCCCTCGTCCTGGTCGCCAAGCGGCTGGGCATCCCGCTGGCCGAGGTGGCCGAGGTCTTCGCCGCGCTGCCCGAGGACCGGATGCCCGGCAAGCGCGACTGGGAACGCATCTCGGCCAGGTGGGCCGAGCACCTGCGCGCCCGGCGCGCCGAGCTGGAACGGCTGGAGTCGGAGCTGACCGGCTGCATCGGCTGCGGCTGCGTGTCGCTGCGCCGCTGCCGGGTGCTCAACCCCGGCGACGAACTGGCCGCCGAGGGGCCGGGCCCGCGCCGGCTGCCACCCCTGACCGAATGACCGGGTGAACGAACGGCTGGAACCCGGTCGGGCGCGGTCCTCGTGTGGTTCCCCACCGCGCCCGACCGGGGGTCTGGGGCCGGTCAGGCCTCCGGGAAGTGGCAGGCCGCCTCCCGGCCGCCCGGACCGGCGAGCTTCAGCAGCGGCCGCTCCGTCCGGCACACCTCCTGCGCCTTCGGGCAGCGCGGGTGGAACGTGCAGCCGGACGGCGGGTTCGCCGGGCTCGGCGGGTCGCCCGCCAGGACGATCCGCTCGCGCGCCCGCTCCGCGGCCGGATCGGGCAGCGGCACGGCCGACAGCAGCGCCTTCGTGTACGGGTGCGCCGGGTTGCCGTACACCTCGGCCTTGTCGCCGATCTCGACGATCCGGCCCAGGTACATCACCGCGACGCGGTCGCAGACCCGCTTGACCACCGAGAGGTCGTGCGCGATGAACACGTAGGCGAGGCCCAGCTCGCGCTGCAACTCCTCCATCAGGTTGACGACCTGCGCCTGGATCGACACGTCGAGCGCGGACACCGGCTCGTCGGCGATCACCAGCTTCGGCGAGGTGGCCAGCGACCGGGCGATGCCGATGCGCTGCGCCTGGCCGCCGGAGAACTCGTGCGGATAGCGGTCGAGGTGCTCGGGGATCAGCCCGACCAGCTCCATCAGCTCGCCGGCCCGCTTCCGTGCCTCGGCTGCGCCCGACCCCTGGACCAGCAGCGGCTCGGAGATGATCCGGGCCACCGTCTGCCGGGGGTTGAGCGAGGAGTACGGGTCCTGGAAGACCATCTGCAAGTGCCGCCGGTGCGGCCGCAGTCGGGACTGGGACAGGCCGCCGATCTCGGTGCCGTCGAAGGTGACGGTGCCGGCGGTCGGGTCGAGCAGCCGGACGATCATCCGCCCGGTGGTGGACTTGCCGCAGCCGGACTCGCCGACCAGGCCCAGGGTCTCGCCCCGGCCGACGTCGAAGGACACCCCGTCGACGGCCCGGATCGGCGCGCCCGGACGCCCGGTGCGGCTGCGGCGCCCCGGGAAGGTCTTCACCAGGTCCCGTACGGAGAGCAGGGTTTCACCCGTCGATCGAGCCATCACAGGACCCCTTCCGGCACCAGCGGCAGGTGGCAGGCGGCCTGGTGGCCGGGGCCGAGCGGGCCGAATTCGGGGCGCTCGGCCAGGCAGCGGGCGTGCTCCTCGGCGGTCGCGGCGGTGGTGCGGGCGCAGCGCGGTGCGAAGGAGCAGCCGGGGGCGGGGGTGATCAGCGACGGCGGGCTGCCGGGGATGGCCCGCAGCGGGGCGTCGTCGGTGTCGTCGAGGCGGGGCAGCGAGTCGAGCAGGCCGCGGGTGTAGGGGTGCGCGGGGGCGCCGAACAGCCGGTCCACCGGGGCCTGCTCGGCAGCCCGTCCGCCGTACATGACGAGCACCTCGTGGGCGACCCGGGCGACGACGCCGAGGTCGTGGGTGATCATGACGACGCCGAGGCCGCGCTCCTGCTGGATCCGGGCGATCAGGTCGAGGATCTGCGCCTGCACGGTGACGTCGAGGGCGGTGGTGGGCTCGTCGGCGATCAGCAGGTCGGGTTCGCAGGCGAGCGCCATGGCGATCATGACGCGCTGGCGCATGCCGCCGGAGAACTGGTGCGGGTACTCGTCGACGCGGCGGGCCGGTTCGGGGATGCCGACCTCGGCGAGCATCTCGACGGCGCGCTGCCGGCCGGCCCGGCGGCCCGCCCGGAAGTGCACCCGGTAGTGCTCGGCGATCTGCTCGCCGACGGTGTAGAAGGGGTGCAGGCTGGACAGCGGGTCCTGGAAGATCATCGCGATCCGCCGGCCCCGGACGGTGCCCAGCTCCCGTTCGCCGAGCCCGTTCAGCTCCCGTCCGTCCAGCCGGATCGAGCCGGTGACGGCGGCGCCGCGGTGCAGGCCCATGACGGCGAGCGAGGTGACGGACTTGCCGCTGCCGGACTCGCCGACCAGGCCGAGCGTGCGCCCGGCGTCGACGGTGAAGGAGATGCCGTCGACGGCCCGGACGGTGCCGCGCGGGGTGTCGAACGAGACCCCGAGGTCGTCGACTTCCAGAAGGGCGGCCATCAGTACCTCACTCTCGGGTCGACGAACGCGTAGAGCAGGTCGACCAGCAGGTTCGCCGCGACGATGAAGGAGGCCGCGAGCAGGGTGACGCCGAGGATGACCGGCTGGTCGGAGCGGACCAGCGCGTCGTAGAAGAGCCGTCCGACGCCGGGCAGTCCGAAGATGGACTCGGTGATGACGGCGCCGGCCAGCAGCCCGCCGAGGTCCATGCCGAAGATGGTCAGGATCGGCGTCATCCCGGAGCGCAGCCCGTGCTTGACGGTGACGGTGCGCCCCGGCAGCCCCTTGGCGCGGGCGGTGCGGATGTACGGTTCCGCCATCGCCTCGATCATCGAGTTGCGGCTCTGCCGGGCGTACATGGCCGCGTACAGCAGGGCGAGCGCGATCCACGGCAGGAGCAGGTTGGAGGCCCACGGCACCGGGCCGTCGGTGAACTTGTGGTACGCCGGGTAGGGCAGCAGCCCGGCCGTCCTGACGACACCCCAGATCAGCATGATCGAGGTGAAGTAGACCGGCAGCGACGCGGCGCCGACCGAGAACACCATCAGCGTGCGGTCGACGGCCGTGTCCTTGCGCAGCGCCGAGGTGACGCCCGTGCCGAGGCCGAGGGCCAGCCAGAGCACGGCCGCGCCGAGCGCCAGCGAGACGGAGACCGGCAGCCGGTCGGTGAGCAGGTCCCAGACCGGCAGCGAGTACTCGTAGGAGTAGCCGAGGCACGGGAAGCCGCAGTGCACGGCGCTGGGGCCGCTGCCGTAGTCGCGGCCGGCGAAGATGCCGGTCAGGTAGCCGGCGAACTGCTCCCAGACCGGCCGGTCCAGGCCCATCGCGGCCTTGACGTCGGCGAGCCGCTCGGGGCTGCAGGTCTTGCCGCAGGCCGCCGCGGCCGGGTCGCTGGGCAGCAGGTAGAAGATGGTGAAGGTGATGGCGGTGATGGCGAGCAGGATGCCGGCCGCGCCGAGCAGCCGGCGGCCGAGGTAGAGGATCACGACCGGCCTCCCCGGGGGTCCAGGATGTCGCGCAGCGCGTCGCCGAGCAGGGTGAAGGCGAGCACGGCGAGGAACAGGAAGGCCGTCGGGATCAGGAAGTACGTCGGGTCGGTCTCGTAGAAGTTGATGCTCTCGGCGATCATCTGGCCCCAGGAGGGGGTCGGCGGGCGCACGCCGACGCCGAGGTAGCTGAGCGCGGCCTCGGTCGCGATCATGCCGGGGACGAGCAGCGTCGTGTAGGCGATGACCGGGCCGGAGACGTTGGGCAGGATCTCGCGGGTGAGGATCCGCCAGGGGCGGGCGCCACCGACCTTGGCCGCCTCGACGTACTCGCGGTGCTTGAGCGAGAGCGTCTGGCCGCGGACCACCCGGGCGATGCCGGGCCAGGTGAACAGGCCGATGACCAGGGTGATCAGCAGGATCCGGTTGACGTCCTTGGCCACCGACATCATCGCGATCATGAAGATCAGGGACGGGAAGGACATCGTGAGGTCCATCAGCCGGGAGAGCAGCGAGTCCGTCCGGCCGCCGAAGTAGCCGGCGGCGATCCCGGCCAGGGTGCCGGTGGCCACGACCACGGCGGTGGCGGTGAAGGCGATCAGCAGCGAGACCTGGCCGCCGTGCAGGACCCGGGCGAACAGGTCGCGCCCGGTCGACGGTTCGACGCCCAGCCAGTGCCGGGTGCCGATCCCGCCGAAGTCCCCGATCGGCTGGCCGCCGAGGTACGGGTCGATCGCGCGCTTGTCGAACTCGTCGGGGGACCAGCCGCCGAGCGCGCTCAGCGGGCCGGCCAGTGCGGCGAGCAGCACCAGGACGGCGACGGTGACCAGGCCGAACCGGGCCGAACCGCGGGCCCACAGCCGGTCCCGGACGAGCCGCCAGGGCCCGCGCCCGGCGGCCTTCGCGGGGCCCGCCGCCCCCGCCCGCGCGGTGGCGGGCTCGGTGGCGGCGGGCTCAGTGGTGGCAGTCATCGGACGATCCCTCAGCCCTGGCTCTTGGCGGGGTCCTTGAGGCCGATCGTGGCGAAGTCCCACTGACCGGTCCACACCGGGTGCCCGAAGGCGCCGGCCACGTTCGTCCCGGCCAGCAGCGGGCGGCGCTGCCAGAGCATCGGCACGGTCGGCGCCTTCTTCATCAGGTCGTCGCCCAACTGGAGCCAGGCCTTGTTGGCCTCGGCGACGTCGGTCATCGCGCTGATCTGGTCGATCCGGTCCGAGGTGGCCTGGTCGCGGAACTGCTCGACGTTGCCCTGGTTGCCCTTCTCCTTGATGGTGCGGCCGTCGAAGACCATGGGCAGGAAGGTCGCGCCGGACGGGTAGTCCGGGCACCAGCCGAGGATGGCGAGGTCGGGCGCGTTCTTGGTGTCACCGATGGTGTCGTAGTAGACGGACGGGTCGGCGGTGGTGATGGTGACCTGGATCCCGGCCTTGGCCAGCGACTGCTGGAGCGCCTCGGCCCGGGTCTTGTCGCCGGAGGAGACGGTCAGCGAGACCTTGAGGTCGGTCTTGCCCGCGTCCTTGAGCAGCTGCTTGGCCTTCTCCGGGTCGCCGGTCGGGGCGATCTTCAGCGTGTCCACCTTGGTGCCGCCGGTCATCGCGGGCGGCAGGTAGGCGGTGGCCACGTCGCCCATCGCCGGGCCGCCGTTCGCGGTGACCTGGGCGTCCCGGTCCACCGCGTACATCAACGCCTCGCGCACCTTCGGGTCGTCGAACGGCGCCTTGGAGGTGTTGGGGTAGAGCATGTCGGTGCAGCCCTGCTGCTCGGCGATCAGCCGGGACTTCACGTCCGGCTTGGGCAGCACCTTCGCGACCGACTCCGGGCGCAGGTTCATCCACTCGACCGCCGAGGCGTCGGCACCCTCGCTCGCGATGATCCGGTCGTCGACCTGCCCGCCCTTGAGGCCCTGGACCACCACGATCTTGTCGGGGTAGGCCTTGCGGACCGGGTCGGTGGCCGGGTCCCAGCCGGTGTTGCGGACGAGCGTCAGCTGCTTGCCGCGGTCGTAGGTCTCGATCTTGTACGGGCCGGAGGAGAACGGGCGCAGGTCGTACTGCGTGCCCTTGTCCTGGGCCTGCGGCACGGGCGCGAACGTCGGCAGGGTCGCGGTGTAGGAGAACTCGGCCACCGGGCGCTTGAGGTGGAAGACGACGGTCCGGTCGTCCGGGGTCTCGATGCTCGCCAGGTGCTCGCCGTTCAGCGGGCCCTTGTAGTTCTCGCCGCCGGCCAGGTACTGCTGCGCGTAGTCGGGGCCGCCGGTGAGGTCCGGGGCGAAGGAGCGCTCGACGTTGTACTTGATGTCGGCGGACCTGATCGGCGTCCCGTCCTCGTACTTGACGCCCTCCTTGAGGGTGAAGCTCCAGGTCTTCCCGCCGTCCGAGGAGCGGCCGAGGTCGGTGGCGAGGTCGGGGACGATCTCGCTGCCGGCGGCGCCCGGCTCCGCCTTGAAGGTGACCAGGGTGCGGTAGAGCAGCCGGATGCCGAAGTCCATGTTCGGCATGGTCCAGTTGCGGGCCGGGTCGAGGTGGGCGAAGTCCTGGTTCGAGAGGACGGTCAGGGTGCCGCCCTTCACCGGGGTGCCGCCGACGATCGAGCCGGAGGCGGCGCCGGGGGCCCTGGTGCTCTCGGCCCGGCTGTCACCGCCGCTGTCGCTCTTGTCGTTCGTGCAGGCCCCGAGGCCGAGGGTGAGGGTCGCCGCGAGGGCTGCCGCGAGCGCGGCGTGGGTGCGCCTGGTCATGTTGCAACTCCGCTGTGGGGGCCGGGTCTGGCCGCTCCGCTGTGTGACCCGTAACATAGTAATGTGAAATTGCACTGCACAAGAGCTCGCGCCGCCCGTTACCGAGCTGTGTCCGGCGCCCTACCGCCCGGCGCCCTACCGCCCGTGCCACGTCGAGGAGTTCACCGGTGACCCTCCGTCAAGCCGACCTCAACACGGGGAGCCACGACCTCCCCGTCTCCCCCGCCCTCGACGCCTTCATGGCCACCCGGTGGGCCCCCAGCCCACTGCCCGCCGACCGGCGCGCGCCCGGCCACGACCGCCTCCCCGGACGGCACGCCCGGCTCTCCGCCGCGTTCCCCGGCGAGCGGCTGGTCGTCCCCGCCGGCCGGCTCAAGGTCCGCTGCAACGACCTCGACCACCGCTTCCGCCCGCACAGCGCCTACGCCTGGCTCACCGGCCTCACCGGCGAGGACCAGGCCGACCACGTCCTCGTCCTCGAACCGGCCGGCCCCACCGGACACGAACCCGTGCTCCACCTGCGGCCCCGCTCCCCGCGCGACGGCGCCGAGTTCTACCGCGACCGCCGCTACGGCGAGTTCTGGGTCGGCCGCCGCCCCGACCTCGCCGAGGCCGCCGCGCTCACCGGCCTGCGCACCGAACACCTCGACGACCTGGCCAAGCTGTTCACCGGACCGCAGCCGCCGACCCGCGTCCTGGCCGGCACCGACCCGTTCGTCGACTCCCCGCGGACCGGCGCCGACGCCCTCCGCGACCGCGAACTGGCCGCCGTCCTCTCGGAGTTGCGCCTGGTCAAGGACACCTGGGAGGTCGACCAGCTCCAACTCGCCGTCGACCACACCGTCCTGGGGTTCGAGGACGTCGTCCGCGCCCTGCCCGCCGCCCTGCGCCACCCGCGCGGCGAACGCTGGATCGAGGGCGTCTTCGACCTCCGCGCCCGCGCCGAGGGCAACGGCACCGCCTACACCACCATCGCCGCCTCCGGCGCCCACGCCTGCGTCCTGCACTGGATCCGCAACGACGGCGCCCTCGACCCCGACGCCCTGCTCCTCCTCGACGCCGGCGTCGAGACCGACACCCTGTACTCCGCCGACATCACCCGCACCCTGCCCCTGAGCGGCACCTTCACCCCCGTCCAGCGCCAGGCCTACGACCTCGTCCTCGCCGCCCAGAGCGCCGGCATCGCCGCCCTGCGCCCCGGCGCCCGCTTCCGCGACTTCCACCGCGCCGCGATGCGGGTCATCGCCGAAGGCCTCGCCGACTGGGGCGTCCTGCGCATCCCCGCCGACCAGGCCCTCGCCGAGGACAACGGCCTGTACCGCCGCTACACCCTCTGCGGCAGCGGCCACATGCTCGGCCTCGACTACCACGACTGCGCCCAGGCCCGCGCCGACCGCTACCTCGACGGCACCCTGGAGGAGGGCATGGTCCTCACTGTCGAACCCGGCCTCTACCTCCAACCCGACGACGAGACCCTCCCCCTGGAACTCCGCGGCCTGGGCATCCGTATCGAGGACGACCTCGTCATCACGCACGACGGCGCCCACCTGATGTCCAGCGCCCTCCCGAGGACACCGGAGGCCATCGAGTCCTGGATGGCCGACCTGCTGAGTTGACCGCGAGGACAGGCGGACGATCAGGCCACCTTGATCGTCCGCTCCCCCTGTCGGACGGTGACGTCGACCTCGCCACCAATCGCCGCGGCATACGCCCGCAGGTTGTCCAGGCTGTCCACCTGCCCGTGCTCGATCTGCGACACCCGCGCCTGGCTCACGCCCATCAGCCCAGCCACCTGCTTCTGGGTCAGCCCGGCCGCCTTCCGGAGCTCGGCCAGCTCGTAGCCGCGGATCCGCGCCAGCATCTCCTGCCTGATCCGCGCCCCCTCAGCCTCCGCCTCCGGCGACGCCAGCCACGGGTTGATGCGCTGCGCCTCGGCCCACACCTCGGTCCAGCTACGGCCTTTCATGCCTGTGCTCCCTTGTCCTTCTCATTGATGTACTGCTCATAGCGAGCTTCCGCCAGCGGGATGTTGATGTCGTACCACCGGGACCACTCTCCGTTCTTGTCCCCGGCGACCAGGACGATGGCCTCTCGCTCGGCATCGAAAACGAAGAGCATCCGAATCTCCGAGCGCCCAGCCGAGCCAGGTCGGAGTTCCTTCAGGTTGTGCAACTTGCTCCCTTGGATCCGGTCCACCATCGGGCGCCCGAGCAGCGGCCCCCTCCTGGCGAGCAGCTTGATCGCTTCAGCGATCTGGCGGGCGGTGCGCGGATCCTTGGCAGAGATGTCCAGGAACCAGGCGTTCACCGGACCAATAAGTGTGATCTCCCACATGGACCCAAAGTAAGTTGTCCCTTATACGTTACCGCGCACTTTCCCGCTCAATCCACCCCCGCGAGGGACGACACGCCCCGTCCGGCGCGCGCTGGGCGCACTACCCCCGCGCCGCCTGCCAGAGGTTCGCGACGAGCTGCTCCGCCGGGCCCGGGCGTGCCAGCCGGTGGGCGGTGCCTGCCCAGAGGTGCATGGACCGGGTGTCGGCGCGGAGGATGGCGGCGGCGCGGAGGGGGCTGGTGAGGTGGTGGACCTCGGGGTAGGCGGGCGGGGCGTAGGGGCCGTAACGGTCGATGAAGGCGTTGCGCAGGCCGCGGGCCGGGCGGCCGGTGAAGGCGCGGGTGACGACGGTCTCCGGCAGTCCGGTGAGCGCCGCCCGGTGGGCCCGGGACGCGCCGGACTCGTCCGCGCGCAGCAGCGCCGTCCCTAGCTGCACCGCCACCGCCCCCGCCCGCAGCGCCGCCGCGATGGACGGGCCGTCGCCGAGTCCGCCGGCGGCGATCAGCGGCAGGTCGGTCACCGTCCGTACGGTGCCCAGGAGTTCGAGCAGCGGCACCTCTCCCGGCTCGTCCGCGACACGGTGGGTGCCCCGGTGGCCGCCCGCCTCCGGGCCCTGCACGCAGAGCGCGTCCATGCCGACCGCCTCCGCCGCCCGCGCCTCCTCGGGCGTGGTGACGGTGCCCACCTGGAACGACCCCGCCGCGCGGACGGCCGCGGCCTCCGCCGCCGTGGGCAGCCCGAAGGTGTACGAGACGACGTCCACCGGATCGGCCAGCAGCACGTCGAGCTTGGCCTCCCAGTCGTCCCGGTCCGGCCCGGTCTCCTCGGGCAGCCGGACGTCCCACCTCTCGGCCTCCGGCCGCAGCCGCTCCCGGTAGGCCGCGACCGCCGCCGGATCGCCGGGCGCGGCCGGGACGAAGAGGTTCACGCCGAAGGCCCGGTCGGTCGACTTCCGTACGGCGGCGATCTGTTCGGCCGTCCCGGCCGCCGTCCGGTACCCCGCGGCCAGGAACCCCAGCCCGCCGGCCCGGTTCACCGCCGCCACCAGCTCGGGGGTGGACGCCCCGCCCGCCATCGGCGCGGCGATCACGGGAACGGCGAGTTCATCGAGAAGACGGGCCATCGGCGGGTTCCTCCACTCCGGAGAACGGTTCGAACCCGCCCCACCCTACGCCCGCCGGATCAGCCCCCGGCCGCGCGCCTCCCGCACCGCCGCCGTGCGCGAGTCGACCCCCAACTTCGTGTAGATGTGCACCAGATGCGACTTCACCGTGGCCTGGCTCAGGTGCAGCCGCTGGCTCACCTGCTGGTTGGTCAGCCCGTCCGCGACGAGTCCCAGCACCTCGATCTCCCGGTTGCTGAGCGACGCCGCGGGCGTCCGCATCCGCTCCAGCAGCCGGTCCGCGACGGTCGGCGCGAGCGCCGTCCGGCCCGCCGCCGCGGCCCGCACCGCCTGGGCGAGCTCCTCCGGCGGGGCGTCCTTCAGCAGGTACCCGGTGGCGCCGGCCTCCAGGGCGGGCAGGGTGTCCGCGTCCGTGTCGTACGTCGTGACGACGAGCACCCGCGGCGCCCCGGCGCGGGCGGTGATCTCGGCCGTCGCCTGGGCACCGTTCATCGCCGAGCCGGGCCCGAACTGGAGGTCCATGAGCACGACGTCGACCCCGCCCGCGGAGGCCAGCTCGACCGCCCGTTCGGCGGTCGCCGCCTCCCCGACGATCGTGAAGTCCGGTTCGCCCTCCAGGACGGCCCGCAGCCCGGCCCGCACCACCGGGTGGTCGTCCGCCAGCAGCAGCCTGATCACGCCCCCACCTCCGTCGCCGGGAACCCCGGCTGCACCGGCGGCACGGGCGGCACCGCCGGCACCGGCAGCAGCACGGCGAGCGCCGTGCCCTCCCCGGGCGCCGACTCCACCGTGAAGGTGCCGCCGAGCGCCCGGGCCCGGGCCCCCATCGACGGCAGCCCGAACCCGCCGTCGTCGCGCGCCGGGCGCCCCGGGAGCGCCGCCGGATCGAACCCGGCCCCGTCGTCGAACACGTCGAGTGCCACCTCGCCCTCCATGTAGCTGAGCGTCACCTCGGCGTGCGAGGCCCGCGCGTGCCGGACGGTGTTGCCGAGCGCCGACTGCGCGATCCGCAGCAGCGCGACCTCCTGCGGCACCGGCAGCCGCACCGCCTCCCCGGAGACGTGCAGGTGGACGGGCAGCCCGCTGTGCGCCGTCGTGGTGGCGCACAGCCGCTCCAGCGCGACGGGCAGCGGGTCGCCGTCGAGCGCGGGCGGGGTGAGCGCGCGGACGAAGCGCCGGGCCTCGTCGAGGTTGTCCTGGGCGGCCTGCCGGGCCTGCTCGACGTAGCCGGCCGCGGCGTCCGTGCGCTCCGGCAGGGCCCGCTGGGCGGCCCGGAGCAGCAGCTGGATGCTGCTGAGGCTCTGCGCGAGGGTGTCGTGGATCTCCCGGGCGAGGCGTTCGCGCTCGGCGAGCACCCCGGCGGCGTGGTGGGCGGTGGCGAGGTCGGCGCGGGCGGCGGTGAGCTCGTCGATCAGCCGGCGGCGCTCCTCGCTCTCCCGGTACAGCGCCTGGTAGCCGAGGACGGTCGCGGTGGCGACGGCGGCGCCGAGCGCGGGCCCGATCGACGCGGCCACGCTGAAGGTGTGCTGGTGCCAGGACCACGCGGCGATCGCGGCGGCGGCGGTCAGCCCGACGGCGGCGAGTCCGCCCCGGCGGCCGAGCAGGTGCAGTTCGAGGAAGTACAGCGGGAACGCCAGCCACACCCCGTCCTGCGTGGCCACGAGCACGCCCGCCCAGGTGACGCCGAGCAGCGCGAGCCACAGCGCGGCCGCCCGGCGCGAGCGGCGGATGACCGCGAGCCTCGGCCCGGCCGCGTAGGCGGCGCCCATGGCGGTGGCGGCGGCGGTCACGGACGCCGGGTCGCCGTCGCGGCCGGTGAAGGCGCGGGCGACGGCAAGAACGAGCAGGCCCGCCACGAGCAGGTGCAGGCAGACCTGGAGGACGCGGGCGACGGGGGTGGTGCGGAAACGTTCGGTCGCCATCCGTCCAGCCTAAGTTCCGCGTTGCGGGCCCGGCATCAATCAAAAGGTTGAACTCCGCTTCTGCCCTTCGATGCCGAGGATGCAATCCCCCGTGCGATGCCCGCGGGCCCCCTTCCCGGCGACGGTGTGGGCACACAGTCGTTTCGTGCAGAGAGGCCCGTCGTGTTCGTCGCCTGGAGGGACCTGGGGTTCGCCAAGGGGCGGTTCGCCCTGATGGGGACCGTCATCGTGCTGATCACCGTGCTGGTCGGCCTGTTGTCCGGGCTGACCGCCGGGCTCGGCCGGCAGAACGTCTCGGCGATCACCGGCCTGCCCGCCGACCACCTGGTGTTCGGACGGCCCTCCGACGGCCAGCAGCTGTCCTTCACCGACTCCCAGGTCACCCCGGAGCAGTGGCAGGCCTGGTCGCACGAGCCGGGCGTGACCTCCGCCCAGCCGCTCGGCATCACCACCACCAAGGCCGCCGCCGGGCAGCGCACCGCGGCACTCTCCGCGTTCGGCGTCCCGGACGGCTCCGGGCTGGCCCCGCAGGGCGCCCGCATCACCGCCGGCCAGGCGGTGCTGTCGAAGACCGCCGCCGCGAACCTCGGCGGGCTGACCGCCGGCGCCGGCTTCACGATGGCCGGCCACCCGCTCACCGTCGCCGCCGTCGACGGCGACGCCGCCTACAGCCACACCCCCGTGATCTGGACCAGCCTCGCCGACTGGCAGGCGTTCGCCCCCGGCGGCACCGGCCACGCGACGGTCATCGCTCTCACCGCCGCGAAGGGCGCCGACCTCGGCGCGGCCGACGCCCGCCTCGGCACCGAGACCCGCACCCGCGACGACGCGCTCGCCGCGATCGGCTCCTACACCTCCGAGAACGGCTCGCTGCAGCTGATGCGCGGCTTCCTGTTCGCCATCTCCGCCCTGGTCATCGGCGCGTTCTTCACGGTCTGGACGATCCAGCGCAGCGGCGACGTCGCCGTCCTCAAGGCCCTCGGCGCCTCCACCCGCTACCTGCTGCGGGACGCGCTCGGCCAGGCCGTCCTGCTGCTGGTGCTCGGCACCGCGGCGGGCACCGCGATCGCCCTGGGAGCGGGCTCGCTGATCGGCTCCGCCGTCCCGTTCGTCCTGGACGCCCCGACCCTGCTGCTGCCCGCCGCCGTGATGATCGCCCTCGGCGCCGTCGGCGCGGCCCTGTCCATCCGCCGGATCACCTCCGTCGACCCGCTGACCGCCCTCGGGAGCGCCCGATGACCCTCCACCTCGACCACGTCACCCTGACCTACCCGGACGGCGACGGCCGGCTCACCGCCCTCGACGACGTCTCCCTGACCGTCCCCGCGGGCACCATCACCGCCGTGGTCGGCCCGTCCGGCTCCGGCAAGTCCAGCCTGCTCGCCGTCGCCGCGACCCTCATCGCCCCCGACTCCGGCCGGGTCGTCGTGGACGGCACCGACACCACCGGCCTCACCCGCGCCGAACTCACCGCGCTGCGCCGCACCCGCATCGGCATCGTCTTCCAGCAGGCCAACCTGCTGCCGTCCCTCTCGGCGGTCGAGCAACTCCAGGTGATGGCCCACCTCGACGGCCGCTCCCCGCGCGCCGCCCTCCCCCGCGCCCTCGAACTCCTCGACGCCGTCGACCTGCGCGACCAGGCCCACCGCCGCCCGCACCAGCTCTCCGGCGGCCAGCGCCAACGCGTCAACATCGCAAGGGCGTTGATGAACGACCCGAAGGTCCTCCTGATCGACGAACCCACCAGCGCCCTCGACCACGAGCGCGGAGCGGCCGTCCTCGACCTGATTACCACCCTCACCCACCAGCGCGCGACGGCGACGATCCTGGTCACCCACGACCGCACCCACCTGACCGCCGTCGACGAGATCGCCGAGGTCCACGACGGCCGGCTGACTACTTCTTCGCAGCCAGTACGTCGTCCACCGCTAGCGTCACCGATGCCCCGATCGACTCCGGCAATGTGAACGACTGCCCGGGGTGATGGACGGCGTGTACCCGGTACTCGCCGTCCTTGGGGTCGGTGAGCACCATGACGCGCTGGTTCTTCCGGTCCACGATGACGTAGACGGGCACTTCAGCCTCGGCGTACGCAAAGGGCTTCTTCTTCAGGTCGTCACTGACGTTCGACGACGTGACCTCCAGCACGAGACGGAACGCCGCTGGGTCGTAACAGTTGTACTCGATCAGGTGATCATCAATGTCGGCATCGACGATCGACAGATCGGGCACCGCATAATCCGAGGGCCCGTCCGGCAACCAGATGCCCACGTTCTGCAGAACGTCGACCTCGTCCCCATCGAGGCCGGCCGCAAAAAGTACCCGCATGAGGCGACTCAGCGACTTACCGTGCGAAACATCCGGCGGCGGCGTCACGGTGATCTGGCTCCCGACGATCTCGACCCGATGCCCGGCGAACTGGTTCGAGATCAGCTCGGCGGCTTCGAGCAGCGTCAGCTGCCCCATCGGTTCTTCCACTGCTGCGGCGGACATGGAGTTCCTCCTGACTGCCGATGTCGAGAACATCATCGTAGGACGCAGACGCCTTCCGACGCCCGATCTTCACCCCTCACCCGAACGAGTGGTTTAGCCTCTACCGCGCCCGCAGCCGCAGCGCCGTGCGGGGCTCCTCCTGGGCCTCCTGGCCGTTCGCCCACAGGGACCGCACGTGGCTCAGGTGCCGCGTCATGCAGGCCTCCGCCGCCTCCGCGTCGCCCGACAGCATCAGGTCCAGCAGCTCCAGGTGCTCCTCCGCCGAGGACACCAGCTCGCCGCGCTCGTCGAGGCGGTTCAGCCCGTACAGCCGCGAGCGCTTGCGCAGGTCCCCCACCACGTCCACCAGCCGCGCGTTGCCCGCGAGGCCCAGCAGGTCGAGGTGGAACTGGCGGTCCGCCTCCAGGTAGCCGATCAGATCGTGCTTGCGCGCGGCGGCCACGATCGCCTCGGCCTGCGGGCGCAGCCGCTCCAGCTGCTCGGCGGTGGCCGTGCGGGTGACCCGGCCGACGGTCGGGACCTCGATGAGGGCGCGGATCTCGGTGTAGTCGTCGAGGTCCCGCTCGGTGAGTTCGGTGACCCGGAAGCCCTTGTTGCGGACGGCCTCCACCAGGCCCTCGCGGGCGAGGTCGAGCATGGCCTCGCGCACCGGCGTGGCGGAGACGCCGAAGTCGGCGGCGAGCGCGGGCGCGGAGTAGACGACGCCGGGGCGCAGCTCCCCGGAGATCAGGGCGGCGCGCAGTGCGTGGGCGACCTGGTCGCGGAGCCGCTCCTGCACGGAGATCAGGGTGCGGGACTTGAGCTCGGCCATGGTGTTCCTCCGGGTCGGTGCAGAACACCAGCGTACAATGTCACGTTACGGTGCGTGCGCAACGGTCCGCGATTCGAGCCGCAGCTCATCGTGGCAGCGGCCGCCGGCCGTGACAACGGCCGGCGGCCCACGGAACCCGCCGTCCTCAGCCGCCCGCGTGCACCTCCGCCGCCACGGCCAGGTCCTCCCAGGCCATGCCGACGCTCTTGAAGAACCGCGGCCGGTCCGCCGGCACGTGGACGTCGCCGCGCACCAGCTCGGCCAGGTTCCACACCTGGCGTCCGGAGACCCCCGCCATGATCAGGTCCCCGGCCTCGCGGGCCGCCACCGCCCGCGCCTCGACGTAGAGTTCGGCCCGCCCGACCAGCGCGGCGTCCACCTCCCGCGCGTCCGGCTCGTGCGAGCCGACCGCCGCGACGGCCGCGTGCGCGGGCACCAGCGCGCCGTCGAACAGCGGCGTGCGCGCGGTGGTGCAGCACACCACCACGTCCGCCGCCGCGACGGCCTCCGGCCCGCCGACCGAGGCCGCCAGCCCGAGCCCCCGCCCGTACGCGGCCAGCGCCTCGGCGGGCCCGGCGCTGCGCGCGACCACGGTGAGCCGGGTCAGCGGCCGGATCGCGAGCAGCGCGTCGAGGTGCCCGTACGCCTGCGGCCCGGCGCCGAACAGCACGAGGTGCGCGGCCTCCGGCGGGGCGAGCCGGCGCAGGGCGACGGCGGTGACGGCGGGCGTGCGCAGCGCGGTGAGCGCGGCGCCGTCGAGCAGCGCGACGGGCTGGAGGGTGGGCCCGTCGAGCAGGAGGTAGCTGCCGGTGATCCGGGGCAGGCCGCGCCCGGGGTTGGCGGGCGCGACACCGGCGATCTTGACGCCCGCGTACCGCCCGGCGGCGGCGGGCATCATCAGCAGTTCGCCGGCCGGGACGGGCACCCCGGTGCGGACGGGCGCGGCCTCGGGGTCGAACCCGTCGAGCAGCATCCGCTCGACCGCGCCGGCGGCCCGGGCGGGCGTGACGGACCCGGTGCCCGACACGGCGTACCGGAGCGGCTCGGTCGCCGTGCCGGGCGGTACGGAGTAATTCGCGTCAGAAGAAGTCACAGCAGGAATCCTGCCCCGAGCCCGTCCCCTTCTTCCAGCACGAATCCGTGTTCCCCGGTGCGGTGCGCCGTCCCCGTCACCTCCGTGACGACGCCGGAGCCCAGCGGGTCGCCGCCCGGCAGCACCCGCCCGTGGAACACCGTCCCGATGACCGACTCGTGCCGCAGCTCCTCGCCCGGCGCGAGCCGCCCCTCGGCCGCGAGCACCGCGAGCCGGGCGGAGGTGCCGGAGCCGCAGGGCGAGCGGTCGATCTGCCCGTCCGCGAAGACGGTGACGTTCCGCTGGCTCAACCCTTCGCCGTCCCAGGGGAGTTCGTCGTACAGCACGACCCCGTACACGCCCGAGAGCCGCGGGTCCGACGGATGCGCCACCGCCTCCGAACCCTCCAGCGCCCGCCTGATCTCCCGCCCTGCGGCGGTGAGTTCCGGCAGCCGGGCGGTGTCGACGGTCAGGCCCAGCGCCGCCGCCGACACCGAGGCGTAGCAGGCCCCGGCGTGCGCCACCGCGACCTCCACGGTGCCGCGCGAGGTCGCCACCGCCAGCTTCGGCGCGCTCACCCGCGACGGCACGTTGCGGAAGGTCACCCCGGTGGTGCGCCCGCCGGCCCGGTGGACGAGGGCCGTGACGCGCCCCGACGGCACGTCGATCCGCACCCGCGCCACGCCGTCCGCGGGGGCCGCGACCAGCCCGGAGTCGACCGCCCACGCGCCGAGCGCGATGGTGCCGTGCCCGCAGGCCGTCGAGTAGCCGTCCTTGTGCCAGAACAGGACGCCCAGGTGCGCCTCGTCGTCGTCCGGCGGCACCAGGAACCCGCCGTACATCCCGGCGTGCCCGCGCGGTTCGCGGCCGAGCAGCCGGCGGACGTCGTCCAGCGCACCCGGCCGGGGCGCGGTGGCACTGCCGCCCGCGCCGATCGCGATGGCCCGCCGCTCGGCGACGCTGTCCCCGGGGATCACCGGGGCGCCGTCCAGCACGATCCGGAACGGCTCGCCGGCCGTGTGGTAGTCGACGGTCCGGACGTACATCACACACCCCCGGCGGGCAGCACGCTGACCGTCCGCCCGACGGTGTAGAAGTCGAGCGCCGCCTGCCCCTGCTCGCGCTCCCCGTGGCTCGCGCCCTTGGCGCCGCCGAACGGCAGGTGGAAGTCGACGCCGCTGGACGGCGCGTTGATCCGGATCATGCCCGCGTCCAGCCGGTCGGCGGCCGCCAGGGCGACGTCCAGACTGCGGCTGTGCACCGAGGTGGCGAGGCCGTGCGGGGTGTCGTTGGCGAGCGCGATCGCCGCGTCGAGGTCGGGCGCGGCGTGCAGCACGGCGACCGGGCCGAAGAACTCCTCGCGCGCCAGCGGGTGTTCGGCGGGCACCCCGGTGAGCAGCGCCGGTTCGACGTACCAGCCGGCCCGCGCGGGCACCCGTCCGCCGGTGAGCAGTTCGGCCCCGGCGGCCACGGCCGACTCGACGGCCCCCGTCAGCCGGTCCCGGGCCGCGGCGTTGATGACGGGCCCGCAGACCGCGTCGTCCGCCGCCTCCAGCGCCTTGACCAGCGCGTCCCGCAGCGGCTCGTACGCCTCGCCGACCGCGATCACCCGGCTGGTGGCGGTGCACTTCTGCCCCGCGTACCCGGCGACGGCGGCGGCGATGTGCCCGGCGGCCTGCGCGATGTCGGCGTCCGGCAGCACCAGCGCCGCGTTCAGCCCGCCGAGTTCGGCCTGCACGGGCACGCCGCGCTCGGTGGCCGCCCGCACGACGGCCCGGCCGACCCCGGTGGAGCCGGTGAACGACACCACGTCCGCCGCGTCGACCAGCGCCGCGCCCTCCTCCGCGCCGCCCGGCAGCACCGTGAGCACGTCCGCCGGCAGCCCGGCGAGCGCCACCAGTTCGGCCAGCCGCAGCGCGCACGCGGTCGCCTCCGGGGCCGGCTTGAGCACCGCGGCGTTGCCGACCGCCAGCGCCGGCGCGGCCTTCCAGCTCGGGATCGCCAGCGGGAAGTTCCACGGCGCGATCAGCCCGGCCACCCCGTGCGGCCGCCGCCGGGTGAGCAGCAGCCCGGGCCCGCCGGCGGTCTCGTGCACGGCCCCGGAGGGCGCGTACGGCGCCTGCGCGTAGTACCGCCAGATCGCCGCCGTCCTGGCGACCTCGCCGCGCGCCTCGGCGAGCGGCTTGCCGACCTCGCGCACGACCAGCGAGGCCAGCTCCTCCGCGTGCGCCTCGACCGCGTCGGCGATCCGGCCGAGCGCGGCCGACCGGGCACCGGCGCCCGCGGCGAGCCACCGCGCCTGGGCGCCGCGGGCCCGCGCGACGGCGGCCCGGACGGCGTCGGCGCCGGGTTCGTCGACGGCGACGACGAGGTCCGCGGGGTCGGCGGGGTTGTACGAGGTGATGGTCACAGCCAGAAGCCCTTCGGGTGGAGCGTCACAGCAGGCTCCGTCACAGCAGGAAGCCGGCGGGGAACGGGTCGGTGGGGTCGAGGAAGTACTGGGCGGTGCCGGTCACCCAGGCCCGCCCGGTGACGGTCGGCACCACCGCGGGCCGCCCGGCCACCTCGGTCTCCTCGACCAGCCGCCCGGTGAAGGTGGTCCCGATGAAGGAGTCGTTGCGGAAGTCCCGCCCGAGCGGCAGTTCGCCGCGCGCGTGCAACTGCGCCATCCGCGCCGAGGTGCCGGTGCCGCACGGCGAACGGTCGAACCAGCCGGGGTGGATGGCCATCGCGTGCCGCGAGTGCTCGGCGGTCGAGCCGGGGGCGAGCAGTTGCACGTGGTGGCAGCTGTGGAAGGACGGGTTCTCCGGGTGCACCGGCCGCTCGGGGCCGGCGTTGATGGCGTCCATCAGGGCCAGCCCGGCGGTGAGGATGTCCTGCTTGCGCTCGCGCTCGAACGGCAGCCCGAACTCGGCGAGCGGCAGGATGGCGTAGAAGTTGCCGCCGTAGGCGAGGTCGTAGCTGACCGTCCCGTACCCGGGCACGTCGATCTTGCGGTCGAGCGCGACGGCGTACGAGGCCACGTTGCGGATGGTCACGGCCTTGGCCGCGCCGTCCTCGACCCGCACCTCGGCGACCACGAGCCCGGCGGGCGTGTCCAGCCGCACGGTCGTCACCGGCTCGACGACCGGCACCATCCCGGTCTCCACCAGCACGGTGGCGACACCGATCGTGCCGTGCCCGCACATCGGCAGCAGCCCGGAGACCTCGATGAACAGCACCCCGTAGTCGGCGTCCGGCCGGGTCGGCGGCTGCAGGATCGCGCCGCTCATCGCGGCGTGCCCGCGCGGCTCGTACATCAGCAGGGTGCGGAAGTGGTCCAGGTGCTGCTGGAAGTGCACCCGGCGCTCGGCCATGGTGGCACCCGGGACGACACCGAACCCGCCGGTGACGACCCGGGTCGGCATGCCCTCGGTGTGCGAGTCGACGGCGTGGAACACGTGACGGCTGCGCATGTGTCGGAACTCCCTCGGAGGATGGGCCGGCTGCCCCGTCAGCCGGCTCGTCGGCTACGGATTCAGGACAGGCCCTCGGCCAGCGCCTTCTCGGTGGCGGCCCGGACGGCCGCGTCGGCCTCGGCCCCCAGCGGCCGCCGCGGCGGCCGGACGGGCCCGCCGGGGCGCCCGGCGATGTCCATCGAGAGCTTGATGGCCTGGACGAACTCGGTCTTGGAGTCCCAGCGCAGCAGCGGGTGCAGCGCCCGGTAGAGCGGCAGCGCGGTCTCCAGGTCGTGCGCGACGGCGGCCTTGTAGAGCGCCGCCGAGGCCTCCGGCAGCGCGTTCGGGTAGCCGGCGATCCAGCCGACCGCGCCGGCCAGCGCGAGCTCCAGCAGCACGTCGTCCGCGCCGATCAGCAGGTCGAGCCCGGGCGCGAGTTCGGCGATCTCGTAGGCCCGGCGGACGTCGCCGCTGAACTCCTTGACCGCGACGATCGAGCCCTCGGCGTGCAGTTCGGCGAGCAGCGCGGGCACGAGGTCGACCTTGGTGTCGATCGGGTTGTTGTACGCGACGACCGGCACGCCCGCCCGGGCCACCTCGGCGTAGTGCGCGCGGACGGCGTCGTGGTCGGCCCGGTACGCGTTCGGCGGCAGCAGCAGGACGGAGCCGGCGCCCGCCTCCGCGGCCTGCTCGGCCCAGCGGCGGGACTCGGCGCTCCCGTACGCGGCGACGCCGGGCATGACGCGGGCGCCGTCGCCGGCCGCCTCGACGGCCACCCGGACGATGCGGGCGCGCTCGTCGTCGGTGAGCGTCTGGTACTCGCCGAGCGAGCCGTTGGGGACGACGCCGTCGCAGCCGTTGTCGATCAGCCAGCGGACGTGCTCGGCGTAGGCGTCGTAGTCGACGGAGAGGTCCTGGCGCAGCGGGATCGCGGTGGCGACCATGATGCCGCGCCAGGGCCGGGTGGTGTCGTGCGGGGTGTGGGACACGATGATGACTCCTTGGTGAGGTGTGACATTTTATTAGTGGGGACGGGCCGGAGACAAGAGTCCCCGGCCCCCGTGTTCGGTCGGGCCCGGCTCAGTCGCCGGCCGCCAACTGCGAGAGCGGCACCGGGCAGGCGAACGGCCGCCGGTCGGGCCCCGCTCCCCCGTGACCGGAGGCGCCGCCGGCGCCGGACAGGCAGGCCACCGCCGGACCGCACATCCGGCCCTGGCACCACCCCATCCCCGCGCGGGTCAGCAGCTTGACGGTCCGCGGGTCCCCCGCGCCCAGCTCGTCCACCGCCTCCCGGATCGCCGCCACCGGCACCTCCTCGCACCGGCACACGTCGGTGTCCGGGCGCAGCCAGTCCGTCCAGCCGGGGCCGGGCCGGTGGGCGGCGGCCATCAGGGCGGCGAAGGCCCGCCGCCGGGCCCGGCGGCGCAGTAGCGCCGGCTCCGGGGTGCGGCCGGCGACCGCGTGCGCGGCCAGCGCGCCCTCCGCGACCGCGAGGTCCGCGCCGCCCACGCCGTTGGTCTCCCCCGCCGACCACAGGCCGGGGACGCTGGTGCGCAGCCGGGCGTCCACCCGCAGCGCGACCGCGCCGTCCGGGCCGGTCACGGTGTCCGCGCCGAGCTCGGTCGCGAGCTCGATCTGCGGCAGCAGGCCGTGGCCGACGGCGAGCGCGTCGCAGGCGATCCGGCGGCCGGTGCCGGGCACCGGCCGCCAGTCGGCGTCCAGCCGGGCCACCGTGACGGCGGTGACCCGGTCGGTGCCGTGCGCCTCGACGACGGCGCTGCGCGGGCGCAGCCGCACCCGGTGGCGCAGCAGCGCGCCGCCGTGCCCGGCGCCCTCGACGAGCTTGGCGGGAACGGCCGCCAGCACGCCGGGGCGCCGCGCGTAGCCGAGGTAGTCGCCGGCCTCGACCACCGCGGGCACCTCGGCCCCGGCGGTGACCAGCGAGGACGCCGCCGCGAGCAGCAGCGGCCCGCTGCCGGCCACGACGATCCGCCGGCCGGGCAGCACCAGCCCGGCCTTGAGCATGGCCTGGGCGCCGCCCGCGGTGACGACCCCGGGCAGGGTCCAGCCGGGGAAGGGCAGCTGCCGCTCGTACGCGCCGGTGGCGAGCAGCACGGCGGCGGCCCGCACGGTGGTCCGGTCACCGGCCTCCGGCCCGAGGGTGACGTGCGCGGCGAGTCCGTCGCCGGTGCGTTCCAGCGCCCACACCTGGTGGCCGCCGAGGAAGCGCACCTGCCCGGTCCGCTCGTGCGCGGCGAGCCGGCCGGCCAGGTCGGCGTAGACGGACCAGCCGTGGTGCAGCCGGTCGGGCCGGGCGGCCCGGAGGCCGGGCGCGGGGTGGCGGTAGTACTGGCCGCCGGTCTGCCGGCCCCCGTCGAGCAGCGCGCAGCGCAGCCCGAGGTCGGCGGCGGTGACGGCGGCGGCGAGCCCGGCCGGGCCGGCCCCGATCACCGCGAGGTCGTACGGGAAGGGCTGCGCCGCTTCCGGCGGCTCGACCGGCCCTGACGGCGCTGACGGACCTGACGGCTCGAACGGCTCGAATGGTTCAGACGGCGAGGTCGGCACGGCCGTGGCCCTCCTGGGTGGTGACGGTGGTGCCGGGCTCGGCGGGGAGCAGGCAGGTGCGCTGGTTGGGGCGGCCGTCGACGGTGGCGAGGCAGTCGAAGCAGGCGCCGATCCCGCAGAACGCCCCGCGGGGCCGCCCGCCGGCCCGGGTGGTGCGCCAGGCGAGGACGCCGTCGGCCCAGAGCGCGGCGGCGATCGACTGGCCGGGCAGCGCGGGCACGGGCCGTCCGTCGAAGTCGATGTGGTGGGCGGGCCCGGGCTCGGCCCCGACCAGCTCGGCGGGTGTGCGGCGGCGCATCGAGGGCCTCTCCAATCCGGTCGGGGGAAGTGCGGGTCAGGCGGCCGGGAATCGGTCGGCCCGGAATGGCGTGAGGTCGAACTCCGGCTGCTTGCCGGTCAGTTGTTCGGCGATCAGCAGCCCGGTCGCCGGGGCGAGCCCGATCCCGGCGCCCTCGTGCCCGCACGCGTGGTAGAGCCCGGGCACGCGCGGGTCGGCGCCGACCGCCGGCAGGTGGTCCGGCAGGTAGGGGCGGAATCCCCGGTAGGCGCGCATCACGGCGACGTCCGCGAGCACCGGGAACAGTTCGGCCGCCTGCGCGGCGAGCCGCCGCAGCACCTCCCGGGAGAGCGTCCGGTCGAAGCCGACCCGCTCCCGGCTGGCGCCGATCAGCACCGGCCCGCCGGGCGTGCCCTCGACCACGGCCGAGGTCTCCAGCCCGGCCGACCCGCTGGCCACGTTGGCGACGTAGTCGGCGGCGTAGACCTTGTGCCGCACGATCCGCGGCAGCGGCTCGGTGACGAGGACGAACCCGCGCCTGGGCAGGACGGGCAGGTGCACCCCGGCCAGCGCGGCGAGCTCCCCGCCCCACGTCCCGGCGGCGTTGACGACGGCGGGCGCGTCCAGCCGCCGCCGGTCTGTCCCGACGCCGAGGACGGCGCCGTCCGCCCCCCGGCGGACGGTCCGGACGGTCTCGCCGGTGATCAGTTCCGCGCCCATCCGCCGGGCCGCACGCAGCAGGTGGGCGGCGGCGAGGGCGGGCTGCACCTGGGCGTCCTGCGGGTAGTGGAAGCCGCCGGCCATGCCCGGCGAGAGGTGCGGTTCCAGCTCCCGCAGCCGCTCGGCGGGCACCTCCTCGGCGACCACCCCGGCGGCCGCCTGGCGCGCGGCGAAGGCGCGCAGGGCTTCCTGCCCGGCCGCGGCCTGGGCGACGACCAGGCCCCCCTTGGCCTCGTACTCCACGGCGGCGCCGAGTTCCCCGGCGAGCTCGCGCCACAGCCGGGTGCTGAGCAGCGCGAGGTCGAGCTCGGGCCCGGGCTCCTTGTCGGAGACCAGCAGGTTGCCCTCGCCGGCGCCGGTGGTGCCGCCGGCCACCGGCCCGCGGTCGACGACGGCGACGGCGAGCCCGGCGCGGGCCGCGTAGTAGGCGCAGGCGGCGCCGACGACTCCGGCGCCGACCACGACGACGTCCAGGGGAGGTCTCCAGGTCTTGGGCACGGCAGTAATATGTCACATGCCATCAGCCCTGCCAAGAGTGCCGCGACGAAACGCGAACCGGACCCAAGCGACGCAAAAGCCCCGGCCCGCCGCACACGGGGTGCGACGGGCCGGGGCCGGCGATCAGCGGATCAACGGATCAGGTGATGTCGTCCATCTGCTCCCGGCGCGCGGCCGGCACCGGAGCACTCGCCGCCGGCGCCGACGAAGCCTCGATGGCCTCCGCTCCCGCGACCGTCTCGACCGAGAGGTCCACGTGCGAGGCCTCCTCGTCGTCCAGGTCCGCGTCCGGGTTGTTGCGGCGCTTGCGCCGGTCGTTGAACAGCGCGATGCCCACCGCGGCGAAGTACAGCGCCCAGATCGGCGCGGCCAGCACCAGCATGCTGACCGGGTCGGCGCTCGGGGTGGCGAACGCGGCGAACACCGTGATGCCCATGACCATCCCGCGCCACCAGCCGAGCAGCCGCTTGCCGGTGACCATGCCGACCATGTTCATCATGACCAGCAGCAGCGGGAACTCGAAGGCCGCGCCGAAGACCAGCACCATGCGGGTGGCGATGTCGAAGTAGTCGTTGGGCGGCAGGATCGGCGTGGTCTTGTCCGGGGTGAACGAGATCAGCACCTGGACCGTGGTCGGCAGCGTCAGGATGGCGCAGCCCACGCCGGCCAGGAACAGCGGCGCCCCGGCCGCCATGAAGATGACCGTGTACTTCTTCTCGTGCCGGTGCAGACCCGGCGCCACGAAGGCCCACACCTGCCACAGCCAGACCGGCACGGCGCCCACCACACCGGCCGTCAGTGCCACCTGGAGCATCCAGGTGAAACCGGAGGTCAGACCGATCGTCGAGACCTGAGCGCACTTCCCGTCGAACTGGTCGGCCGTGTCCGGGGTGCACTGCGGCAGCGGCTCCAGCAGGAAGTGTTCGATCGGCTTGTGGTAGATCGCCGCGACGATGGTGATCAGCACGATCGCGATGACCGACTTGACCACGCGATTGCGCAGTTCCCGCAGGTGATCGGCGAGGGCCATCCGCCCCTCAGGATCCTTGGACGCCTTCGGCGCCTTGGAGAGCTTGCTCAACCCCGGTCCTCAACTCGTGCGTCGAGGCCCGCCGGTCGACGGGCCTCCGTGGTCGCGTGCGTCACGTGCGCCGCGCTCAGTGCGGCCGGTCGCCGTCCGCGGCGGGCCGCTCGGCGGGCTCGGCCACCGGCCGGGCCGTGCCGGTGGCACCGGGCGCGGTCTGGATGGTCTTGGCCGCACCGCCGCTCACCGGCGGCGCCGGCGCGGGCTCCGCGGCCTCGCCGTCCGTGCGCATCGCCTTGGCCTCGCTCTTGAGGATCCGCATCGACTGGCCGAGCGAGCGCGCCAGATCGGGCAGCCGCTTGGCACCGAAAAGCACGATGGCGATTACCACGACCACGACGATCGCGGTCATCGAGATGCGCATGCTCGACCACCTTCAGTCAACGCGGCACCGGCGGACCGCCCGCGGCGGATGGTAACCGCTGCGGATGACACCCCGACGACGTCCGCCCGAACAAGGACAGCGGCCCCCGGTTCGCAGTTCAGGAGCCACATCAGAGCGTAACCCGCCCCTACACCCGGGATGCAGCCCCCGTACGACCTGGTGACGCAGTCCTCAGCGGGAGGGCACCGCCGCCGCCAGCTCCTCGGCCGCGTCGGCCAGCGCCCGCGAGGCCGTGCCGACGCCCTTGGCCAGCGCCCGGACGTCCAGCCACAGCCGGATCCCGAGGACGCCGAGGACCAGCAGGCCCGCGGTGGCGAGCAGGACGGCGGCGACGAGCATCCAGGACATGCCGCCCACCCTATACGGGCCGAGGTCCCGGGCCCGGACTGCTACCCCTCGGCCGGGACGAGCCGCATGGTGCGCACTCCCGCCCCGGTGAGCGCCGCCACGATCTTCTCCCCCGCGGCCTTGCGCACCGCCGCCCCGCACAGCGGACAGCCGAAGCTGTAGTGCGCCTGCTCCGGGGTGCGGCCGAGGGTCAGGCGGAACTCCTCGGCCGGCAGCTCCACCTTCTCCCGGCACTGCGAGCAGTAGACCTTGAATCTGGTACCGGGCTCCACGGCTCAGTCCCGCCCCTCCCCGTAGGCGGCCAGCGCCTCCCGGGCCGCCGCGCGCGCCTGCTCGGCGAGCTGCGGCGGCGACACGATCCGCCCGTCCCGGCCCAGCCGCAGCGCCAGCGGGCGCAGCTGGGAGGGGTCGGCGCTGCGCAGGGTGATCCGCAGGCCGCCGTCCGGCAGTTCCTCGGCCCGGTCGTGGGTGTAGTACTCGGCCACCCAGCGCCCGCCGGAGGACACCTCGACGACCACCTCCGGGTCGTCCGCCGCCGGGTTGACCAGCCCGCCGGACAGGTCCCGCGGCTCGCGCCGGGGCGGGTCGGCGGGCACGTCCAGGACCCGGATCTCGGCCACCCGGTCCAGCCGGAACATCCGGTGGTCCTCCGAGGTGCGGCACCAGGCTTCCAGGTAGGTGTGGCCCTCGGTGAGCAGGCGGATCGGGTCGACCTCGCGCTCGGTCATCCCGCCGCGCCCGTGCGAGTAGTAGCGCAGCCACAGCCGGCGGCCCTCGCTCAGCGCGCGGTCGATGTCGGCGAAGACGTGACTCTCGGCCTCGAACGTCACGCCGACCCGGGCGCTGCCCTCGGCGCTCTCCCCCGCCGCGTTCTCGATCTTGGCGACGGCCCGGGTGAGCGCCTCCCGGTCCCCGGCCCGCAGACCGGGCAGCCCGGCCACCGCGCGGGCGGCGACCAGCAGCGCGGTGGCCTCGTCTGCGGCCAGCCGCAGCGGCTGCGCCACGTCGTCGACGTTGTGCCACCAGATCCGCTCGCCGTCGGTGTCGATGTCGAGCAGGTCGCCGCCGCGGAAGCTGGTGCCGCACATCGGCAGCACGTTGAGGTCCCCGATCAGCTCGCGCTCGGTGATCCCGAACGCGCGGGCCACCTCGGCGACCTCGGCCCCGGGCCGCTCCCGCAGGTAGGTGACCAGCGACAGCATCCGTCGCGTCTGGTCGATCGCATTACTCATGCGTCCACCTCGCTGCGCTCGGCGGGCGCTTCGCACAATACGCACCTGCTCATCGTTCGCTCGCTTCGCTCGTTCACGCCCGCACACCCTCCACCACGTCCGGCCCGGCGACCGCCCGCAGCCGCTCGATCACGTCGGCCCGCAGCTCCTCCGGCCCGAGCACCACGACGTCCGGCCCGAACTCGGCCAGGTCGGCGCCCAGCCCGTTGCCGTACGGGATCTCCAGTTCGTCCCAGGCCTCGTCGACCCGGCCGGTGCTCAGCGCCTTGGTGCGCAGCGGGAAGCCCGCGCCCCGCCGGACCCGCACGGTCGCGGTGGCCGTGGCGCCCTCGCCGGCGAACTTGGCGACGGTCGCCCGCACGTCCACGTGCTCCGGCACGGTGCCGAGGAAGGCGCCGGTCTTCGCCCGCACCTTGCCGGTGATCCGGCTGAGCCGGAACACCCGGGCGTCGCCCCGGTCGCGGTCCCAGCCGGCCAGGTACCAGTGCCCGCGCCAGCACTCCAGCGCCCACGGCTCGACGCTGCGCTGCTCGACGGCGGCGGCACCGGCCTTGCGGTACTCGAAGGTGACCGGACGACGGTCCCGGGCGGCGGTGAGCAGCGGCTCGAACGCGGCCTCCCGGGCGGGGATGCGCGGTTCCAGGGCGGAGCGCGCCTCGGCCTCGGCGAACGGCACCCCGGCGGCCCGCAGCTTCTGCAGCGCGCCGCTGGCGGCGCCGGACATCTTGGCCTGCTGCCAGACCCGCGCGGCCAGCGTGAGGGCGGCCGCCTCCTCGGCGTCCAGCGCGATCTCGGGCAGCCGGTTGCGGTCGGCGCGGGCGAGGTAGCCGAGCTCGCCGTCCAGGGCGTTCTCGTCGACGTCGATCACCAGGCCGAGCTCGCGCAGGTCGTCCTTGTCCCGCTCGAACATCCGGTTGAAGGCGTCCTCGCTGCTGTTCTGCCAGGCCTCGCGGTACGCCTCGATGGATTCCCGCAGCTCCTTCTTGGAGAGCGGACGTCTGGTGTTCATCAGGCACAGGGCGAGATTCATCAGCCGCTCTGCCTTGGCGATCGCCATCGCTGACCCTTCCGGTGTGCCGCGCCGTGCGCGGGGTGCGCCGCCGGACGATCGTCACCCGGCGGGACCGACCGTACCGGTAGCGGTACGCACCGCAAAAGCCGCATCCGCAAACGCCCGTGGGCCGGGCCCCCGGAGGGGTCCGGCCCACGGCCGCGACGGGCTCAGACGCCCAGCAGGTCGACCACGAAGATCAGGGTCGAGTGCGCCGGGATGAGCGGCGACGGCGACTGCGCGCCGTAGGCCAGGTGCGACGGGATGACCAGCTCGCGGCGGCCGCCGACCTTCATGCCCTCGACACCCTGGTCCCAGCCCTTGATGACGCGGCCGGCGCCCAGCGGGAAACGGAACTCGTTGGGGCTCCGGTTCCAGCTAGCGTCGAACTCCTCGCCGGTCTCGAAGGTCACGCCGACGTAGCGGACGCTGACGACCTGGCCCTTCTTGGCCTCCGCGCCGTCACCGACGACGATGTCGCGGATCTGCAGCTCGGTCGGAGCGTCGCCGCCGGGGAAATCGATCTCAGGCTTCTCGTTGAGGCTCACAGTCCCTCTTCTCACGGTTTTCTCTGCTTCCATGACCAAGCGGCGGGCGCCCGCACCCGGTCCGTCCGGACCACGGTACGGGCGCCCGCCGCCCGTACGGGACCGGCCACGCGGCCGGTCCCGAAGGTCACACGCACACCATTGTCACCCGAAAGTGGATCAGCCCTGACCCGCGTCCAGGATGTCGACCACGAAGACCAGCGGCGCGTTGGCCGGGATCTCGCCCTGGCCCTTGTCGCCGTAGGCCAGCGCCGCCGGGATCACCAGCTCGACCCGGCTGCCGACGGTCTGGCCCGCCAGGCCCTGGTCCCAGCCCTGGATGACCTGGCCGCCGCCGACGGCGAAGCTGAACGCCTGGCCCTTGCCGAGCGAGGAGTCGAAGACCTTGCCGTCCTTGAACAGCGCGCCGGTGTACTGGACGACGACCTTCTCGCCCTTCTCCACCACCGGGCCGGTGCCCTTGATCAGGACGTGCGTCTTCAGCTCGGTCGGGTCGGCCGCGCCGGCCACCGGGGTGATCTCGGCCGGCTTCTTGCCGTTGTCCTTGACCTGCGGGAAGCCCGCCGGCGGCGGCGTGACCGTGCCGCTGACCGTCGCGTCGGGCGCGGTGCTGTTGCGGATGTCGATCACGAAGATCAGGTTGTCCTTGGCCCCGATCGACATGTCCGGCTTGCCCTGCGCGCCGAAGGCCGCGGCCGGCGGCGCCACCACGAGGACCCGGCTGCCGGCCTTCTTGCCGAGCACCGCCTGGTCCAGCGCCGGGATCAGCGCGTCCGTGCCGGCCTGGAAGATCTGCTGCTTCTGGCCCTGGTCGAAGGAGCTCGGGATGTCCTTGCCGGTGTTCCAGTTCTTCGCCGTGTAGTCGACGGTGGTCCAGGAGTTCTTGTCCACCTTCGCGCCGGTGCCCTCGGACAGCACCTTCACCACGAACGAGCCGTCGGGCTGGTCGGACGGCACCTGGATGTCGGCCTTCTTGCCGAAGTCTCCGGTGATCGTCGGCAGGACCTTGGCGTCGTCCTTGACCGGCGGCACCGGGTCGGCGGTCGGCGTGGCGGGCGCGCTCTTGGCGGCGTCCGGCTTGGCCTCCGACGAGCCGTTGTCCTTGTTGACCATGTAGAGCGTCACGCCGCTGCCGACCAGCAGCACCGCGAGCACCGTGCCCAGGATCACGCCGAGGCGGCCCACCGACGGCGGGTTCTCGTCGTACCCGGCCTCGGAGCTGTCGACCTTGCGCACGTTGGAGGCGAAGATCTGCGGTTCCTCGGTCTTCGTCCCGCCGGCCGGCCGCGGCCGGTCCTCCGGGCTCGCCCAGCCGGCCTGCTGCTTCAGGATCGACGGCGGCACGACGATCGACTCACCGTCGCCCGGCATCGGCCCGCCGGGACGCGACGCCGCCGGGTCACCCGAGGATCCGTCGTTCGCCGCGGTACCCGACCCGCCGGGGTTCGGCGCTTTCTCAGTCATGACTCCCCATCCATCTCGCCACCGGTCATTCGAGCTCTGCCACCGGCACGCTCAGTGCCGGTTTGCCGTCGCACCGTCCGCCCGGGCCCCGGGCGCCGGAGGCGCCTGCCACAGTGCGAGGGCAGTATGACAGTTCAGGATGAGGGCGGGCGCTTCCGTGTGCGAGCGCCCGCCCAAGCGTACGGAATCCTGCGGGAGTCTTCCTAGACCGCTTCCAGAATGTCGATCACGAACACCAGCGTGGAGTTCGCCGGCACCGAACCCTGCGCCTGGTCCTTGTACCCGAGCGCGGGCGGCACCACCAGCAGCACCCGGCTGCCGACGTTCTGGCCCACCAGGCCCTTGTCCCAGCCCTCGATCACGCTCCCGGTGCCGATCTGCACCGCCTGCGCGCCGCCGTGCGTCCAGGACGCGTCGAACTGCTGGCCGTTGCTCCAGAGCACCCCGGTGTACTGCACCACCAGCGTCTGCCCGCTCTTGACCTGCTTGCCCTCACCCTTGACCAGCACCGCCTGCTGGAGGTCGGCGGGCGCGGCCTGCCCGGCCGGGACGGTGATCGTCGCCGCGGCCTTGCCGTTGTCCTTGACCTGCGGCAGGTTCGCCGCCGCCTGGGTCATCGCGCCGGTCAGGGTCGAGTCCTGCGGCAGGCTCTCCATGACGTCGAACACGAACACCACCGTGTCGCCCTTGGCCACGCCCAGCTGGCTGCTGCCCTGGTCGCCGAAGGCCGCCGCCGGCGGGGCCACCACGAGCAGCCGACTGCCGACCTTCTTGCCGATCACGCTCTGGTCGAAGGCCGGCACCAGCTGGCCGCTGCCCGCCTGGTACAGCTGCGGCTTGCCACCCGCGTCGTACGAACTCGGCAGGTCCTTGCCGGTGGTCCAGTCCTTCGCCGTGTAGTTGACCGTGACCCAGTCGCCCTTGTTCACCGCGGGCCGGTCGCCCTCGCTGACGGTGTTCACCACGAACTGGCCGCTGGGCTGCTGCCCCTCGGGCAGGGTGATCGTCGCCTTGCTGCCGAAGCCGCCGCCCGAAAGGGTGGGCATCGGCGAGGCCTCGCCGACCGGAGTGGGCACGGTCGGGGCCGCGCTGGCCGTGGTCGGCGTCGCCGGGCCGGCCGCCTTGGTCGAACTGCTGCAGGCGACCGCCAGCAGCAGCGGAAGGGTGATCAGCAACCCGGCGGTGCGGCGCACGGTGGTCCTAACTGTCGTTCGAAGTCGGCTCTCCGGACTCGACGAACAGCGTATGCCCCGCACGGGTCCGGCCCCGGTAGACACCACCGGGGCCGGCTCCGCGGACTCGATCATGGCGCGTGGGCCACGACCGCTCGGTCACATCCCCGCGATCAGCTTCTCCACCCGCTCGTCCACCGAACGGAACGGGTCCTTGCACAGCACCGTGCGCTGCGCCTGGTCGTTCAGCTTCAGGTGCACCCAGTCCACCGTGAAGTCCCGGCGCTGCTCCTGCGCCCGGCGGATGAAGTCCCCGCGCAGCCGCGCCCGGGTGGTCTGCGGCGGGATGGACTTGGCCTCGAAGGTCTTGAGGTCCGTCGTCACCCGCTTCGCCTGTCCCTTGCCCTGGAGCAGGTAGAACAGGCCCCGGCGGCGGTGGATGTCGTGGTACGCGAGGTCGATCTGCGCCACCCGCGGGTTGGACATGCTCATCTGGTGCTTCTCGCGGTAGCGCTCGATGAGCTTGTACTTCATGATCCAGTCGATCTCGGTGGCCACCCCGTCCAGCCGCTCGGAGCGGACGGCCTCCAGGGTGCGGCCCCACAGGCCGAGGACCTGCGCGATGGTGCCGGTGTTGATGCCCTTGCGGTCGGCGAACTCCAGCGCCTTGGTGTAGTACTCCTCCTGGATGTCCAGCGCGCTGGCCTCCCGCCCGTTGGCGAGCCGCACCTGGTGGGTGCCGGTGAGGTCGTGGCTGACCTCGCGGATCGCCCGGATCGGGTTCTCCAGGGTGAGGTCGCGCATCACCACGCCGGCCTCGATCAGCCGCAGCACCAGGTCGGTGGCGCCGACCTTGAGCAGCGTCGTGGTCTCCGACATGTTGGAGTCGCCGACGATCACGTGCAGCCGGCGGTAGCGCTCGGCGTCCGCGTGCGGTTCGTCGCGGGTGTTGATGATCGGGCGGGAGCGGGTGGTGGCGGAGCTGACGCCCTCCCAGATGTGCTCGGCCCGCTGGCTCACGCAGTACACCGCGCCGCGCGGCGTCTGCAGCACCTTGCCCGCGCCGCAGATCAGTTGGCGGGTGACGAGGAACGGGATGAGCACGTCGGCCAGCCGGGAGAACTCGCCGTGCCGGGCCACCAGGTAGTTCTCGTGGCAGCCGTAGGAGTTGCCGGCCGAGTCGGTGTTGTTCTTGAAGAGGTAGACGTCCCCCGCGATGCCCTCCTCGTGCAGCCGCCGTTCGGCGTCCACCAGGAGCCCTTCGAGGATGCGCTCGCCCGCCTTGTCGTGCGTCACCAGCTCGACCACGTCGTCGCATTCGGGGGTGGCGTACTCGGGGTGGGAGCCGACGTCGAGGTACAGCCGGGCGCCGTTGCGCAGGAACACGTTGCTGCTGCGGCCCCAGGAGACGACGCGGCGGAACAGGTACCGCGCCACCTCGTCCGGCGACAGCCGCCGCTGCCCGCGGAACGTGCAGGTGACCCCGTACTCGTTCTCCAGCCCGAAGATCCGGCGGTCCATGAGCACTCCTTCTTCTTGTCGGAGCTGTCCGAAACCGCCTCCACGACGGGCGAACCGCCGCAGGGGCACCGGAGTCCCGTGCGGCGATCGCTCGCCGCACGGGACTCCGAAGGCACTACTCGTCCGACGGCGGGGTGGCCGCCGGACCGTCCTCGTCGTCCGCCGCGGACTGGTCCCCGTCGAGCAGCCGGCCGAGCTGGCCGCCCAGGATCCGCTTGAACTTCCGCTGCTGGAACCGCTGGCGGTCGAGGACGGCCACCTCCAACTGTTCCGGCGTCAGGCTGCGGGCGCTGCCGCCGTTGGGGTCCCGGGCCAGGGAGTCGACGGCGACCCGCACCGCCTCGCCCAGCGCCATGCCGGCGCGGTGGCGCTGGCCCAGGTAGTTGCCGATGGAGTCGGCGTTGCCGCCGACCACCACGTAGTTCTTCTCGTCGACGATCGAACCGTCCGGGGTGAGGCGGTAGATCTGGTCCTCCTCCGTCGTCCGGCCGACCTCGGCGACGATCAGCTCGACCTCGTACGGCTTCTCGCCGACCGAGGAGAAGATCGTGCCGAGCGTCTGGGCGTAGACGTTGGCGAGACCCCGGGCCGTGACGTCGGCCCGGTCGTAGGAGTAGCCGCGCAGGTCGGCGTAGCGCACGCCGCCGATCCGCAGGTTCTCGAACTCGTTGTAGCGGCCGACCGCCGCGAAGGCGATCTTGTCGTAGATCTCGGAGACCTTGTGCAGCGCCCGCGAGGTGTTCTCCGCGACGAAGACGATGCCGTCGGCGTAGGTGAGCACGACCACGCTGCGACCGCGCGCGATGCCCTTGCGGGCGTACTCCGCGCGGTCCGCCATGGCCTGCTGGGGCGAGACGTAGAACGGTGTCGACACCGGCGGTCGTCCCTTTCCTGTGAGGTGGGCGGCTAGAGCAGCGGGGCCTGCGGGCCGTCGGGGTGGGTGAGGCGCTGGTCGGTGATGGAGACGGCGATCCGCGCGACCTCCGGCTCGGTGAGCCGGTGGAAGCCGTCCGCGGTGATCAGCGAGACGATGGGGTAGATCTTGCGGGCGAGGTCGGGGCCGCCGGTGGCGGAGTCGTCGTCGGCCGCGTCGTAGAGCGCCTGGACGACCAGCGTGGCGGCCTGGTCGGCGGTCAGGCCCTCCCGGTAGAGCTTCTTCATCGAGCCGCGGGCGAACACCGAGCCGGAGCCGGTGGCCGCGAAGCCGCGCTCCTCGGAGCGCCCGCCGGTGACGTCGTAGCCGAAGATCCGGCCGCGTCCGAGGTCGAGGTCGTAGCCGGCGAACATCGGCACCACCGCGAGGCCCTGCATCGCCATGCCGAGGTTGCCGCGGATCATGCTGGTGAGCCGGTTGGCCTTGCCCTCCAGGGAGAGCGTGGCGCCCTCGATCTTCTCGTAGTGCTCCAGCTCCAGCTGGAACAGCCGGACCATCTCGACCGCGAGGCCGGCGGTGCCGGCGATGCCGACCGCGCTGTACTCGTCGGCCGGGAACACCTTCTCGATGTCCCGCTGGGCGATCACGTTGCCCATGGTGGCGCGACGGTCACCGGCGATGATCACACCGCCGTCGAACACCGCGGCCACGATCGTGGTCCCGTGCGGGGCCTCGACCACCGTGCCCTCGGGCAGCCCGCGCCGGCCGGGGATCAACTCCGGCTTGTGCTCGGCGAGGAAGTCGAGGAACGAGGAGGACCCCGGGGTCAGGAAGGCAGCCGGTAGACGCCCGGTGCCACGAATGTTGGCTTCCACACGATTCCTTCCAGGTAGCTTGAAGCGCGCGATCCCCGCACCCTACCCGCCGACGATCAACGTCCACGTGTGGAGGGCCGGAGCCGGGACGGGCGGGCGGCCGTGGCCGCCCGGCCGTCCCCGACGGTCACGACCGTGAATTCCGCAATGCCCCGCGGCGGACTATTGCCCACCCTTTTGGACAAATCCCCGCACGAAATCCTCGGCGTTCGACTCGAGCACTTCGTCGATTTCGTCCAGGACCGCGTCGACGTCGTCGCTGAGCTTTTCCTGGCGCTCCTTGAGGTCGTCGGAATTCTGGGTTTCCGCGGCCTGCTCCTCGACCTCCTCGGAGGAGCGGTTCGCCCGCTGCTGGCCGCCGCCGGTGTCCTTGCTCGCCATTTCCCTCACCCCGCTCGAATCGTCTGGCACGGTTGGGTCGCTGCTTGCTGCACCGACCCTATACACAAGGTGCGACTGCCGCTCCCGGTTTGCCGGTGGCGCTTCCTGTCCAACACCCGCTGCCACCCCGGATGATTCCCATTCGGCGGACGTTCACCCGTGGTGATCGAAAAGTTACCCGCCGGAGAGGACCCGGAGCAGGTCCTCGGCCGTCCGGCAGCGGTCCAGCAGTTCCTTGACGTGGTTGCGGGTGCCGCGCAGGGGCTCCAGGGTGGGCACCCGCTGCAGCGAGTCGCGGCCCGGCAGGTCGAAGATGACCGAATCCCAGGACGCCGCCGCCACGTGCTCCGCGTACTGGTCCAGGCAGCGCCCGCGGAAGTACGCCCTGGTGTCCTCCGGCGGCTTGGAGACGGCCCGCTCGACCTCCTCCTCGGTGACCAGCCGCTCGAACCTGCCACGGGCCACCAGGCGGTTGTAGAGGCCCTTCTCGGGCCGCACGTCGCTGTACTGGAGGTCCACCAGGTGCAGCCGCGGGTTGTCCCACTCCAGGGCGTCGCGGCTGCGGTAGCCCTCCAGGATCTCCCGCTTGGCGATCCAGTCCAGCTGGCGGGAGAGCGACATCGGGTCGCGCTCCAGCCGGCCGAGGACGTCCTCCCAGCGCGCCAGGACGTCCACGGTCTGCTCGTCCGCGTCGGTGCCGAAGCGGTCCTCGACGTACTTGCGCGCGAGCTCGAAGTACTCCAGCTGCAGCTGGACGGCGGTGAGCTTGCGCCCGTTGCGCAGGGTGATCAGGTGCTTGAGCGTGGGGTCGTGGGAGACCCGGTGCAGGGTGCGCACCGGCTGGTCGACGGCGAGGTCGGAGGCGATGAAGGAGTCCTCGATCATCGACAGGACCAGCGCGGTGGTGCCCAGCTTGAGGTAGGTGGAGATCTCGGAGAGGTTGGCGTCCCCGATGATCACGTGCAGCCGGCGGTACTTCTCGGCGTCGGCGTGCGGTTCGTCACGGGTGTTGATGATCGGCCGCTTGAGGGTGGTCTCCAGGCCGACCTCGACCTCGAAGTAGTCGGCCCGCTGGCTGATCTGGAAGCCGTGGGCGGAGCCGTCCTGGCCGATGCCGACCCGGCCGGCGCCGGTGACCACCTGGCGGGAGACGAAGAACGGGGTGAGGTGGCGGACGATGTCGGCGAACGGCGTCGCCCGCTTCATCAGGTAGTTCTCGTGGGTGCCGTAGGAGGCGCCCTTGTTGTCGGTGTTGTTCTTGTACAGGTGGATGGTCTGCCCGTTGGGCAGTTCCAGCGCGCGCTGCGCGGCGGCCGCCATGATCCGTTCGCCGGCCTTGTCCCAGAGCACGGCGTCGCGCGGGTTGGTGACCTCGGGCGAGCTGTACTCGGGGTGCGCGTGGTCCACGTAGAACCGGGCCCCGTTGGTGAGGATGACGTTGGCGAGGCCGATGTCCTCGTCGGTGAGCTGGCTGGCGTCCGCCACCTCGCGCGCGAGGTCGAAGCCCCGGGCGTCGCGCAGCGGGTTCTCCTCCTCGAAGTCCCAGCGGGCCCGCCTGGCCCGGTGCATCGCCGCCGCGTACGCGTTGACGATCTGGGACGAGGTGAGCATGGCGTTGGCGTTGGGGTGGCCGGGCACGGAGATCCCGTACTCGGTCTCGATGCCCATCACGCGCCGTACGGTCATGCGGCCCTCCTTGCCCCGGTGCGCCGCCCCCCTGGGCGGAACACGCTGACGTACCGCTGAACAACACCGGTGCCGGCGGTCTGCCCGCGAACGGTGCGTCGAGCCTAGAACGCGGGGCCGACGGCCGGGCCCCGAGACGCGCCGTCCGGCTGCGGGGCCGCGAGGCGCCACAGCCGGACGGGGTGCGTGCTGTTCCGGGGCCGGGTGCCGGCCTCGTCCTGCGGATCGAAAGAGTGGTGCGGTTACAGGTACTGCCCCGTGTTGGCGACGGTGTCGATGGAGCGGCCGGACTCGGCGCCCTGCTTGCCGGTGACCAGCGTGCGGATGAAGACGATCCGCTCGCCCTTCTTGCCGGAGATGCGGGCCCAGTCGTCCGGGTTGGTGGTGTTGGGCAGGTCCTCGTTCTCCTTGAACTCGTCCACGCAGGCGGCGAGCAGGTGGGAGACGCGCAGTCCGCGCTGACCGTGGTCGAGGAAGTCCTTGATGGCCATCTTCTTCGCGCGGTCGACGATGTTCTGGATCATCGCGCCGGAGTTGAAGTCCTTGAAGTACAGGACCTCCTTGTCCCCGTTGGCGTAGGTGACCTCCAGGAAGCGGTTGTCCTCGGTCTCCGAGTACATCCGCTCCACGACCGACTGGATCATCGCGGCCACGGTGGCCTCGATCGAGCCGTCGTGCTCCTTGAGGTCGTCGGGGTGGAAGGGCAGCGAGCCCTTCAGGTACTTGGAGAAGATGTCCTTCGCGGCCTCGGCGTCCGGGCGCTCGATCTTGATCTTGACGTCCAGGCGGCCGGGCCGCAGGATCGCCGGGTCGATCATGTCCTCGCGGTTGGAGGCGCCGATGACGATGACGTTCTCCAGGCCCTCCACGCCGTCGATCTCGGCCAGCAGCTGCGGGACGATGGTGTTCTCCACGTCCGAGCTGACACCCGAGCCGCGGGTGCGGAACAGCGACTCCATCTCGTCGAAGAAGACGATGACGGGGGTGCCCTCGCCCGCCTTCTCCCGGGCCCGCTGGAAGACCAGGCGGATCTGCCGCTCGGTCTCGCCCACGTACTTGTTGAGCAGCTCGGGGCCCTTGATGTTGAGGAAGTAGCTCTTGCCCTGGGGGCGGCCGGTGACCTCGGCGACCTTCTTGGCCAGCGAGTTGGCGACCGCCTTGGCGATCAGCGTCTTGCCGCAGCCGGGCGGGCCGTAGAGCAGGACGCCCTTGGGCGGGCGCAGCTCGTACTCCTTGAAGAGGTCGGCGTGCAGGTACGGCAGCTCGACCGCGTCGCGGATCAGCTCGATCTGGTTGCTGAGGCCGCCGATCTGGCGGTAGTCGATGTCCGGGACCTCTTCGAGGACGAGCTCCTCGACCTCGGACTTCGGCACGACCTCGTACACGTAGCCGGAGCGGGGCTCCAGCAGCAGGGCGTCCCCCGCCCGGATGGTGACCTCGCGCAGCGGTTCGGCGAGGCGCACCACGCGCTCCTCGTCGGTGTGGCCGATGACCAGGGCGCGCTCGCCGTCCTCGAGGATCTCCTTGAGGGTGACGATCTCGCCGATGCGCTCGAAGGCCATCGCGTCCACGATGTTGAGGGCCTCGTTGAGCATCACCTCCTGGCCGCGCCGCAGCACGTCGAGTTCGACGTTGGGGCTGACGTTGACGCGGAGCTTGCGACCGCCGGTGAAGATGTCGGCGGTGCCGTCCTCGTTCGCCTGCAGGAAGGTGCCGAAGCCGGCGGGCGGCTGGGCCAGCCGGTCCACCTCTTCCTTGAGGGCCACGATCTGGTCGCGGGCCTCGCGCAGCGTGGAGGCGAGTCGTTCGTTCTGGGCGGTCACGCCGGCCAGGTTGGTCTGGAGCTCGACGATCCGCTCTTCGAGGATTCTCGAATTGCGCGGCGAGTCGGCGAGCTTGCGGCGCAGCACGGCGATTTCCTGCTCAAGGTACGAGACCTGAGCGGCCTCGTCGGAACCACGAGCGGGCCTGCCGGTGCTGCGGTTGTAGTCGTCATCGTGGGCTGCCACGGTCCTCACCTCCTCCGGGGAGCTGGACGCTTCCAGACCCTACCTGGGACCAGGGGTCCGTAAACCCCTAGATCAAGAAAGATGGAACGGGCGTGTCCGATCTTCGCCCTGCGTGCTTCCCCTCTGCTAAGGGGATACCCACCGCGCACCGCCCAAAGCGGACCAGATGTATCGTCGAGCGAGTCGATATCCGATCGCGACCGGGAGGCCCGGTCCGATCGTTGTACGAATGGCGGGATTGCCCTCAGACGGGGGCGACCCGGGACAGAAACGGCGGAGAACAACGATGTCGGTGACCGAGCGGACGGCGGCGAACGAGGCCCTGGAGGTGTGGATCGACCAGGACCTGTGCACCGGCGACGGCATCTGCGCGCAGTACGCGCCCGAGGTCTTCGAACTCGACATCGACGGCCTGGCCTACGTGAAGGGGCCGGACGACGAACTGCGTCAGCAGCCCGGGGAGACGGCCCCCGTGCCGCTGACGCTGCTTCAGGACGTGGTGGACTCGGCGAAGGAGTGCCCCGGCGACTGCATCCACGTGCGCCGGGTCGCCGACCGGGTCGAGGTGTACGGGCCGGACGCCGACGAATAGGCGTCTCAGGTCTCGGTGTTCGGGGCGGCGGTCCGGGTGCGCACCCAGCCGCCGCCCTTGTGCGTCCAGGTGAGGTCGAGTGAGACGTCCGGGCTGAAGCGCGGAACGTCGTCGCTCGAATACCCCTGCGCGTGGCCGGTGATGGTGCCGTCCGAGCGCAGGGCGAGCCTGGTGACGGTGAGGTTCTCGCGCTCGGAGACGAGGGTCGCGAGGACGACGGGCCGCTCGGCGGTGCCGCCGAGGAGGTAGACGGCGTCCGGCGGGGTGCCGGTCTCGGCGGCGCAGTGCGCGGCGACGACGGTGCTGGGCCGGCCGTCGCCGAGGTCGGCGGCCAGGCTGACCGTCGGCTTGACCGGGAACGGGCCGCAGTCGAGCGGGAGTTGGGCCTTGGCCGGGTCGGGGGCGAGGGCCGCCGGGGCGGCCTTGGGACCGCTGCCGTGGAGGGGCACCGGCGTGCCGGTGGCGGGCGAGGCCGCGAGGGCGCTCGCCACGACGGCTCCGCAGCCGGCCAGGGCGAGGGCCCAGTGCCACGGGGCGGTTCGAACGTGGCCGGGCCGGGTGCGGCCCGCCGGGGTCTGCTGTCCAGCCGTCGTCCCGACCGCGGTCTCCACCAGGCGTCCCCTCCAGTGGTCTGTGTGAGCTGGCATCGTCCCACATCACGGTGGCACTCCGGTGACCGGGGCGGGAACGCCGGAGGGGTGGCACGGCCCGGCCGTGCCACCCCTCCTCGACGGTCGTGCGTCAGCCGAGGTCGGTGTCCTCGGCCACGGCGGCGCGGGCGGCGGCCCGGGCGGCTGCGCGCTCCTGCAGGGTCGGCTCGGGCGACCCGTTGTCGTAGTCCTCGCCGTACGCGCCCTTGGCCGGGCGGCGGCGGCGCAGCGGCGGCTCGACGCCGTCGGCGAGGCGGCGGGCGGTGAGCAGGAAGCCGGTGTGGCCGATCATCCGGTGGTCCGGGCGGACCGCCAGGCCCTCCAGGTGCCAGGTGCGGACCATGGTCTCCCAGGCCTGCGGCTCGGTGAAGGTGCCGTGGTCGCGCAGCGCCTCGACGGTCTTGGACATCTGCGTGGTGGTGGCCACGTAGCAGCAGATGAGGCCGCCGGGGACGAGCGCCTTGGAGGCGACGTCCAGGCACTCCCAGGGGGCGAGCATGTCGAGGATGATGCGGTCGACGTCGCTCTCGACCAGGTTGTCCTGGAGGTCGCCGACGGTGAGCTTCCACGCCGGGTGGGAGCCGCCGAAGTAGCGCTCGACGTTGCTCTTGGCGATGTCGGCGAAGTCCTGCCGACGCTCGTAGGAGGCCAGCATGCCCTGCTCGCCGACGGCGCGCAGCAGGTAGGTGCTGAGCGCGCCGGACCCCACGCCGGCCTCCACCACGCGGGCGCCCGCGAAGATGTCGGCCATCGCGAGGATCTGGCCCGCGTCCTTGGGGTAGATCACGGCGGCGCCGCGTGGCATGGAGAGGACGTAGTCGGGGAGCAGGGGGCGCAGCGCGAGGTACGGGACGTTCCCCGTGGTGCGCACGACCGTGCCTTCAGGAGCGCCGATCAGCTCGTCGTGCGGGAACGCACCCTTGTGGGTGTGGAACTGGTTCCCGGCCTGGAGCGTGAACGTGTAGTGGCGACCCTTGGGGTCGGTCAGCTGGACCTGGTCCCCGACCTGGAAGGGCCCGCGTCGGCGGGCGGCACCGGTCGGTTCGGACATGCGGCCAATCCTAAGGGAAGCGCGACCTCCCGCCCGCCGCGCCCCCGGCCGGTGCCGTCCTAGTGCCCCGCGACGGCGGCGGTGAGGCGCTGCTCGATGTCGGTGAGCGCGACGACGCCGTACACCCGGCCGTCGGACTCGACCACCAGGTACTCCCCGGCCGGGGTGGCGCGCACGGCGTGCAGGAGGTCCTCGCCGGTGAGGTCGGCGCTGAGCCGCAGGCCGGGTTCGAGGTCGCGGGCGAGCGGTCCGACGGCGACCCACGGGCGGCGGTGCTCGGGCACCGCGCGCACGGCGGACTCGCGGACGATCGCGATCGGCTCGCCCCGGCCGTCCACCACGACCACGGCCCCGGCCTGCGCCTCGCGGGCGCGGCGCAGCGCCTCGCCGAGCGGGGTGTCGGCGGTGACCTCGACGGTGCGGCGGGCGAGGTCGCGCAGCCGCAGGCCGGGCAGGGCCTCCTTGAGCCGGGCGTTGCGCACGCTGGCGCCGGCGCCGTTCCAGATGATCGCGGCCAGGACGGCGGCGATGACGGCGTCGACGAGGGTGTCGGTGCCGGTCCGCCCGACCCCGCGGGAGGCGCTGACCAGCGGCAGCCCGATGAGCACGGCGACGGCCAGCGCCCGCCCGACCCACGCGGCGGCGACGGTGCCGGTCATCGGCCTGCCGGTGACGGCCCAGACGACCGCGCGCAGCATCCGGCCGCCGTCCAGTGGCAGTCCGGGCAGCAGGTTGAAGGCGGCGACGACGAGGTTGGAGACCATCAGGCCGGTGAGCAGCACCCCGGGCACCGAGGAGAGCTCCACGGCCTGCATGGCGAGGTAGAAGACCCCGCCGAGCACGAGCGACAGCAGCGGGCCGACGAAGGCCAGCCAGAACTCCCGCCACGGCGTCTCGGCCTCGTTCTCGATCTCGGAGACGCCGCCGAAGAACTGCAGCTGGATGCGGCGCACGCCGAGGCGGTAGCGCAGCGCGACCAGCGTGTGGGCGAGCTCGTGCACCAGGACGGAGGCGTAGAAGGCGACGGCGAAGGAGAAGGCGACCAGGTAGCGCGAGCCGCCGAGGTCCGGCAGGACGTCGTTCAGCTGGCCCCCGAAGACCCAGGTGATCAGGGCCGCGATGACGAACCAGGAGGGGGTGACGTAGATGGGCACCCCGAACGGGCGGCCCATGAGGATGCCGCCGCCGCGCTCCTTCCGCGGCTCCGGCGGCCGGCCGGGCGGGCGATCACCGCCGTGCGGCGGCTGGTCGGAGGTCTGCTGCCCCCTGCTGTCGCTCACCGTGATCCCTTCGGTCGACTCCCCCGAGTTGCGCCGGTGTGCCCACGCTACGTGATCTCGGCGGCAGGGCGCCGCGCGCCCCTCTGTCTGGCTTCATACCCACTGGCGCGGGCCCTGCCCAGCCGCGTGACAGCACGGTGGCAGCGGTATGGCAGCGCGGGGCAATAGGGTCGTAGCCATGCAGCAGACCGACACCACCAGTGCCGCCGGGGCCCCGGCGCGCCCGGCGGCGCCCCCGACCGGCCTGTCCCCGTCCCGTGCGGGTGACTTCCTCACCTGCCCGCTGCTGTACCGGCTGCGGGTGATCGACCGGCTGCCGGAGCCGCCGAGCGCGGCGGCGACCCGGGGCACCCTGGTGCACGCGGTGCTGGAGCGGCTGTTCGACAGCGCGGCCGTCGAGCGGACGCCGGAGCGGGCGCTCGGCCTGCTGCGCCCGCAGTGGGAGCGGCTGCTGGGCGAGCGGCCGGAGCTCGGCGGGCTGTTCCCGGACGACCCGGACGGCGCGGCGCTCACCCGCTGGCTGGCGGACGCCGAGAAGCTGGTCGGCCAGTGGTTCCGACTGGAGGACCCGACCCGGCTGCACCCGGTGGAGCGGGAGCTGTACGTGGAGACGGCCCTGGAGTCGGGCCTGCTGCTGCGCGGCTACATCGACCGGGTCGACGTCGCCCCGACCGGCGAGGTCCGCCTCGTCGACTATAAGACCGGCCGGGCGCCCTCGCGGGACTTCGAGGGCAAGGCGATGTTCCAGATGAAGTTCTACGCGCTGGTGGTGTGGCGCTGGAAGGGCGTGATCCCCAAGCGGCTCCAGCTGGTGTACCTCGGCGGGGGCGGGGACGTCGTCTCCTACGACCCGGACGAGGCGGACCTGCTCGCCGTGGAGCGCAAGCTGCAGGCGCTCTGGGAGCGGATCACCCACGCGGTGGCCACCGGGGAGTTCCCGGCCACCCGCAACCGGCTCTGCGACTGGTGCGACCACCAGGCCAGCTGCCCGGAGTTCGGCGGGACGCCCCCGCCGTACCCGCTGCCGCTGGCCCGTACGTCTGAAGAGGACGATCCCACGGGGGATCCGAACGGCAAGGAGTCCTAGTGACGATCCGAGTGCTGCTGGTCGACGACCAGCCGCTGCTGCGCACCGGTTTCCGGATGATCCTGGAGGCCGAGTCCGACCTGGTGGTGGTCGGTGAGGCCGGCGACGGTCAGCAGGCGCTGGACCAGGTCCGGGCGCTGCAGCCCGACGTGGTGCTGATGGACATCCGGATGCCCAGGATGGACGGCGTCGAGGCGACCCGCCGGATCGCCGGCCCGGGGCGGGACGGCCCGGCCAAGGTGCTGGTGCTGACCACCTTCGACCTGGACGAGTACGTGGTGGAGGCGCTGCGCGCGGGCGCCAGCGGCTTCCTGCTGAAGGACGTGCCGGCCGAGGAGCTGGTGCAGGCGATCCGGGTGGTCGCGGACGGCGCGGCGATGCTGGCGCCGAGCATCACCCGGCGGCTGCTGGACATGTACGCCACCAAGCTGCCCTCGGGCGAGGAGGCGCCGCCGCAGGCGCTGAACGCGCTCACCGAGCGGGAGCTGGAGGTGCTCAAGCTGGTGGCGCGCGGGCTGTCGAACGCGGAGATCGCGGCCGAACTGTTCGTCAGCGAGACCACGGTGAAGACGCACGTGGGACACGTCCTGACGAAGCTCCAGCTACGGGACCGCGTGCAGGCGGCGGTGTACGCGTACGAGAGCGGTCTGGTGCGTCCGGGCGCGCTGTAGGACGCTGCACAGACGGCGACGGCCCGTCCGCCTCCCGCATTGGGGAAGCGGACGGGCCGTCGCCGTCGGGCGCTACTTGCTGCTGCGGCCGATCTCGCCGAAGCGGAAGACGCCGGTGGTGTCGACGGTGGACTCGACCCCGGTGATGTACGAGCGGGCCGCGTAGAACGCCTTGTCCTGGAACAGCGGGACGAGCGGAGCGTTGTCGGCGACGATCGACTGGATCTGGTTGTAGTTGCCGGCCGCCGCGCCGCGGTCGGTCATCTTGAGGCCGTCCGGCACCAGCTTCTGGCTGATCCGCGGGTCGTCCCAGCCGTCGTGGTAGACGCCGCCGTCGACGACCAGCGGGCTGATGTAGTTGTCGGCGTCCGGGTAGTCGGCGAACCAGCCGAGGATGTAGGCCTGGTACTTGCCGTCGGCGAAACCGGCCTTGTACTTGTCCCAGTCGGCCTCCTGCTGGACCGTCACCTGGAACAGGCCGCCGGTCTCCAGCTGCTTCTTCACCGTGTCGGCCTCGGCCGCGCCGGCCCGCGAGCGGGACCACGTGAGGGTGATCTTGACGGGCAGCTGCACCTTGGCGTCGGTGAGGAACTTCTTGGCCTTGCTGACGTCCTGGTCGCCGTACTTGTCGAAGAAGACGGTGTTGTGGCCGGTGACGCCGGCCGGGACCATCGAGTACAGCGGCTGGACGGTGCGGGCGAAGACGTCGCGGGCGAGCGCCTTGCGGTCGAGCAGCGCGGCGGCGGCCTGGCGGACGGCGACGTTGCCGACGACCGCGTCCTTGGTGTTGAAGACCAGCGAGCGGGTGTTGTTGCTGTCGCCCTCGACGACCTGGAGGTCGCCCTTGCCGCCCTGCTGGTCGGAGCGGATCTGGGCGGCGGTGTTCGGGTCCAGGCTGTCGTCGGTGAGGTCGACGTCGCCCTTGTCGAGCGCGGCCTTCAGGTCGGCGGCCTGGTCGTAGTAGCGGACGGTGAACTTGCTGTTCCGCAGCTTGACGTCGCCGTTGTACTTGTCGTTGGCCGACAGCGCGACCTTGCCGATGCTCTTGCCGCCGCCGCCCAGGGCCTCGACCGAGTCGAGCTTGTACGGGCCGGAGCCGACCAGCTTGTCGTTGGGCAGCAGCGAGTCGGCCGGGTACACCTGGTGGTCGACGATCGCGCCGACCGGGCTGGCGAGCTTGGCCGGGAGGGTCGCGTCGGGCGCGGTGAGCTGGAAGACCACCTCGTTGTCGCCCTTGGCCTCGACGGACTTGATCGAGGAGAGCAGCCCGGACGGGCCGTTCTTGTCGTTGATCTTCTTGGTGCGCTCGATCGAGAACACGACGTCGGCGGCGGTCAGCGGGTGGCCGTTGGAGAACTTGAGGCCGGGGCGCAGCACGCAGTGGTACTGGGTGGAGTCGCCGGTGGTGAACTCGCAGGACTGCGCAGCGTCCGGGGAGGGCGAGCTGGAGGCGGCGGGGAAGACCAGCAGCGACTGGAAGGTGTTGCGCAGGATCAGCCAGGAGCCGGAGTCGTAGGACCCGGCCGGGTCCAGCACGCTGGTGAGCTGGGCGGTGCCCATGGTGACCGAGCTGCTGCCGCCGCCGCCCTTGACCGCGTCGGTGACGGATCCGCAGCCGGCCACCGTCACGGCGACCAGGCCGGCGCAGCCGAGTACTGCCAGGCGTTCAGCGGAAGTCTTCACGGGGCGCGTCCTTCTGGGGTGCGCGTCGTGCGACCGGCGCCGGGACCGGGGGTACCCGTCGGCGGCGGTGGCAGGGCTGCGAGGGCGGGAACGAACTGGAGTAGCGTGCCATATCGAACACGCACGACCGATACCCGCGTGGATGACGTTTGGGACACGGTGATCCGGGGCAGCCCGGCTCCCTCGACGAGTTGTCGGCCAATGCCCGTTTTCTCCCCCGATGACCACCGGATCGGGCCGCCCGGGACCCCTTACCGGTCGGTAGGCCGTCGGGGCAATGAGACCACAATCACACGCGCGAGGCGACCAGCGAGCGCAGCAGTTCGAGGTCGACCTGCTCCAGCGAGGACAGCACCAGCCGCCCGGGGGCCGACTCGATCCGCGCGACCGAGGGCACCGCGATCACCGGGCAGCCGGCCGCCTCGGCCGCCTTCACCCCGGTCGGCGCGTCCTCGACCACCACGCAGCGGGCCGGTTCCGCGCCCAGCCGGCGGGCCGCCTCCAGGTACGGGTCCGGGTGCGGCTTGGTGCGCGGCACCTCGTCCCCGGCGACGGTGAAGGCGAAGTGCTCGGCGCCCAGCGAGCGCAGCACGATGTCGATGATGTGCCGGTGCGAGGCCGACACCAGGGCGGCCGGGATCCCGTGCGCGGCAAGGGTATTGAGGAGCCGCTCGGCGCCCGGCATGAGCGGCACGCCGCCGCCCAGCAGGTCGACGAAGCGCTGGTTGATGAGCACCGTCAGGTCGGCGGGGGAGAGGTCGACGCCGGTCCTGGCGAGCAGGTAGTCGATCACCCGGCTCATCGGGCCGCCCACCACCTGGGCGCGGTCCGCCTCGTCGAGCGCGTAGCCGAGCTCGGCGAACAGCGAGGCCTCGGCCTGCCACCAGAAGTCCTCGGTGTCGACCAGCGTCCCGTCCATGTCCAGCAGCACCGCCTGCAGCCCGCGGTCGTCCCCGTGGTCGAGCGCCGCGACGGCGGTGGAGATGCTGGTCATGGTGATCCTTCCGAGTGCCCCGCAGGTGCTCCGGGGATGGCACGGGCCGGCCCGCTGGTGAGCGGACCGGCCCGTTCAGGATCATCAAGGATACGCCCGGTTCGCCGGAAAAGAGCGAACGCGCGGGGGCGTCCTGGTTACCGGGCGTTGAAGTACTTCGCCTCCGGGTGGTGGATCACGATCGCGTCCGTGGACTGCTCCGGGTGGAGCTGGAACTCCTCGGAGAGCACCACGCCGATCCGCTCGGGCTTCAGCAGCTCGGCGATCTTGGCGCGGTCCTCCAGCTCCGGGCAGGCGCCGTAGCCGAGCGAGAAGCGGGCGCCGCGGTACTTGAGCGCGAACATGTCCTTGACGTCCTGCGGGTCCTCGCCGGAGAAGCCGAGCTCGTAGCGGACCCGGGCGTGCCAGAACTCGGCCAGCGCCTCGGCCAGCTGCACCGAGAGGCCGTGCAGCTCCAGGTAGTCGCGGTAGGAGTTCCCGGCGAACAGCTCGTTGGCCGCCTCCGAGATCCGGTTGCCCATGGTGACCACCTGCAGGCCGACGACGTCCCGCACGCCGGACTCCTCCGGGCGGAAGAAGTCGGCCAGGCAGAGCCGGCGCCCGCGCCGCTGGCGGGGGAAGGTGAAGCGGGTGCGCTCGGTGCCGTCCTCGTGGAAGACGATCAGGTCGTCGCCCTTGGAGTTGGCCGGGTAGTAGCCGTAGACCACGGCCGCCTCCAGCCAGCCCTCGGTCTGCAGCCGGTCCAGCCAGGCGCGCAGCCGCGGGCGGCCCTCGGTCTCCACCAGCTCCTCGTACGACGGCCCCTCGCCGGAGCGCGCCGCCTTCAGGCCCCACTGGCCCTTGAACAGCGCGTCCTCGTCCAGCCAGGACGCGTAGTCGGCGAACGGGATGCCCTTGACGATGCGGTCGCCCCAGAACGGCGGGACGGGCACGGCGTTGTCGACGGCGACGTCGGAGCGGATCTGGCCGAGGTTGACCTCCGGCTCCGGCTCCTCCACCTCGACCCGGGCGTGCCGGCGCTGCTTGAGCTCGGGCAGCACCGCGCCGGGCACGCCGCGCTTGACGGCGATCAGCGCGTCCATCAGCCGCAGGCCCTCGAACGCGTCGCGGGCGTACCGGACTTCGCCCTCGTAGATCTCGTGGAGGTCCTGCTCGACGTACGCCCGGGTGAGCGCGGCGCCGCCGAGGATCACCGGGTAGTCGGCCGCCAGCTTGCGCTGGTTGAGCTCCTCCAGGTTCTCCTTCATGATCACGGTCGACTTGACCAGCAGCCCGGACATCCCGATGACGTCGGCCCGGTGCTCCTGCGCGGCGTCCAGGATCGCCGAAACCGGCTGCTTGATGCCGAGGTTGACGACGTTGTAGCCGTTGTTGGACAGGATGATGTCGACCAGGTTCTTGCCGATGTCGTGGACGTCGCCCTTGACGGTGGCCAGCACGATCGTGCCCTTGCCCTCCGAGTCGGACTTCTCCATGTGCGGCTCCAGGTGCGCCACCGCGGTCTTCATGACCTCGGCGGACTGGAGCACGAACGGCAGCTGCATCTGGCCCGAGCCGAACAGCTCGCCGACCACCTTCATGCCGGACAGCAGGGTCTCGTTGATGATCTCCAGCGCGGGCCGCGCGGTGAGCGCCTCGTCCAGGTCGGCCTCCAGGCCGTTGCGCTCCCCGTCGATGATCCGGCGCTGGAGCCGCTCGTCCAGCGGGAGCGCGGCCAGCTCCTCCGCCTTGGACGCCTTCACCGAGGCCGAGGAGACGCCCTCGAACAGCTCCAGCAGGCGCTGCAGCGGGTCGTAGCCGTCCCGGCGGCGGTCGTAGACCAGGTCGAGGGCGGCCTCGCGCTGGTCCTCCGGGATCCGGGAGATCGGCAGGATCTTCGACGCGTGGACGATCGCCGAGTCCAGGCCGGCCTCGACGCACTCGTGCAGGAAGACCGAGTTGAGGACGACGCGGGCGGCCGGGTTGAGGCCGAAGGAGATGTTGGACAGGCCGAGGGTGGTCTGCACGTCCGGGCGGCGGCGCTTGAGCTCGCGGATCGCCCCGATCGTCTCGATGCCGTCCCGCCGGGACTCCTCCTGCCCGGTGGCCAGGGTGAAGGTGAGGCAGTCGACCAGGATCGAGCCCTCGTCGATGCCGTAGTCCGCGGTGAGCTCGGCGATCAGCCGCTCGGCGATCTCGACCTTCTTGTCCGCGGTGCGGGCCTGGCCCTCCTCGTCGATGGTCAGCGCGATCAGGCCGGCGCCGTGCTCGCGGGCCAGCGAGGCGATCCTGCCGAAGCGCGAGTCGGGGGCGTTGCCGTCCTCGTAGTTGACCGAGTTGAGCACCGCGCGCCCGCCGAGCGCCTCCAGGCCGGCCTGCAGCACGGGCGGCTCGGTGGAGTCCAGGACGATCGGCAGGGTCGAGGCGGTCGCCAGGCGGCCGGCGATCTCCTTCATGTCGGCGACGCCGTCGCGGCCGACGTAGTCGACGCACAGGTCCAGCAGGTGGGAGCCGTCCCGGATCTGGTCGCGGGCGATCTCCACGCAGGCCTGCCAGTCGCCGGCCAGCATCGACTCGCGGAACTTCTTCGAGCCGTTGGCGTTGGTGCGCTCGCCGATCGCGAGGTACGAGGTGTCCTGGCGGAACGGCACCGCCTGGTACAGCGACGCCGCCGACGGATCCGGCTGCGGCGTGCGCGGGGCGATCGCGCGGCCCTGGACGCGCTCGACCACCGCGCGCAGGTGCTCCGGCGTGGTGCCGCAGCAGCCGCCCACCAGCGACAGCCCGTACTCGCGGGTGAACACGTCGTGCGCCTCGGCCAGTTCGGCCGGGGACAGCGGGTAGTGGGCGCCGTCCTTGCCGAGCACCGGCAGGCCCGCGTTCGGCATGCAGGACAGGCCGATCCGGGCGTTCTTGGCCAGGTAGCGCAGGTGCTCGCTCATCTCGGCCGGGCCGGTGGCGCAGTTGAGACCGATGTAGTCGACGCCGAGCGGCTCCAGCGCGGTGAGCGCGGCGCCGATCTCCGAGCCGAGCAGCATCGTGCCGGTGGTCTCCACCGTCACCTGCACCAGCACCGGGAGGTCCAGGCCGGCCGCGGCGAGGGCGCGCTTGGAGCCGAGGATCGCGGCCTTGGTCTGCAGGAGGTCCTGGCTGGTCTCGACCAGCAGGGCGTCGGCGCCGCCGGCGATCAGGCCGGCCGCGTTCTCCTGGAAGCCGTCGCGCAGGGCCTCGTACGGGGCGTGGCCGAGGGTGGGCAGCTTGGTGCCGGGCCCGATCGAGCCGAGCACCCAGCGGGTGCGGCCGTCGGCGGCGGTGTGCGCGTCGGCGACCTCGCGGGCGATCCGGGCGCCGGCCTCGGACAGCTCGAAGATGCGCTCGGGGATGTCGTACTCGCCGAGCGCGGCGAAGTTGGCACCGAAGGTGTTGGTCTCGACGCAGTCCACGCCCACCGCGAAGTAGGCCTCGTGGACGGACCGGACGATGTCGGGGCGGGTGAGGTTCAGGACCTCGTTGCAGCCCTCCAGGTCCTGGAAGTCCTCCATGGTCGGGTCCTGGGCCTGGAGCATGGTGCCCATCGCCCCGTCGGCGACCACCACCCGGGTGGCGAGGGCCTCGCGCAACGCGTTCGCGCGGCTCTGCTGAGTGATGGACGGTTCGGCTGCAGTGGCCATGGGGCTTCTCCCTGGTGCGACGGCTGTCGGCTTTGCGCTCCCGCTTGGTCGGGCGCGCACGTGGCCAGGGTATCCGTCCCACGGCCCGGCGCGACTGTGCATTTCGTATCCTGAACGCTCGGCCGCAAGGGGGGAGCAATCGGTTGGGGCGCGCACGCACGTCCGCGGGACGGATGGGCCGGGCACTGACGGTGCCGTTCAGCGCATTCGGGGCCCGCTGGCGGGGCTGGTCGTGGTGGCGCAGGGCGCTGGTCGCGCTCGCCGTGGCCGCGGCCGTTCCGGTGGCCACGATCGGGGGACTGCTCGTCGCGCTGCGCCTGCACGACGTCGGCCGGCTCTCGCCCGACGCCCGCACCCGCGGCCGGGACGCCGTCTGGCTCGGCCACGCCTGGGTGGACGGCCGCAAGACCGACGCCGACGTCGCGGCGCTCGCCCGGCAGCTCGACGGCACCGGCATCCGCGACCTGTACGTCCACACCGGCCCGCTGGAGCACGACGGCTCGCTGCCGCCGACCGTCCACCCGCGCGCGCAGTGGTTCGTCGAGGCGGTGCACCGGGAACTGCCGAAGATCCGGGTGCAGGGCTGGCTGGGTGACGAGGTCAAGCCCGAGAAGGACGCCCTCGACCTGGAGGACGCGGCCACCCGGGACCGGGTCACCGCCTCCGCCCGGCAGGTGCTGGACCTCGGCTTCGACGGGGTGCACTTCGACATGGAGCCGATCCGCCCCGGCTCGGCCGGCTGGCTCGCCCTCCTCGACCAGGTCCGGGCGGTGACCGCCGGGCGCGGCGCCAAGCTCTCCGTCGCCGCCCCGCAGATCGACCCCCTGCCCGGCCTGCACACCGCGGGGATCGCCCTCAGCGGGCACGGCAAGTGGTGGGACCAGGCCTACTTCACCGCGACCGCCCGCCGGGTCGACCAGATCGCGGTGATGACGTACGACACCAGCATGCAGACCGAGCCGCTGTTCGGCGGCTACGTCGCCCTGCAGACCGAACTGGCCCTGGAGGCCACGCCGAAGGACGTCGACCTGCTGATGGGCCTGCCGTTCTACTGGGACGACACCTGGGCGCACCGGGGCGGCGCCGAGACGGTCGACGCGGCCGTGCGCGGCGTCCGGCTGGGCCTCGCCCGCGAGGACCTGCACCGCCCGGCCTTCGGCGTCGCGCTGTACGTGGACTTCGCGGCGACGCCCGAGGACTGGGCGCAGTACCGGCGGGGCTGGGTCGGGTAGCTGCGCCCCGGGCTCAGGCCATGCGATGGGCGAGGGCGCCGAGGTAGCGGTGGACGGTCACGTCCTCGCCGGTCACGTAGTGGGAGACCGCGCGGTACAGCGGCTTGCGGACCTCGCCGCGCTCGGTGACGGTCAGCAGGCAGCCCCGGCCCGCCGGCGTCAGGACGTACGTCCAGGTGCCGCCGTACGGCAGGTCCGGGTCGGCGATGCCGGTCACCAGGCGGTGCGGGGCCTCGCTGGCGACCACCTCGTACGTGGTGTGCCCGTGCCGGTCGTACTCGCGCCAGCGCTCCCGGCCGCCGGCCGCCGCGGGCAGCCGCTCGACGTGGGTCAGGTCGGGGCGCCAGGCGGGGTAGAGGTCGATGTCGGTCAGCACGTCCCAGACCGCGCCGGGCGGCTGGGAGAGTTCCAGTCCGCCCTCGGTGACGTGCTCCACCGGGAGCCGGCGGCCCGCGCGGTCCGCCGCCACCACCGCGGTGCCGGCGGCCACCGCCGCCACGCCCGCGCCGATCCACAGCCATCGGTTCATCGGTCCGGCTCCTCACGCCCGCCGCCCGGCCCCGTTGTCCATCATCGCGCCGCCCCGCCCGGCGGGCACGCCACGACGCCGGGTAGTCGATCGACTACGATCCGTGCCCGATGGGCCGAGGCGGACCGCGCCCGGCCCGCCCGGACCCCGGAGAACCGCCGTGCCGCTCCCCCGCCCGGTCGCCGCCCTGGCCGCCGTCCCCCTGCTCTGCGCCGCCCTCGCCGCCCCGGCCGCGGCCGACCCGGCCCCCAGGTACGCCGCGCTCGGCGACTCCTACGCGGCCGGGGTCGCGGCCGGCTCCTACGACCCCGCCAGCGGCGACTGCCACCGCAGCGGCCGCGGCTACCCCGCCCTGTGGGCCGCGGCGCACGGCGCCGCCCTCACCGACGCCGCGTGCAGCGCCGCCGGGGCCGACGACGTCCGCCGCGACCAGCTGCCGAAGGTCGCCGCGGACACCACGGTGGTCACCCTCACCGTGGGCGGCAACGACCTCGGCTTCACCTCGGCGGCCGTCGACTGCCTCCAGCCGCTCACCACCGACGCCCGCTGCGAGCGCACCCTCGACACCGCCGCGCACCACCTGGACGACGACCTGCCCGGCCGCCTCGACGCGCTCTACTCGGCGGTCCGCGCCGCCGCCCCGGCCGCCCGGGTCGTCGTCACCGGCTACCCCCGGCTGCTCCAGACCGGCACCACCTGCCTGCTCGCCACCGAGTCCAGGCGGCAGCGGTTCAACGCCCTCACCGACCGCCTGGACGAGCTGATCCGCCGTCAGTCCGAGGCCCACGGGTTCGCCTTCGCGGACGTCCGGCCGGCCTTCGACGGGCACGGCACGTGCGGCGGCGGCAAGGAGGAGTGGATCAACGGCATCGTGGTCTCCCACCTGTGGGAGTCCTTCCACCCCACCGCCGACGGCCAGGCCCGCGGCTACCTGCCCACCGTCGCCGCGCTCCTGTGACCGGACCTGCGGATAACCGCTGGATCATGGCGGCCCGGTCCCCCAGACTGTCCCGGTGCCCCGGCCGTGACGCGCATCAAAGCCCGTAGGCTGGGCAGGTAGGGACCGTGGAGCGAGGAGTTCCATGGGCGATGAGGAGTTCGGAGGGAGACGCCGGGTGATCGAGCTGGAAGATGTCCCCGAGTTGATCGACCCGGTGATGGTCTGCGCCTTCGAAGGCTGGAACGACGCGGGCGACGCCGCCTCCGCGGCCCTGGCGCACCTGGACGAGACCTGGGGCGGCAAGGTGTTCGCGGCCCTGGACGCGGAGGACTACTACGACTTCCAGGTCAACCGTCCCACGGTCTGGATGGACGGCGGCATCCGCCGGATCACCTGGCCCACCACCCGGCTCTCGGTGATCCGGGTGACGGAGCCCAAGACCCGGGACGTCGTCCTGGTGCGCGGCATCGAGCCGAGCATGCGCTGGCGCTCGTTCTGCAACGAGCTGCTGGGCTTCGCGCACGAGCTGGGCGTCGAGCTGGTGGTGATCCTGGGCGCGCTGCTCGGCGACACCCCGCACAGCCGCCCGGTGCCGGTCAGCGCCGTCACCTCCGACCCCGATCTGGCCCGTCGGCTGGACCTGGAGGAGAGCCGGTACGAGGGGCCGACCGGGATCGTCGGGGTGCTGCAGGAGGCCTGCACGCACGCCGGGGTGCCGGCCGTGACGCTGTGGGCGGCGGTGCCGCACTACGTCGCGCAGCCGCCCAACCCCAAGGCGACCCTGGCCCTGATCAACAAGCTGGAGGACCTGCTCGACCTGCGGATCCCGCCGGGCGAGCTCGGCGAGGACGCCCGGGCCTGGCAGCTGGGCGTCGACCAGCTGGCCGCCGAGGACAGCGAGGTGGCCGAGTACGTCCAGCAGCTGGAGGAGGCGCAGGACACCGCGGAGCTGCCGGAGGCCTCCGGCGACGCGATCGCCCGCGAGTTCGAGCGCTACCTGCGCCGCCGGGAGAACGTCGGTCCGACCGGCGAGAAGCCGGTGGCCGGGCACGCCACCGCGGAGCGGCCGGCCGAGCCGGAGGCGCCCGGGACCACCCGGGAGGCGCCGGAGGGCTCCGCGGACGACGAGTAGGACGGAACGGCCGAAGGGGCGTCAGGACGATCGGTCCTGGCGCCCCTTCGGCGTATGACGGTCCTACAGGACCCGACGGTGCTACAGCGCGACGCCGAGCAGGGCGTCGACGGTACGGGTGACCAGGCCGGGGGCGCCGATGTCGGTGCCGCCGTCGGTCTCCTGGAGCACCGCCCAGCGGTCGACGGCGGCCAGCGCGGCCGGCGCGTCGAGGTCGTCCGCGAGCGCGGCGCGGACCTCGGCGAGCAGCGCCTCGGCGGCCGGGCCGTCCGGCCGGGAGACCGCCGCGCGCCAGCGGGCGAGGCGCTCGACGGCCTCGTCCAGAACGGCCTTGGTCCACTCCCAGTCCTCGCGGTAGTGGTGCGAGAGCAGGGCCAGGCGGATCGCCGCCGGGTCGACGCCCTCGCGGCGCAGCGCCGAGACGAAGACCAGGTTGCCCCGGGACTTGGACATCTTCTTGCCGTCCAGCGCGACCATGCCGGCGTGCACGTACGCCTTCGCGTACGGGTGGGCGCCGGTGGCGACCTGGGCGTGCGAGGCGCCCATCTCGTGGTGCGGGAAGGACAGGTCGCTGCCGCCGCCCTGGACGTCGAAGGACATGCCGAGGTACTGCAGCGCGATCGCGACGCACTCGATGTGCCAGCCGGGGCGGCCGTGGCCGAGCTCGGTGTCCCAGGCGGGCTCGCCGGGGCGGGCGGCCAGCCAGAGCAGCGCGTCGAGCGGGTTGCGCTTGCCGGGGCGGTCCGGGTCGCCGCCGCGCTCGGCGAAGACCGGGCGCATGGCCTCGCGGGTCAGGCCGGAGACCTCGCCGAAGTGCGGGTCGGAGTCGACCGAGAAGTAGATGTCGCCGTCGACCTCGTAGGCGGCGCCACTGGCCAGCAGCTTCTGGACGATCGGCACGATCCACGGGATGGACTCGACGGCGCCGATGTAGTGGGCCGGCGGGAGCAGCCGCAGCGCGGTCATGTCCTCGCGGAACAGCGCCGTCTCGCGCTCGGCCAGGGCCGTCCAGTCCTGCCCGGTGGCGACGGCGCGCTCCAGCAGCGGGTCGTCGACGTCGGTGACGTTCTGGATGTACAGGACGTCGTGACCGGCGTCCTTCCACACCCGCTGCACCAGGTCGAAGGCGTTGTAGGTGGCGGCGTGGCCCATGTGGGTCGCGTCGTAGGGGGTGATGCCGCAGACGTAGATCCGGGCGGTGCCGTCCTGCGGCACGACCTCGCGGACCGTGCCCGCTGCAGTGTCGAAGATGTGGAGGGGGAGCCCCTGACCAGGCAGGGCGGGAACCTCGGAGGCGGGCCAGGCATGCATGGGAACGACTTTAACCTTGCGAACATTTGAAAGCCTAACCAATGCACGAGAATGCACAAGATCGACTGGATTCGCTTGGTGCCGTGGCCTGAGCACTCCTTGACCGGTGCGGTCCGGATTCCGGCGGTTTCCGTGTGCGACGGTCCGCCCACGCACCGACGACCGCACGGCTGGGCGCCCGGCCGGCCCTGCCGCCGACCGGGCGCCCGGCCCTCGGGTGCGCGCGGCCGGAGCCGGCGGGGCCTGTCTTCACACCCCCGTCGTCCGCCCGGAGGGCGGGCCGGGCGGCGTCTGGGTGCGTGCATCGCAAGGCGGAGGAGGGAGGCGATGCGGTGGGGGCACCTCCCGGCCGCCAGGCTGGGGGACATCGGGCGACCGACGACAACGC